>NZ_JAPUVO010000112.1 GCF_029255185.1 Propionivibrio sp.
TCTCGAACTCGGTGATGCGAAGACGACGGTTCCGGTGCAACTGTCGCTGACTCTGCAGGACACCAGTGGCGTTGCGGAGGGTGACGAGGTGCTCTTCCTGCGCCGCGGGATGGCGCCGGACATCAATGGGGTGATGCAGCCTAAGTGGTGGGTGCTTGATAATGGCTTTGTGCAGAGGGATAGCAGCGGACGGCTGGTGGCTAGGACGGCTAGTCCGCCGTATAACGGGGTGAGTGAGAATGGTGATTTGTTGTGTGTCAAAACCACCGTCGATGTGAATACGGGTGCGGTCAAGGTCAAGGGTTATGGCTTGCCCGGTCTGGCGATTGTATCGGGCACTCTCGCGCTCACATTGCTCGGTGCGGCTAGTGTTCCCGGGATTTTTGGCGCCGCCGCCCTTATCTCTCTTGCCAGTCCATGGGCGATGGCTCTTGGAGTCTTGGCCGCAGGGGCCGTGGCTGCCGGAATTTATAGCATCCAGATGGACTATGCCGGCGCCTACCAGGTGAAGCCGATGACAAGAAGCATCGAAGGCGACAACATCACCCTGACGATTAGCGATTCGGTAAAGACTACTCCCGTAGCGACCAGCGATGCACAGATCAGCAAGATGGAAATGGTGGACGGCAAGCTGCGCGTGACCGTTGAGAATCTGGCGCCGACGACCCCGGATGGAATGCCGGAACGCCCGGTGGCCCTCAGGTTCTGGATGTCGCCGGAGGGCTTGAGTATCGACCAGGACGGCCATGCGAGCTCCGATCAATGGGCCGATGACAGCACGACGCTTAGCAAGCCGCTGGTTGAATGGACAAAACTGGTCGATTTTCAGCCCGTCAATCCGGGGCAGACGAGCATCACCGTCGATCTGGATATTCCGGCCGGCGTGGCCTTGGGTCTGCAGACGCTGACCGTGCAGCGTCTGGTGCAGACGCTGGATTTTGATAACCCGGGTGATCTTCACTGGGTGGCCGATGGCGAGCCGGCCAGCGCAACGGTCGATGGGCAAACGGGTTACGACGTCGTCTCGCAAGGGCAAAAGCTGCTGATCTTCAAAAATAATGTCCTGGTCAAGGAGGTACTCTACGCGGACGATCCGAGCGGGCCGGTGCGGGCCGCCGGCAACTTCGTCGACCAGATCGCCTTCAATCTCGATAAAACGCTGATGTTCGTCGCTGGCGGGCGCGGCGACATCCACATCATGGATACGGCGACCCTGCGCCTGGTGCAAACGATTTATGTCGGGACCAGCAATATTTCTGCGCTGGCGGTTGCCGATGGCTGGCTGTATGTGGCCGAAGTGGGCTCTATTAGCACGTCCAGCCGCCTGTTGCGCGTGAACATTGGCGCACATAGTGTCGATTTCTTGCGGCAGCAGCAAATCATGCTGTCGTACCCGTTGTACGGATACATTGATCTCGCCGTGATTCAAGGCGAGGGCCATTCCTATCTCGGTATAACGGCGCCGGCGAGTGACTATGATCTTTTTTCAAATAAAACGATTGAAAGTGGCAATGCTTATGTCATTGACCTTAATGCGCTGACAACATCCGCTGCCGGAATGGCCGACGCTACAGGTGCTTTGACCATGGTTCCGGTGGACTTTCCAGCCGGCGAGGGTCAAGGGCCGCAGTTTATTTCGGGGGCGGGAATCAGGTCCAATGGGGTGTTAAATCAGCTGCGGTTTTTGCTAACCGATGGCAAGGACGCCGACGCCGGACTGGCCACAGTGACTGTCAACCTCACCCCCGGCGGCAGTCTGACCGGAACGCCGGCGAAGTTCAAGCAAATACGGATGGCCGGGCACATCGATGGGGCCACCCGCCTTGATGCCAACTATAAGCTCAATATTCAGCGGGCGCAGTCGCCGGTGCTGGTTGTCAAGGATGGCGTTGAATACGCGCTGGTCGCCGATTATTTCTTTGAACTTAATGCTCCCTACGACACGCTCTACTATGACTATTTCAAGTCAGCCGGACAAATGGGTGGCAAGGTTGGCATCATCAAGGATCCGTTTGGCAAGGCGGAGTACCTGGGCGCGACGACGCCGGTCATCAATGGCAATTTCAATCGCCTGCATGTCAGTGAAGACAGCACATCGCTGATGGCCGATTTGCGCTATTGGCCAACAATCGGTGACGCGCCCCCGGATAGCGGACTGCTGGTCTGGAATCTGTCCGAACTGCTCTCGGCTGCCGAATTAAACTCCATTAAGATGCAAAATTCCAAAAAGCCGAATCCGATTGATCGCATCGCCGGGCGTCAGGTGGTAACGCCGATAAAATATAACCTGGGGATTCCCGGGGATTTGACGTCCGGCTGGGTGAGCGACATTGAATCTCCGAACGACAGTGTGTTCTTGAGTTCTGCCGCAAAGGCCATCGTATTCGAATCATCGGTCGGTCCGGCCATCATACCGTTTGTATTGAATGAAGCAGTCAGCGAAGTGATCCTCACCGTCAGCACTTTCCAGGCCGGGGATGGGCTGTTCGTGAGCGATCTGATGGATTTACACTCCAATATATTGCCAGGGGGTACGGTTGATTGGACACAAAATGATGTTGTGACCGGCGTACCCGTGAAGCTTGATCGGATATTCACCAAAAAACTTACGGTAGCCGACATTGGCTCGTTTGACGCGGGCGAGAAAAGCTTTCAACTACCCAATGACGTCTATTTGACGGCGGGTCAGCATTATTACTGGGGGGTCGAGGTTATCAGCGCGGCGACCGGACAAAAGTCGCGCGATTCCGGAACCCTGGATGCCGCCCCGATTCTCGACACCAGCAACACGCGTTTCGCCGGCGTGACGATCATCACGCACGACACAACGACGGCGCGGCTGTCCTCCCCCGATCCTGTGGTCGATTTAAGGGCTCAGATCGAGCTGGGAATGGCGATTGCAGAACCCGGCAAGGGCTCTGTCTTTGTCTATGATCCCGCGTCCGCGACGTGGAAATGGGTGTTTGGGGTCGGCGGCGACACCACCACCCCGGCTGACGTAGTCGGTCATCCCCTGGTGCTGATTGCCAACTGGATGCTCGATTCGAGCATTCCCGATTCGGGTTTTTCCGAGGCGGCGGCGGATGCCTTGTTTGCCGCCCTAGTCAGGCTGGATGGCGCGACGGATCAAAAGTTGTTCAAATCGCCATTGCATTTTATCGGTTTGGGTCGCGGCGCCTCGGTCAATAGCGAGGTCACCCAACGCATTGGCAAGTACTTCCCGGACGTGAAAGACATTCAGTTTACAACGCTCGATCCGCATGATTTTGAGCAGTTTGGACTGTCAGTGCCTGTGACCGGACTCATCGGTGATCTGACCTTCGTTCTGGCACGTGCTTCTAGCGCACTAAAAAAACTTGTATTTTTTGAGAAGTTAAGGCCGTGGCTGGATGCTGCCGGTAGCGACCTGATTGATGTGATCGGGCTGGGAACGATTCCCTATAACAACTATAAGGATCCGCAAATAACTTTATGGTCAAACATAGGGTTTGCTGACAATTATTATCAAACCTTGGGATATGCCGATAGTCCATTTTTTACACCAGCGCTATGGAGAACGTCATCGACCTATAACGGCAGACCGATTCTCGGTGCGGACGTCAATATCAGTCTCAACGGGCGGGCAGGGTTTGTTAAAGATCAGGTCATTAAATTTTTGCCTTGGATCAATTGGGGCAACAATGAGGTTCATCTGCAGGTTGAGGGATGGTACTTGGGGACAGTCGCGCTTTCCAAGCGTGATTACGAGAAGGTGGATGGAACATGGGGCGTAATCAAGAGAAAATGGGAGCAGTCTTGGGAGACCGCTAACCCCTGGTATCGGGCCGGGCAAGCCTTTACCGAAAACGCGGATATTGTTGCAGCGGATACCCGTCCGTCGGAAGGTGTTGGCACCGGCTGGGGCTATTCGTACCTTGGCGGCGGGGCAACGACAACGATGCGCCCCGGTGGCACGGGCCACATCGCCAGCGTGGATGATCATGGCGAATCGACTCAGGTGGGCAATAAGAAAGAAGCCGTTCCGACCGTGTTCAATGGCGATTTTCAGTCGAGCCGTTTTCCGGTGTATAACCGATTCTTTTCTGCAATAACCGGGTACGAGATTCCGGGTTGGGCATTCCAGGGCGGTAGCGGGGGCTGGACGCAGGGCCTTAAAAATTTAAACTTTGAATTTGATTTCAGTAGCGTCTTGGAGAAGTTGCCTGAAGATGAGCGGGCGGCAGCCACGACGTATCTCAAAACGGTGACCTGGAAAGCGCTTGCCAGGAATGTGACGGGGGCAATACAGAAACTTGGAATAAGTGGCACCCTGGCCCATCTTTGGCAGGTGGTCAAACATATTCTCGATCTTCATAAGGTGGTCACCGACGATATAAAGAAGTTGCAAGCGGACGGTAAAGTCATCCTCAAAAACTTTACGGAGGCAATGTTGAGGCACTTTGGCGCCGTTGCAGCAACGTCATTCATTCCCGCCCTCATAAATGCTTTTCAAGCCGATTTCATGGACTTCCAGGGGAGCCTGAGCGCCGGAGACACGTTGACGCATGATTGGCAATATTTCCCGAAAGACAAGGGCACCTTGCTGATTGATGTTTCAGCGCCGGAAGAGCTTACATTTGATACTGTGTATCAAGACTTGGAGGATTTGCCCAGACACCCCAAATATGCCCAAAACAAACCGCCACGGCCTGTCTCAGGAACTTTGCTCGTCACGTTCAAAGATGCCGATGGTTTTGTACTAGCTACCGAGTCGGTCGAAATGCCCGCAGCAACCGGAACAACTCGCCGGAACGTGCCGGTGACGATTCCTACCGCGCTGCGCGGCAAGGTTGGGCAGTTTTCCTTCGAGGTCAAGGATGTTTACGCCAAGCTGCGCAGGTCTGAATCCGCATTCTATCCATGGTCAGTCGGGGTCGATAACATCCGTCTGGGTGATGCGCCCGCCGCTGTTCCGCCGAGCATCGTCAGCCTGACCCTGGAACAATCGTCCATCTTCGAAGGGGCGAGCGCCGTTCTCCATGGCGAGTTTTCTGACATTACGAAACCAGAACAAACCCATGTCGTGATCGTCGATTGGGGAAATGACGTGGCGAGTTCTGTTGTGCTCGACCCGGGCGTCACGACCTTCTCGATAGCATCGTTGTATCCCGACGATAACCCCAGCGGGACTCCCTTCGATGACTACACGGTAAAGGTCTGGATTTGCGACAGTGAGGGAGGTCAGGTCAACGACACCCTCAGGCTGACCGTGGTCAACGCCGCGCCGACGGTGGGCGCCGAATTTGCCTCGCCGTCGATCGTCGAAAACACCGCAGCGGTACTGCAACTGCATATCAATGACGCCAGTCTTGAAGACAGCCTTACGGTGACGGTTAACTGGGGCGATGGGGTGATAAACACGCAGACGCTGGCGCTTAACAACAGAAATCCGATACTCAAGCATGTGTATCGCGACGACAATCCGAGCGGGACGCCGCGCGATGATTACACCGTGCAAATCCGTGTTGAAGACGATGATCTCGGTGTGGGTGACATGACCACCGTGATTACCGTGGTCAATCAGAACCCGAAAATTCAGATCGGTGGCGGTGGCGAGTATGCTATGGGCGATATCGTCACTCCCTACGCTTTTGTCACCGACCCAGGCCCGGACGACGTGCTCGAGTATCACTGGCAAGTTTTCGACCCGGACGGGGCGGTGATCACCGAATCCTTTACTCTGACCGCGCCATCCGTGATGGTGACGCGGGATGACGGCTCGTACACCGCTCGGCTGTCGGTCAAAGACGACGATTTGGGCGAGGCTGAGGCCAGTGTCGTCTTTAACGCCCGTACCTTTATACTTTACGGAATCGAGACGACGTCGCCCTTCAAGTCGACTTACCGCGAAGGTGATACGATCACATTCGAGGGTAATGTGAGTGGCGTCGAACTAGACAACTGCTATATCGAAGTCAACTGGGGCGATGGCGATATCGAACGACTGAGCCTCACCGACAACGTCACGCATACACGCGGTGCGTTCAGCGGCACGCATGTGATCAAGAACGGTAGCACCTCCGGAACACCGATCGACAGCATGACAATCTCCGCCCGTCTGATGCGGATATCCGACACCGGCGATGATGTGCAGTTGGCGAACTGGCAGCACACGATTACCGTCGAAAACGTCCCGCCCGAGCTGAGCAATTTCACGGCCACCCCGACCGCCACGGCGGGTGAGTTCGAGTTTGGCGTCAGCGTGCAGGACCCGGGGGTGGGCGACACCTTCACCTATGTCTGGAATTTCGGCAATGGCATCATCGAGACGACCACCA
>NZ_JAPUVO010000113.1 GCF_029255185.1 Propionivibrio sp.
ACACCGAGTGCCATTATGCCGAGGCCGACCGCCTTCTCTACATGAACCCCGACGACCGCGCCGCCTATTTCGCGCAGCATGGCCATGTCGTGCCGATGACGCAGGTGTGGCAGGCGTTCAATCAACGCATGGCGATGCTGGCCACCTTGGCGACCTATCTTGAGGTTCCGCCTTCGGCGCAGCTTGAGGCGCAGGGCTGGCCATGATCACAGCCCAGGCCCTTGCCGCTTGTCTGATGCTGGCTTCGCAGACCTACCACGTGCCGCCTGCCGTGATGATCGGCATCATGCATGTCGAAGGCGGGCGCGTCGGACAGCAGGTCGGCCCCAACGGCAATGGCAGTTACGATCTGGGCCCGATGCAGGTCAATTCGCGCTGGCTGCCCGATCTGGCGCGCCATTGGCGGGTCGATCTGGCGACGGCGCGCCGCGCCGTGCGCGACGATGGCTGCACCAACGTCAAGGTCGCCGCCTGGATCCTGCAGCAGAAGATCGCGGACGCCGGTTCGCTTTACAAAGGCATCGCCTGGTACCACTCGGCGACGCCGGTCAAGGGCATGCGCTACGCCGCCAAGGTTATCAACGTGCTGGAACGCAAAGGGCTTATCCGGCATGACGAGGCCTATGGCGCGCCGCCTGTGCGCCGTCAGTACGCCTCGCGGTGAGAGATTTCTGGCGTGGCATGGCCGCGACAAATGCGGTAGGTTGCCTTATGATTCGCTGTAACCTCGACGCGACGATGTAGGAGTCCGGCCCATGAAGACGCCAAAGATTATGCTGGGGGTTGTTTCTTTCTGGCTTGGTCTGGCGGCGGCGTTTCCTGCGCAGGCCGAAATGTCGACCATGCCGATGGTCGAGCCAGGCGCTGTCAAAAACCCGCTCACCGGCCGTGCCCCCGCCGCCGCGTTGCCGAACGCCGACCCCGATCTTTTCACGCGTGACGTCAGGCCGCCGGATGTGAACAGCATTCCGGTTTTGGCCAACCTCATCAAGGCAGGCTCGAAGTTATACTATCTTGGCCAGCGCTCCGGCATCAATGGCTGGTTCATTGTGCAGGACGGTCAGGTGCAGATGATCTACGTCTCCGCCGACAACAACACCGTCATCGTCGGCGGCATGTTTACCCGCGAAGGCGACGATGTGACCGCGCCGCAGGTGCAGGAGCTTTCCAAGGTCGATCCGGAAATCGAGAATCTTGTGTACGGGCCCGGGGGCAAGCCGTCACAGCAGGCGGGGAGCCACGCCAAGGCAAACGCCATAGCTTCCGTTCCCACGCCGCCCGCGCCGGAGGCCACGAAACCCGCCGCCAGCGTCGCCAAGGCGGCGACAACTTCACCGGGCGAGAAGCTGATGCAGGATCTTCAGGCGGCTGCGGGCGTTTTGCTTGGCAGCAACGACAGCCCGCAGCTGGTGATGGTGGTCGATCCCAATTGCCCGCATTGCCATAAGACATGGGGCGAATTGCGCGGGGCGGTTTTTTCCAACCGCCTGCAAGTGCGGTTGGTCCCCATCGGTAACGTAAGTCCCGACAGCACGCGGGCTGCGGCGCAGTTGCTGGCGGCGGCGGACCCGTTAAGCGCTTGGGACAAGTATGTCGCCGGCGACAGAAAGCAGCTCGACGGGTTGCCTGAGCCGGTACGCGTGCGCTCCATCAACGAAAATCGCGACTTGATCGAGAAATGGAACATCGCCGCCACGCCCTATCTGGTTTATCGCGGCAAAGACGGACGCATTAAGATCGTGCAGGGAAGCCCAGAGCGCATGGCTGCCGTGCTTGCCGATTTGTTGAGGTAGCGGCCATGGCGAACTGGCTTGACCGGTTGCTGCCCCCGCCCAAAGGATCGGGAAAATCGACGCAGTTGCCAGTGGTCGGGCGGAAGCGGCCCGTCGCCGAATATGGTCGGTCGCCATTGCCGGAGTCGAGCAAGATTCCCAACGCCTCGTTGATTTATGGCGTCGGCGCTTCGGTGTTGATGGTGATGAGCCTGTACTTTCTGTTTCAGGGACAATGGTTCACCGCGCTGGTGATTATGTTCCCCGCCATTTTCCTGTTCGCGTTCGCCATGTATTTCGTGCGCTACACCAGCCGTTGATTCGCGGCGGAATTTTTTGGCGCTCCGTGGTTAAGTGGTTGTGCTTGTCAAAAGAGCGGTTTATATCTTGATGCTGCGCAAGGACGTGGTGACGAGAAGAGTCCCTGACCGTATTCTGGCCGTCTTGTGGCTGCGGAACGGGGCGCTTCGAACGTGACGGTCGTGCGTTTTGTTCAACCTATCGGTGTTGCGAGCGATGATGTCTTGGCGCTTACCCTGCAAATCCGCATTTCTGTTGGCCGGCCTTGCCTTGCCCCTCCTGTCTCTGGCCGGTTGCGCTGGCGATGCCAAAGTGGTGCCTTTGGCCACCGAGCCTGACCTTGTCGGCACGCGTATCGCGCAGGCTGCTGAAAAGGCTTCCTCGGCTTTAAACGCCATTTCCGGCATTGAACAGCAGCGCGGCCCAGCGCTGCCGCCGGTCGAGGATTATTCTGCGGCCCCTCCGGGACTGACGCAACTGATTACGGTCAAGTGGACGGGGCCGATCGAACAGATTGGGCAGACACTGTCCAGCCGTGCTGGCTTTGTGTTCAACACCAAGGGGGCGCAGCCGCCAGTGCCGTTGACCGTTGCCGTTGACGTGTATCAGAAACCTTTGATCGAGGTGTTGCGCGACCTCGGTTCGCAGGCCGGAACGCGGGCCGATGTGTCCGTGGACGCGCAGAACGGCGTGATCGAGTTGAGCTATGCAGCGGTTGACAAAATCTAGGGGCATGATGACATTGCGCGTCGGATCTTCACGACTTTGGTTTGCCGGCCTTGTTCTGGCTTTGGCGATGCCGTGCGGCGCAGTGCGCGCCGCGGCTACGCCAGAGGCCTCGCCGCCGCCGCCGATCATTCAGGAATTGCAGGAGCAGCAGAACGGCGCCGAAGGCAGCGAAAAGAGCGAGGCGTTCGGCCTGCAGATCCGCAAGGACGCGTTGCGCGAGGCGGCGTTGTCTTACGGCGCGCGCGGCGGCCTTGCCTATCGCACCTTTGAAATCCAGCGCCGGTTGGCGGAATACGACACCAGCCTGTCGAAAACCTTTCCTTTTGCGCGTTTGCTTATTGCCGCGCCGTCTGGCCTGCTGATCGAACCGCCTATCGTTTCGGAAGCACAACGCGCCGTGATCGTCAATGGCGGCGGTCAGGAAGCCGCCGTGGCCGACCGCGTCTATCGCATCAACCGCGTGGCGCGTATCGTCACGGCGCCGCGTGACTGGCATCTGTATCTGGAGCGCG
>NZ_JAPUVO010000114.1 GCF_029255185.1 Propionivibrio sp.
AAAAACTACGAACGCATGAAGCTTCTCATCGACCGATGGATCGAGCTGGGAACAGAACTATCCAATCTCCGACTCGCCAAAGAAACGATCTGAAGGGGGAGAACTTGTCACTCTCCAGAGCGATGGTATCCATGAGTAATGGGAGAATGACATGGCTATTGTGATCGAAGACTTGCAAATGGAACGGCTGGCACAGCAACTCGCCAAGGCAGAGGGCGTAAGCATCACCGAAGTGGTGCGTGAAAGCTTGTTGTCCTTGGCCGGCATACGTGGACTGGTCGCCAAGAAACAGCCGCTACGCGAACGGCTTGCCGTGCTGGCGCGTGAGGTCGATGCGTTGCCGCGACCACCAGCGGGTAGCCGTACTGATAACGACATCCTGGGGTACAACGAGCACGGCATATGGTGATTGACACTTCCGCCGTACTGGCCTGGCTGAAACATGAGCCGGAGCGCGAGCGGATTGTCGCCGCATTGGAAGCGCACAAGGTGTGTCGTATATCGGCAGTGAGCCTGCTGGAAGCCAACATCGTGGTGCGGGCGCGTGAACATCACACCATGCCGGGCAAGCTGCAACGGTTTCTGGAAGAAATTGGCGCAATCGTCATGCCATTCGACGAACAGCAGGCACGTCTCGCCGATGAGGCTTTTCAGCGCTACGGCAAAGTGCAAGGACACCCGGCCCAACTGAACCTGGGCGATTGCGCAGTCTACTCGCTGGCCAAAGCTCTCGATGAACCGTTGCTGTTTGTCGGCAACGATTTCGCACAGACGGACATTGAAAAATGTTGATTGGCTACGCCCGCGTTTCCACGCGCGACCAGAAACCCCATCTGCAACTGGATGCGCTGAATGAAACCGGTTACGAGCGTATTTTTGTGGAAACGGCGAGCGGGGCCAAGCGTGAACGGCCGGAACTCCAGGCTGCCCTGGATTTCATGCGCGCCGGCGATACACTGGTAATTTAGAAGCTGGATCGACTCGCCCGTTCCACCCGCCAATTGCTCGACACCGTGGAAGGATTGGCGCAGCGGAGCATCGGACTGAAGGCATTGACACAGGATATCGATACTACCACTACCGGTGGTCGCCTTATTTTTACGGTGTTTGGCGCCATTGCCGAGTTCGAGAGGGAAATTATCCGCGAACGCACCCGGGTCGGCCTCGATGCCGCGCGAACGCGCGGCCGCAAGGGCGGGCGTTCGCGTGCATTGGCTGAGAAGGACTTGAAGCAGGCGCGCGCCTTGCTGGCCGATCCGGAGATTACCGTCGAGGACGTGGCGCGCCGGCTTGGCGTCGGGTCATCCACGTTGTACCGCTATCTGCCTGCTGCGCGTCAGACGGCGCAAGAACTGGAACAGTTGGAACACTAATCCTTCGTTATGCCGCATGGCGGTCCGAAGAACGCGAGGTCACGCTGGCCATCGCATGAAACTGCTCGTCGACATGAACCTGTCACCGCGTTGGGTCAAAGTGCTGTCCGATGCCGGCGTTGAAGCGGCGCACTGGTCAAGCCTCGGCGCGATCTTGGCTGCGACGCACGGTGACAAGCCTAGCGTCGTGCAGATTCGTGCCGAGGATGTCAGCCCGGACGTCATCGGCACGCAGGTCGTCGCGGCCTTGCAGCAGATGACGGTTGAGTTGGAAGAAGGTGCGTTGATCACCGTTGATCCGAACCGCACGCGTCTGCACGTGCTGCCGCTTCAACCACGAAGCTGATATATTGGTCGGCTGCGCCCGTGTTCGGTTTGGCCGCAGCGTCAAAAATTTCGCCGGAATCCAAAAATCATGACTTCGTCACGCCGCCACACCGAGCGTCACCGCACCGATCGCATCGGCTGGTTGCGCGCCGCCGTACTCGGCGCCAACGATGGCATTGTGTCTACGGCCAGCCTGGTGGTCGGTGTGGCTGCGGCTAGCGCCAGTCATTCCAGCATCCTGCTCACCGGCGTCGCGGCGCTGGTGGCTGGAGCTATGTCGATGGCTGCTGGCGAGTATGTTTCTGTCCATTCACAGGCTGATACCGAAAACGCCGACCTGTCACGCGAACGCGCCGAACTCGAAAGAAATCCGGAGGCCGAACACAACGAACTGGCGGCCATCTACGTCAAACGCGGGCTGGCGCCCGATCTGGCGCATCAGGTCGCCGAACAGTTGATGCAGCACGACGCCCTGGGCGCCCACGCGCGCGACGAACTGGGCATCTCGGAGACTCTCAACGCGCAGCCGGTTCAGGCCGCTCTGGCGTCGGCCGCCAGTTTCGCCGTCGGCGCCCTGCTGCCGCTGACGGTGACGGCGCTTAGCTCCGCACGGCTACTGATTCCCGCAGTCGCGGCCAGTTCGCTCGTCTTTCTCGCTCTGCTTGGCGGGATCGCCGCTCGGGCAGGTGGCGCCAACATGCTGACCGGCGCTTGGCGCGTCAGCTTCTGGGGTGCGCTGGCCATGGCAATTACTGCCGGGGTCGGCGCATTGTTCGGCGCTGTTGTTTGATTCCCCACCCGACTTGACCTTCCGAAAGGCTTGCCAAAGAGCCAGGTCATACGCAATCTTCAATAGTCCGCAGGCCACCAGGGGAGCTGCCAGCCAACCGGCTGCGAACAGCGCGCCACCAAGGGTCGGGCTGGCTGCCGAGGCCAGGCTGCGTGGTACTGCGGTAAAACTGGCAGCCGCAATTCTTTCTTCCGGGGTGACTACCGCCATGACAAATGCAGCTCGGACTGGAACGTCCATTTGCGAGAGTAGCGAACGTATTAGCAGGAGACCCAGTACAGTTTCGAGAGTGTCGGTGAACGCGGCAGCTATCAAACACAGACTGGCCGGGATGTGGGTAAACACCATGGTATTGAGTAGGCCGATTCGTCTGGCCAGATGCGGTGCAAGCAGCTGCGAGATGGCGGTCAGTAATCCGGACCAGAAAAAAAACATGCCGATAGCTGCCAGCGATAGATCGAAACGCTTGAAAAACCAGAGGGCCAACAGCGAATTAACCACCAGCCCACCGGCGAAAGAGTCCACCGAGAACAGGGCTGCAAGCCGCACAACAATACTGCGTGACGGGCCCAGTGCTATCGGTGCACGTGTTTCCCCGGCCAGTGGTTCTGGCAACCGACGATAGAGCAGCCAGACGGCACAGCCAGTCAGCCCGTAGAGCATAAACATCATTCGCAGCGCCTCAAGCTGGCCTATTCCCGCAAGGCTTACGAGGCGATCAGGAAATGCGCTAGCTAAAGCGCCGAGGGCCGCAAACAATGCGCCAAGCAAGCTGTAGCGGGCGAACAAGGCCGTGCGCGCTTCGTTGTGGGCAGCTTCAGCCAGCCGGGCATGCTCAAGGGGCAGGAACAGGCTAACGTCGCCAGAACTGGGGTTGAGGGTACCGACGAAGGCGATCACCAGCAGTGGCCAGAAAGCCGAACCGACGGCGAAGGCGAAACCGGTCACAGCCATCAGCAGTGCTGCCCCGAGCAGCAGGCTTCGATGATGGAAACGCTGCCCCCAGGCACCCACCGCTAGCGTAGCCAGTGCAGAACCGAGCAAGGTGGCTGTGGCCAGCACCCCGACCTCCCAGGTACCGAACCCAAGCGCCAGCAAATAGGCCGGCAGGAGCACGGCCACATAGCCGTCGGCGAAGGCACGCAACGCCCTCCCGATCAGTAGCGGTAATGCGATGCCATCAACGCCTTTGGGCAGCAACCAGTGACAGATCACTTCAAGACTTGATCGAACATGGGAATTCCAAGGTGGCATATCTAATAAAGCAAAGTTTTGACGGTGAGACCAAGCATGGCACAAGCAGCGATCACGTGGATTACGTTTTGTTTGAAGCGGAACAACGCAATGGCGGCCACCAGAGCAATGAGGGCGGAGACTCCGTCGAAGGTACCGGCAAATCCCTTGGGCCAGAGGACGTGATAGCCGAAAAATAGGGACAGATTAAGGATGACGCCAACCACGGCGGCTGTGATCGCGGTCAGTGGTGCAGTGAATTTCAGGTCGTTATGGGTCGTTTCGATTAGTGGCCCGCCAGCCAGGATGAAGATGAAGGACGGCAGAAAAGTGAACCAGGTGACCAGTGACGCCGCCACCGCACCAGCCAGGAACAGGCTGTCCAGACCGAATACTGCTTTGACATAGCCACCGACAAAGCCGACAAACGCCACCACCATGATCAGTGGTCCCGGGGTCGTCTCGCCCAGCGCCAGCCCGTCGATCATCTGAAGGGGGGTCAGCCAGCCATAAGCCTCAACGGCTCCTTGGTAGACATAGGGCAATACGGCATAGGCGCCACCAAAAGTAAGCAAGGCTGCCTTGGTAAAAAACCAGCCCATCTGTGTCAGGGTGTGTTCCCAGCCGTAGACTGCGGTCAGGTAGCACATGGGAATCAGCCAAAGCAGCGCGCCGACGACAAGCACCTTTATCAGGTAGGACCACTTGAATACCGCATGGGACGGTGTCGGCGTGTCATCATCAATCAGCGCTCGGCCAAAAGACTTGTCGGCCTTGCCATGCCCGCCACCTGCCTTGAACTTCTCAGGTGCGACGCGTCCGCCGATGTAGCCAAGCAAGGCAGCGGCTACGACGATGGCGGGGAACGGAACATTAGCCGCAAAGATGGCAACGAATGAGACCGCTGCGATTACCAAAAGCGTGCTGTTCTTCAAGGCACGCGAACCGATACGGTGTGCTGCCTGAAGCACAATGGCCGTAACGGCGGGTTTGATGCCGTAAAACAGCCCGGCGACCAGCGGCATTTCGCCAAGGGTGATATAGACCCAGGAGAGTGCAATCAGGATAAACAACGAGGGCAGCACGAATAGGCCGCCAGCCACAATGCCACCCCAGGTGCGGTGCATCAGCCAGCCAATGTAGGTCGCCAGTTGCTGGGCTTCCGGACCAGGCAGCACCATGCAGTAGTTGAGCGCGTGCAGGAAACGTTGTTCAGAAATCCAGCGCCTGCTCTCAACCAGTTCCTGATGCATGATGGAAATCTGCCCGGCAGGCCCACCAAAACTGATGAAGCCGAGTTTGAGCCAGAAGCGGAAGGCTTCCCAGAAAGCGGGTTGGCGAGGCGCATCTTCTAATGGGATTGGATTATTCATCGTTTCTTCTGAAGCGCAACCAAGGGCTTTGATGGAGGGCAAGGTAGCACGGGCCGGCCTATGCGCGCCAGCGCACTGAAGACATGAAGCCACCTTTGCTACCCTGCGCCAGTTAATTCGTAAACAATTTCAGCGCGGCCAATCGGTCGCAGACTCTGAGACTCTATGACATTTGCACTCTGGGCGCTGATCGTCGGCACCCTATTGATCACCATGGCACTGGCGGGAACCTTGCTCCGGCGACTGCCGATAAGTACCGCCCTGCTCTATCTTGTCGCGGGCTACGGACTAAGCCCGGCCGGGCTTGATCTGATGGCCCCCGATCCACTGCGTTATTCGGCGATTCTGGAAAAGGTGTCCGAAGTGGCGGTGCTCATTTCCCTGTTCGCTGTTGGTCTCAAGCTCGGCCTTCCGTTTTCGGACCGGAGCTGGCGTTTGCCGGTGCGGCTGGCCATCGTTTCAATGACGATTACGGTGGCGCTGATAGCCCTGATCGGAACGCAGAGCCTAGGTCTTTCGCTGGGTGCTGCGGTCCTGCTTGGGGCGATTATCGCGCCCACCGACCCGGTACTGGCCTCCGATGTCCAGGTCCTCGAGGCTGGCGATCGCGACCGCCTGCGCTTTAGCCTGACCGGCGAAGGCGGCTTGAACGACGGCGCCGCCTTCCCCTTCGTCATGCTCGGCCTCGGCCTGCTCGGCCTCAACGATCTGGGCTCTTGGGGCTGGCGCTGGCTGCTGATCGACGTACTGTGGGCGATCAGCGGTGGCCTGCTAATCGGCAGCGCACTGGGTACGCTGATCGGCAAGCTGGTGGTTTACCTGCGCAGCCGCCACCAGGAGTCGGTCGGACTCGACGAATTCCTCGCGCTGGGACTTATCGCACTGGCTTACGGGCTTGCCACCTTCTGCCAAAGCAATGCCTTCCTCGCCGTTTTCGCCGCTGGACTCGCCCTGCAACGGGTAAAGGAACGATCAGGAAAGGACGCGTCTTCGGCCATACCGGAAACCGGACTGCAGAACAAGCAGAGCAAGGAGACCCTGGCCACCCATGCGGACCATGCCAGCGCCTTCATGCGTCAGGAAGTACAGGGCTTCAACGAACAACTGGAGCGGATTGCCGAAGTGGCAATCGTTCTCGTGGTCGGCGGCATGTTGTCCTATAGCTACCTCCCGGCCAATGCGCTGTGGCTGGTCCTGCTCCTGTTTTTCATTGTCCGCCCGCTGGCGGTATGGCTTGGCCTGCTCGGCGCGCCAGTATCGCGCGATCAGCGCATCCTGATGTCCTGGTTCGGCATCCGCGGCATTGGTTCGATCTACTACCTGATGTACGCCATCAACCATGGTCTGCCGCGCGCACTGGCCGCTGAGATCAGCGCCCTCACACTGACCGTGGTCGCCGTCTCCATCGTACTGCACGGAATCTCGGTGACCCCGCTGATGAGCCTCTACCTGCGCCGAAAAGAACGCCGTCAAGCAGCTATCGGCCTGCTACAGCGGCCCAACGGTAAAAGCCCCGCTTGGCCAGTTCGACGACAAAAAGATAAACCAGCACCATGATGCCGAGGATCAGATAAAACTTTGCCGGTGGCGGAACAAAGCCGAAATAGCTTCCGATCGGGGTAAACGGCAGCAGCACAGCGCTGGCGACAACGATCAGTGAGGTCAGGGCCAGCAACGGATGGGCACGACTTTTCAGGGGGTTGCCGTGGGTGCGGATGATGAAGATGACCAGCACCTGGGTGCACAGCGATTCGACGAACCAGCCCGTCTGGAACAACTTCTCGTCGGCCTGCAGGACCGTGAGCATGACGTAGAAGGTCAGGAAGTCGAACAGCGAACTGATCGGCCCGATCACCAGCATGAAATTGCGCACGAAGTTCATGTCCAGAACGCGCGGCGAGTGAATATCGGCCGCGTCCACCTTGTCCAGCGGAATCGGGATTTCAGAGATGTCGTAAAGAATGTTGTTGAGCAGGATCTGCGTCGGCAACATCGGCAGGAAGGGCAGGAACAGCGCTGCGCCGGCCATGCTGAACATATTGCCGAAGTTGGAACTGGTGCCCATCATGATGTACTTCATGATGTTGCCAAAGGTCCGCCGCCCTTCGAGAACACCAGCATGCAACACATGCAAATCGGGTTTCAGGAGAATCATGTCGGCCGCCTCCTTGGCCACGTCGACGGCCGAATCAACGGACAGTCCGACATCCGCCGAATGCAGCGAGGGGGCGTCGTTAATGCCGTCGCCGAGGTAGCCGACGACATGGCCGCGCGCCTTGAGCGCCAGGATCACCCGGTCTTTCTGCGCTGGATTGACGCGGCAGAACAGGTTCGTCGTTTCGGCGCGAGCCTGTAGCGCGTAATCGTCGAGCTGGGCAATTTCCTTGCCGGTGAGCAGTCCGCTCACCGGAATTTTCAACTGCGCGCAGACATGCCGGGTCACGAGGTCACTGTCGCCGGTGACGATCTTGATCGCCACACCGATCCGGTCAAGAGCGGCCAACGCCGAGGCGGCGCTGGCCTTGGGCGGATCCAGGAAGGCAGCAAAACCGGCGAGCACCAGTTCGCTTTCGTCGCTGACCACGGCATGCGGATGGTCCTGCGACACCTGTCGCCAGGCGATGCCCAGCGCCCGGTAGCCTTCTTCCTCAAGCGCGTGGTACTGCGTGCGAATCGTCTCTAGCGCCGCCGCATCGAGCGCACGCGGCGTGGCCTCGCCCTGCACTTCATACTGTGTGCATAGCGCGACGATCTCGTCGGGCGCACCCTTGACCACCAGCCAGCGGGTCTGGCCGTTGTCGATCAGCACCGAGACGCGGCGGCGCTCGAAATCAAAGGGTACTTCGTCGATTTTTTTCCAGGCGCCTGTTTCGATGTGCTGGTGCGCCAGAATGGCTTCATCGAGCGGGCTTTTCAGTCCGGTTTCAAAAAAACTATTGTAATAGGCCAGTTCAAGGACATGTTCGCTAGGTTGACCTTGCGCGTCGACATGTTTTTCCAGGCGGATTTTCGCCTCGGTCAGGGTACCGGTCTTGTCGGTGCACAACACGTCCATCGAGCCCAGATCCTGGATCGCCGACAGCCGTTTAACGATCATGTGTTTCTTCGCCATGCGCATGGCGCCGCGCGCCAGCGTGACCGAGACCACCATCGGCAACAACTCCGGAGTCAGCCCGACGGCGAGCGCCACGGCAAACAGGAAGGAATCGAGCCACGGCTTGTGGAAATAAGTGTTGGTCAGCAGAACGAAGAGCACCATGATGACAGTCAGACGCATGATCAGCACGCCAAAACGTCGGGTGCCGATTTCGAACGAGCTCGGCTCCGCTGGCCGGGAAATGCTGTCAGCAATTGCGCCGATGGCCGTATCCGCCCCAGTCCTCACCACCCGCATGCGCGCGCTGCCGCTGACCACCGAGGTGCCCATGAACACCGCGTTGCTCGCTTCCTGCAGTTCGCTGGCCGTCGCCGCCAACTCGCCGGGCCGCTTTTCAACCGGGTAGGACTCGCCGGTCAATGCCGACTGCTTGACGAAAAAATCATGCGCTTCGAGCACCCGGCCGTCGGCAGGAACCATGTCGCCGGCACTGAGCACGACGAGATCGCCGGCAACCACCCCGGTCACCGGAATATCGACCGGCTGACCGTCACGCAACACCCTGGCACGAACGGAAACCGACCGGCTCAATTTTTCCGCCGCGCTGTTGGCGCGGTATTCCTGGACAAAATCAAGGGTAACGCTGAGCAGGACGATGCAACTGATAATAATGAAATTGGAGACTTCCCCGGTGAATGCCGATACCGCACTGGCCACCAGCAGGATAATGACCAACGGATTTTTGAAGCGACTCAGATACTGCCGCAGCAGCGATTTGTCCTGCTGCGCGCGGAAGCTGTTGAGGCCAAAACGCTGCAGCCGGGATTTGGCCTCGTCACTCGACAGGCCGGCAGCATCGCTCGCCAGTTCAGCCTGCGGCTCGGACAGCGGTGCCAGCCACCAACTCGCATGGTCATCGGTGATCGTCGTCATCTAAAATCTCCATGGCGCTGTTTTGTCCGCGAACGATGATGGCATGGTCAACCCACACCCTCGGTGCGCTGCCGAACATACAGTCCGTATTTTAACGAACATGTTTGACCGACAAACTTTATACTGGAACATCGTGCCGAGGAATGTCGTGTAACCTGCAGCTGCTTTAAACCCATACCACCTCTACAGGAGATTTTCATGAGCCAATACCCGATTGCCGTTATTGTCGGCAGCCTGCGTCGCGATTCATTCAATCGCCGGCTGGCTGATGCCATTGTCAAATTGGCGCCGGCTGAGTTCTCGTTCAGCCAGGTGCAAATTGGTGACCTGCCGCTTTACAACCAGGACGACGATGCGACCCCACCGCCGTCGGTCAAACGCTTAAAGGCCGAAATCACCGCAGCCAAGGGGCTGCTGTTCGTAACCGCCGAATACAACCGTTCCATTCCTGGCGTACTCAAAAACGCCATCGACCACGCTTCGCGCCCATATGGTCAGAGCGCCTGGGCCGGTAAGCCGGCCGGGGTGCTGGGCGTTTCGGTCGGAGCCATCGGCAGCGCGCTGGCACAACAGCACTTGCGCAACATTCTGGCCTATCTGGACGTGCCAACACTCGGCCAACCCGAAGCCTTCATTCAGGCCAAGGAAGGCCTGTTCGACGAGGCCGGCAATATCGGCGCCGAGAGCAGAAAATTCCTGCAAGGCTGGATGGACCGTTACGTCAATTGGGTGAAAACACATGTCGCCTGATCAGTGCAAGACACCTGTATGAATAAAGCTGAGCTCTCCTACACCTTTGCCAAGGAACACGTGATCCGCGCCTCGGCGCTGCTCTCGCTGTTGATGCCACAGGCATCAGGCATCGGAATCGGCGTCAAGGGGCTTGACGGCCGCTATTTGCTGGTCAGCAAGGCCCTGGAAACGCTGTTTGGCAAAAGTCTTGAGCAAATGACTCAATTGACCGACAACGATCTCTTCCCGCCCGCACTCGCCGCTCGCCTCTACTGCTCCGATCAGCAGATCTGCGCCGGTGCGGCGGCATCAAGCGACGAGCTCGACCTATCGATCAATGGCCAACGCCTGCACTGCCTGTGGCTCAAATTTCCAGTAATGGGTGCTGACGGAGAGATACTTTCCATCGGTACGATAATGCTTGACATTAACCGACAGGAGGAAGCCGAAGACATGCGGCAAGCGCTTGAACGGTTACAGCAAAGCAATCAGGAGTTGCAAAGAACCCTGGTCGAACTCGATCGTCTGGCCAGTACCGACAAGCTGACCTGTGCCTGGAACCGGCGGCGCCTCGAAGAAACCGTGCTCAACGAGATGGAGCGCCTGAGACGCTACGACCACCCACTAAGCCTGCTGATCATCGACATCGATTTATTCAAGCTGATCAACGACGATCACGGTCATGTCGCTGGCGACCAGGTTCTGGCCGAACTGGCGACGGTAGTCCAGGCAACTCTGCGCATCACCGACTCGCTGACGCGCTGGGGTGGTGACGAGTTCGTTGTACTGAGCCCCAACACAACCTTGTCAAGCATGGCGATGCTCGCCGAACGTCTGCACAAAACAATCGCCAGAACGCTTTTTCCGGCGGTCAAACATCTCACGGTCAGCATCGGTGTTGCCGAATGCATCTGCGGGGAAAACTGGGAGCAGTGGTTCAAGCGCGCCGACGCCGCGCTGTACCGTGCCAAAGCCTGCGGCCGCAACCAGGTTCAAATTGCCCCCGAAACGCCGCAACGGGTCGGCATTGGTGAAAACGTCTCGGCGAATTTCGTTCAACTGGCCTGGCATCCGGCGTACGAATGCGGACTGGCCTTGATTGACACTCAGCACCAACGATTATTCCGAGACGCCAATGACCTGCTCGCCGCAATACTCTCCGGACGTCCGGCAAATGAAGTGGCGGCGCTGATTGACGCCCTGATTCGCGATGTTGTCCAGCACTTCAAGGACGAGGAAGCATTGATCACGGCGGCCGGCTACCCCGACGCGGCACAACACGCCGCCATTCACCGCCGGCTCGTCGATAGCGCCTCTGTCCTGATCGCCAGATTCCATTCTGGAACCTTGCCCATCGGAGAATTATTCCAGTATCTGGCGAACGACCTTGTCGCCCGGCACATGCTCGGTGCGGATCGAGAGTTTTTCCCCTATCTCGACTCCCGGCGTCAATCGGCCACGCCAACGCCACTTCAGCCGGTCGCCTGATGCGCGTCTATATCGCCGGGCCGGACATCTTCCGCCCTGACGCCAGTATCTGGGCCGAAACGGTACGCGCATTGCTGGCACGGCACGGGCAACAGGCGCTGATCCCGATTGATGGTGACGAACTCACGGCAAGCGGCATCTACCATGCCAACCTCGAGATGATCCGCTCGGCCGATGTGGTGCTAGCCAATCTCAATGCCTTTCGCGGCCACGAGCCCGACTCGGGCACCTGCTTTGAAGTGGGTTTCGCCACCGCCCAGGGCAAGCCGGTGATCGGCTATCTCAGTGATGGCCGCGTACAAAAAGATAAAGTTAGCGATGCCGATGGCCTGCGCGTCGAGAATTTCGGCCTGCCGCTCAATCTGATGCTAGCGCTTGCCTGCCGTATTGTCATCGGCGATCTGGGCACCGCCGTCGCCGAACTGTCCACCCTTGCCTTTCCCTCCGGTCGGGCATCATCACCTCTGCCGATGTGCCTGCTTATCGCTCCCGCAAACTCTCATCCTTATACTGAAGCAAGGGACTCAGGAAATACTCGATCACCCGGCGCTGGGCAGTCTTGACTTCCACGGTGACCGCCATTCCCGGTGACAGATTGACGGTCTTGTTCTCCACCTGGATCGTCGACCTTTCCAGGCTCACCCGCGCCGGAAAAATCAGCCCCCGCTTTTCGTCATTCACCGCATCGTTCGAAACGTGGGTCACCTTGGCGTTGATGGTGCCGTACTTGGTGAACGGAAAGGTCTCGATTTT
>NZ_JAPUVO010000115.1 GCF_029255185.1 Propionivibrio sp.
AATCGGTTGTCATGCGGTAGCCAACCCGCGCATATCAGACTGATCAACCGTCGGCTTGCCGCCCGTTCTGCTACCCACACACTGGACGATGATCTAAAACTGGGTTCTTGGAAAACTTGACAGGTCAATACATATCAGTCGCTGGATTGTAGTCAATCGAAGAGAGCTTGCATAATGGCACTCTTCTCCGCAGTTGGACGGCATTGTCCCGGTTTTGTTTCCGATAGCGCTTCAATAGACGACATGGGCGTATTTACGACAATGGCGTAATCGGTTGCCGTGCGCCAAGCAAAACTACAACGTCACCGAAAGCGATGTATGAGTAAAATAAGCGGGGATTATGACCCACGATCACCCTGAGTAAAACCGCTATGCGACTCACTGAGCAACAGCGTTCTGTCATTCGCGCAACCGTTTCTGAAGTCTTCGGTGCAAGCGCCGAGGTGTGGTTGTTTGGGTCAAGGGTTGATGACACCAAGCGAGGAGGTAACATCGACCTTTTGATCGAATCAGGCCAGATTGATGTCAACGACATAGTGCGGGCTGAAATCACCTTTTTAACCAAGATTCAGATGAAACTTGCCATCCACGTCATTCCGGGCTTGACCCGGAATCCAGATTCGTCCATCTGATCAAGATGTTAAAAGACCTGTTTGATAAACAAACTGGATTCCGGGTCAAGCCCGGAATGACAGAAAATCAATGGGTTAGCGGTAGGGCAAGTTTACCCTGCCTATGCTGGCATGCTGGCAATAATTGAGAAGAAGCTGCTCGCCCGTGGCAGCAAGGTGATTGAAGGATTTTTCTTATGTGCGGGATAGGTGGGATAGTCCTACAGCCTGGAGTCGAGCAGAACGTTCGCAGGCTTCTGGAGCATGTTATTCAAATTCAGCAGCATCGTGGTCCAGATGGTAATGGAATATGGTTAAACGAAGCAGCGACGGTCGGCTTTTGCCATAACCGGCTTGCCATACTGGATTTGAGTCCAGCGGGCGCTCAGCCAATGCGGTCTAGCGATGGGCGGTTTGTTGTCGTTTATAACGGCGAGATATACAACTATCAAGAATTAAGGCTGGCTCTTGTTGGGAAGGGCGTGCTATTTCGCTCAAGCAGCGACACGGAAGTATTGATCGAAGCTTATCGCGCTTGGGGCGAGGGAATCTTGCTCCGCCTTCGAGGCATGTTTGCCTTTGCAATTTACGACGCAGTGGCGGGCACTTTATTTTGTGCGCGAGATCGAGTCGGGAAGAAACCCTTTGTTTATGCCCAAACACCTTCCGGGTTTGCATTCGCTTCAGAGATTCCCGCAGTACGGATCATGCCCGGCGTTGATCTGTCGATCGACCAGTCAGCCTTGGCCGCCATGCTGCTCCACAACCTAAGGCACATTCCAGACCCCTACACGGCATACGTTGGTATCCAACGTTTGCGCGCTGGACATGCAATGAGGGTTCGCGATGGTGCAATAGAGCGTGTATGGCGCTACTGGGACCCACAACCTTCCGCAGTACCCATTACCGCCGAGAATTTGCGTGCAACCCTGGAAGAATCCGTGCGCCTGCGCATGCGCGCAGACGTGCCGGTGGGTGCCCTGCTATCGGGAGGCATCGACAGTTCCACAATTGTCAGCTTGATGCAAAAGCACACCAAGGTCCCTATCCACACTTATGCCCTTGGTTTCGACGCGCAAGATGAAGATCTACGGCGTGCGCGCATCATGGCCAAGCGCCTTGGCACCAGTCATAAAGAGTTCTATTTCGATCCAGAGGAACAACGCGCGATTTTTCAAAAGCTGCTGAAGGTATATGGCGAGCCCATCATGCTTCTTCCCCTGGTGCATATCTATTCACTGTGCAGAGCCGTGCGCGACGATGGCATCAAAGTTGTCATGTCGGGCAATGGCGCCGACGAACTCTTCTATGGCTATACAGGGCATATACGCACGCTCAAAATATCACGGTGGCTGGATCGCGTGAGCTGTTTGCGACCTTTTTTCGCACCCTTTGCCAAAGGCCGCCTTGCCTGGTTATCAGCCCCGGCAGGAAAAAGAAAAGCGTCATATTACGAAGCGCTGGCAAATAGCGAATGGGCTGACATTCTTAGCGAAGACGGCAAACAGCATCTGGCAAATCGTGCTGCAGAAGAGATGAACTACTGGGGCGTCTTGTGCCCATCCAAACGGTTCATCGACGAATCGAATTTTGTAGGCTTGATGGTCGAAAACACGCATTCAGTGACTACCGCCGGAGATTTACCGGCCATGGCTGCATCCATCGAAATGCGATCACCATTCTTGGACCAGGACGTTCTGTCTTTTGCCTTGGCAACTCCGGTGGAATTAAAAATACCCTCAATAGATAATCCGAATTGGCTGAAAGCCATACTTCGTGACGCTGTTTCGGACATAATACCGGCCGAGCTTCTAAGCGCACCCAAGCGAGGATTTGGCATGGGCATTCAGGAGTCGACGATCTTCAGTGGCCCTTGGAAACAGCATGCTGAAGAACTTTTCTCGATGCCTATGGATGCAGGAGGTTTATTCAACACAAAATCGATTGAGAAGTTATGGAGCGAGTTCATGAATAAACCCAGTGCAGCCTCCCGCATTGCAAAAATGTTTGCCATTCAACAGTGGCTCCTCGATCAAAGGCAATAGATTATGAGAATTAATAGCCTGACTATATTGAATAAAAAACCTGTTTTGGAAAAGAACATTTTTGACTTCATAGTGCGCCAGGCCAAGAACAAATCAGTACTCAACGTTGGCGCTGCGGGCGGGGTAAATGGTTATCTGCCAAATAACAAGGAAGTCTGGCTGCACCATTTGTTAAGTTGCGTCGCCAGTGATCTTGTTGGCGTGGATATTGACAAAGAAGGCATAGCGCATGCGACAAAGCATGGCGTTAATATTGCTGATGAAAACTGCGAAACCATGGACTTGAAACGACAATTTGAAACGATTATCTTGTCTGACGTGATCGAGCACTTGGACGCCCCGGTAACTGCAACAAATAACTTGATGCGCCACCTCGCTCCAGATGGCTGTCTGCTGATAACAACACCAAACCCAACAGCGTTTAATACGATGCTCAGGGCGTTCACAGGGCGCTTGATTAACGTTTATTACGACCATGTAACCTGTTTTATGCCTGAGCACATTCAGGGAATATGTGATCGTAATGGTTATTGCGCGGATGGGTATCTATTTTTTGATCATATTGACAAGGGAAATCCGCTTACTCATTGTAAATCTATCATTGCAAGTATTATATCGAGGGTAAATCCGAGGCTGGCAACATCCTTCATGGCCATTGTTAAACATGCAAAATGAAATTCCTCCGCTTGTTCTGACTGATGAGGTTCGCGGATCGTGGCGTGAATGGCTTGCGGTAACGAAAGATCGCTGTCATCTGAATTTCGAGTTAGCTTCGGACAGCTTGAGTTCTCACATTGATGCGGGGTTCAAGTCCGGTCTGGCTACGGCCCGGCGAGTTCGTGACGACATTAGCGACTTGAAAGTGCATAGAGTGCTTGAAGTTGGATGTTCGGTTGGATTCAACTGCCTGGGTTTGGCTGTGGTTTTTCCTGATGCTCAAATTTTTGGTATAGAGCCAGATTCGGAAGCAGTCAAGGTAGGCAAGGCCATGAGCAATGGTGCGGGACTGAAAAATATTACTTTTCAGAAAGGATTGGGTGAGTTGTTACCATTCGATCCGGATTTCTTTGATTTGATTGTTTGCCATACCGTTATAGAGCACGTAAATGACGTCCCAAAGGTCATTGCTCAAATGGGTAGAGTGCTGGCGCCAGCAGGTTATTTGCACTTGGAAGCGCCTAACTATGTCTGGCCCTATGAGCCACATCTAGGCATTTGGTGCTTGCCCTTACTTGGCAAGAAGTTTGTCCGATTTCTTGCTCGACTCCAAGGCAAGAAATCACAAATATACTATCTTGAACATTTAAAATTTGTTCACCCAAAATATCTGGAGAGTTTGTTTTCGTCAAATAACTTTTCTTGGGATAATCGAGCTGAGAAAAAATTGAAAAATGTGCTTTCTGGCCGTCACGATCTTGTTTTTTCTTACCACCGAGCCGCCAATCTCCTAAGTATCTTAAAAGCGATTGGTATTGGCAGACTCATCGAAAAATACTTATTACTTTTAAAACTTTATCCAAGCGTGCTTTATACGATAAGCAAGCGGACCAGATAAGTGCGCTTAATCCAATTCATTCAGCTGGCCAGGCATCGGAGCATTTTAGGCGCCTTGGGTAGCGGCTACGGCCTGATGGCGTTTTCCATCACCATCCAGTTTTTTCTGGTGCCGCTCTATCTTCGCCACCTTGGGAAGGAAACATTCGGCATCCTGACCATGCTGCTGGCAGCAATCAACTACGGCTCTGTTGGCATTACCTGGCTTTCCGGTGGCATGGCTCGAATTCTTGGCGAACGTGCTGCAGTGAACGACACAACAGGTTTTGCCGAAGCCTACTCGTTTTCGAAACTGGTTTATCTCGGCTATGCGGCAATAACCATTGGCCTGTTCTGGGCGGCTTCTCCCTGGATTCTCACAAGCACGCTAGAGTCCCGCGAAATGATTCAGGTCTTGGCTCTTGCCAGCGTCTATTTTCTTTTCCAGTACGAATACAACACAGATCGCCTGGCGTTCATTGCCTTGTGTCGCCAATCCACCGGAAATTTAATCGACGCATCTGGACAACTTGCCTTTGCCTGTGCCGTTGTGGCCGGGCTTTACTGGGAAGGGGGGCTGGTATCGATCGTTGTTGCGCAAATTATCGGCGTATTGCTTGCGCGCAGCCTCGCATGGCGCTATTGGCATCGTGAAGGAATGACGCTGCGCTGGAAATGGCCGTCGAGCGATTGCGCTCCCATGTGGAAACGAATCGTCGGAAAAATGGGGCAGCACTACATTTTATACGGCGTATTGTTGCTTACACTTCAGGCCGATGTACTCATCATTGGCTGGCTGGCAGGGCCTGTTGTGGCCGGCACGTTCTATTTGCTATGGCGTATCCCCGAAGTGTGTATTCTCCTCTTGGGGCGCATACCGGGCGTCTTCTCGCCCTATCTGATTCAGATGGATGCGCGCGGAGAAGGTGAACGTATCCATAGTGCATACCGTCAAGGCCTGTATCTCATGCTGCTACTGTCCGCGTTGGCGGGAGGGAGTTACGCAGTCGCTGGCAACTGGTTTGTCCACCTTTGGGTGGGCGACAGCGCACCAACCGGGCTTATTCCCTATGCGCTCGCTGGAACAGCGCTGTTTTTTGTCGCCGCATCGCAATGGCCTGCTGGAGTAGCTTACGCACTGGTGAAAACAGGGCCATTGGTCAAGGTCACGGCATTGCAGCTGGTGGTAAAACTTGTAATCTTCTTCTTTCTTTTCGGCTCGGTTGGCTACTTGGCCCCGATAATGGCGCTCATTATTACCAATATGCTCGGTGTCTTTTTCCTTTATTTGAGGATAGGAAATCAAGCGAAGGATCTATACGCATGACCATACTATCAATACATACAGGGCACAATTCGACGGTTGGTCTTCTCGATCAAGGGAAGCTGGTCGGTCTGTTAAGCGAGGAAAAAATAAACAACATCAAGAATTCCGCCGCATTTCCAAAGAACGCCATCACTGCCCTGTTAGATGAATGCGGCATAATTCCGGATCAAATTGAAGCGATTGCCATCGCTGGCAATGAAGTGTTCCCATCCTATTGCTATGACTATTTATTTCACCCGAAGAACAAAATCAATCGCACCTCACTGCACAGCGTCGCCAAGAGCCTGGAAAAAGGCATCTTGGGTAGTGTCATGCCCGGACTATTCAAGATGGCGCGAAAAAACCGGAAATCAGACTTATTGACTGAAGGCCGCTCCGAGCTTGCGGAGCATCTGAATCAATCGTCATTGAGCGGCAAACCGGTTATCCACATTGATCACCATCAATGTCATGCCTATTCGGCTTACTATGGCCTGGCTCAGGATGACTCCCCAGCACTTGTCTTTACTGCTGATGGCAGCGGCGACCAGGCATGCGCAACAATCTGGCTAGCCCGCGACAAAAAACTGCAACGAATCTCAAGGACTCCACCCAGCGCATCTCTCGGTGGAATTTATACCAACACAACCCGCTTCCTTGGCATGAAAATCCTTGAACACGAATACAAGGTGATGGGGTTAGCCCCCTACTGCAAGGACTACCACAAGGAAATCTACGATCGAATTTTTGCTCCGGTCATTAATCTTGATCCAGAAAACCCGCTCGTTTTCAAATCCAGCGTCGACGCCTCCAGCTTCTATGACTACCTTGTGAGTTGCGCTGTAGGAGAGCGTTTCGACAACATCGCCGGTGCTGTCCAACACCTGCTTGAAGAACGTATCACTGCGTGGGTACGAGCGGCCATTAAGCAGACAGGCATCCGCAATATTTACACCGGCGGTGGCGTCTTCATGAACGTGAAGCTCAACAAGCGTATTCAGGAAATGGACGAGGTAGAGCATGCCCACTTCCTGCCATCCTGTGGCGACGAATCGAACCCAATAGGTGCTGCCTATGCCCTGGCGATTCAACAAGGAAGCCCAGTCAAGCCTCTCGATAATCTTTATATGGGAATCTCCTTTAAGCGCAGTGAGTTGGTGAAGTTCATTGCGGACGAGCGATTGGACGCGCGTTATGCCGTTAGTGAGCCGCCCGACATAGAAGCCGCAATCGCAGATTTACTTGCACAAAGCGAGGTGGTTGCACGCTTTTCAGGGAGGTGTGAATGGGGAGCGCGTTCACTCGGCAACCGTGCCATTCTCGCCCACCCAAGCCACCTGGAAAGCTTTTACACCGTTAATGACTTGATTAAATCGCGCGACTTTTGGATGCCCTTTGCGCCAACGGTGCTAGACAGCCACGCTGACCAATATTTAGAGAACTACAACCCATCCAAGGTGCTTGCGCCGCATATGATTACAGCCTTTAAGGCCACCACACTAGGCGTCGAACACTTACGCGCCGCTATGCACCAGGGAGATCACACGATCCGCCCGCAAGTGCTGACCGAGGAGGCGAATCCCGAGTATTACGCACTGCTAAAAGCGTTCCATGCCAAAACAGGCGTGGGCGCCGTGATGAATACGAGTCTGAATCTGCACGGCTACCCACTTGTGGCAAATCCAAAGCAAGCCTTGATGACTCTTGAGAAATCGGGCCTGATGCATCTGGCGCTTGGACCATTCCTGATTTCAAAAAAATAATTGTCGGATATATGGCATCCCCAGAAATAATTAAACTGGCCGAGGCTCGGGTCGAAAGCTTTGATCATGACGCCACTGCGGTTCACGCAGTAGCGCCCGTCGTCGACGCCATCAGACGATTAAGCTCCCTCAATAATAATTTCAAACTTCTCGATGTCGGAGGAGGAAATGGTAGCTTCCTTGACACGATGCTGAAGGCTCTTCCAGAGTCAACCGGCACGCTCGTTGAGATGAGCAAAGGGATGGCTGATAAAAACGAAACGTGTGATCGAAAAACTATTGTCTGCGAAAATTTCCTGGAGTGGGCCAAGGCCACTGAGAAATGTTCAGCCAGATATGACGTTATATTTTTCAACTTTGTTCTCCATCACTTCGTCGGCAACAACAGAAGCCAGTCAATTCTGCTTCAAAAAACAGCGATCAATGCAGCCCAATCCATTCTCGCCGATGGCGGGCTGATTGTGGTCTATGAAATACATTACAACGGTCTATTTCAGGATGAAATTCCGAGCCGACTTATACATACATTAGCGTCAAGCCGAATACTCGCGCCCTTGACCAGGCGTATGGGTGCCAATACGGCAGGCTACGGCGTCTGCTTCCACTCGGAGCGCTATTGGCGAAGCCTGTATAGCAGGCATGGGTTGCGTATCGTCGATGACCACCTCATAGAAAAAGGTGTATTCACCGGAATCCGATCCCGCCTCCTCCAGATCCTATTAAATATTTCATCAATGACTTACAAAATACATTTCCTTCAAAGCGTAAATTCACCTTGATGAGTGATGCAGCAAGATCCACAAAATTGAGCAGGATAATCACGATCACTTTTTTAGTGTTCGGTTTGGTATTAGTGAGCCTCGAATCGGCTGCACGATACTTTGATTACCCACAGCCCTACAGCGCTTTATTTGCTTACGATGTGAAGCTAGGTTATCGGTCACCAGCCAATACCCGGGTTATTTTTCAGACAGGCGAACATACCCATGCTGTTGTATTCGACAACGATGGCATTGCAGATCGAGCAGGAAATAAGGATGCGGAAATTGCCATTCTGGGTGACGGAGTCATTGCCGGACTTGAACTTCCTCCGCAGGATCGCATAGCAAATCAACTGAGCCGACTCAATGACGGCGTGGGGGTTATCAACCTATCCGTGACAGGATATGGCACGATTCAGCAAGCTTTATTATTGGAAGAATGGCTGGAATCAGGAAAAATAAAGCCAAAGGCAGTTTTTCTTGTTTTCAATCTAGCCAACGACTTTATTGACGATATTCGAGAGTGGGACGGTTCGACTGTACCCAATGTTTCGCTGAGCGATCAATCGAATAAAATTTTACCACCAATCCTTCCACCGCTTTACTATAGAATTTTTGCTAAGATATGGCGCAAATCAGCTGTTGCAGGTTTCATACCAATACATAGTATTCACAGCGCTGTTCTATTACCTCCATCACCTTCACGTTTGCCTTATTTGATCGAAGAACTTCAAACTAACGACTTGCCACGTGGTTTAGCTGGAACGAAGATTGGCTTTGAGCAGCTAAAAATATTATCTACTCGCTACGGTTTCAAGCTGTATGCCACCATTTGGAAAGACCCTCGTGAATTAGAGCTTCTTGATAATAGTTCGATATCCAAACTGGAAAGCAATGTTAAAATTATTTCAAGCAGCATCCATTGGATTGAGTCAGATTTTTTCAATAGAATCACAACCAATGAAAAGTTTGATGCCCATTATTTAACAGACGGAACGCGCCACGCCAATGCTGTGGCCACTAAAGGGTTAAGTGAAAATTTCACTTTAATTATAACTAAGGCATTTAGATGATTTATCAAGCCTGGCTGCTTCTAGACTCGCTGTTTTGGATGGGTATTGCATACTATTTTTCCAAGCGGTATCGAGATGCGTTAGCATGGCCAGTACTTTTTTCTTTAATTTTCATACCTAGCTATCCATTAAAAGCATTAATATCTGAGTATGGATTTTTTGTCATGGATGTTTCTGTAATTGACATAGAATGGAAGTACTTGAGCTTTTTTATTTACAATATCTCTGGACTAGCAGTTATTTTTCCATTTATTATCTTTGCAAGAAACAGAGTAAACAAAAATGTGAGAACATCAACGACATTCCAAAAAGACATTAAATTAATAACTAGAAGTTATCTGTTCTGGATTGCATTACTTTTAATTTTGTCATCCTACGGAGCTGATGCAATTTACTCAATTGGCTATAACGAATTGATGCAAGACAGGATCGAATCGAGGGTTTATGAAAGGATGGGGTCTGGATTGTACGCACTGCTAAGAGACGCAAGTTTGGTTACTATCTCTCTATTTTTCATAGTAAACACAAGCGGCAATGATTTATTTATCAAGCGGCTTGCACTCTTTGTTTATGCTATTTTGTTTAGCTTATTATCCTTCATGCTTAGCGGCTCAAAATACCAGGGAATTCTACCGTTAGCAGCTTTGGCTCTCATAAGCAACATAAATTTAATGCCGGTCTCGAAGGGGCTTAAATCGTTCCGAGCTGTAATTATTCTCGGAATATTATCAGGCTTTATCGTGATGCTAGCAGGATACCTGCGTGGATTTGGCGGCATTGAAGACTTATATGGCGTAGGGAAAATTGTTCTTGCGTTTCAACAGCTGTCCAATTCATTTGATATGCCAGATAATCTAGCGATTATTTTATCACGAATCGATAGCATTTGGTATGGCGATCATTTTTTATATATAACATTTCAATATCTTGCGGGATGGTTCCCCAGGTTTTTATGGGAAGACAAGCCTGAGATTATGGGCAATCTTTATATCATGCAGTATTATATGGAAGAACGTTTCAATGGTGGCGTTGGGGAGGTTATAAGTCCTAGCATGCCAGGCGAGATGATCGCCTCTGGCGGGATATTTTTCATGATATTATGGTCATTTTTTATTGGTTGCGTAATGCGGCTTGTACATTTTAAGGCAATCGTTCAGCGCACTCCGGTTTCAACTATTGTGTACATATGGTGTTGTTTAAATGCTTTTAATTTGCTAAGAAGCGGAACAGGTATTTTAGGAAGTCTGTTTATATTTACAACTATTGCGCTAATTGTTACGGGGTTTATATCTGTTGTTGCAAAAGGAATTTTCAATAACTTCGGAAGCTCTCCTCTTGGAAAAAATTAAATTAATAAAGCTTATTTCATTATTTTTTTGTTTTTTGTTTTTTGTTTTTTTATTCAGCAACGTAAATATTGACTTAACATCTGATGATGAAAAATATATCAGATTAATCAGCTCTGAGTTTTTAGAATCTAACGACAGCAAGAATGCCGATGGAAGCTACTCTGATCAAATTTATTTGATTTCAAAAGTAACTGGTTATTTAAATCAAAACACTATTGGAACAAGGCTTAATGCCATTCCAGAAGGTCTGGAACGGGAGCCTGTGAATTGGTATTTTAATCGCACTGGCACTTGTTATGACTTAACTAGAGTTAGTGAAAAAATATTCCAGTATTACGGTTTTAAAGTTAGGCACGTCGCCATTTATTCAACACGAGAAACAGGGTCTGCTCTACTAGCGATTACCAGAAGGCGAACACCATCTCATGCGATTCTTGAAGTGTTAACCAAAAAAGGCTGGGTGCTTGTTGATCCATATGCAGGGGTGGTTGCCGTTGAAAAAAATGGGGAGCCATTAAGCGCCAAAGCTATTTATTTGAAGAGAAGTGATCCAGATTTTCTCCTTGGTTTCCATCCGATTTTCCTCGAGTCGCATTTTTTGGTATATGGTCTTTATTCACGTCACGGGATGTTTTATCCGCCATTCAACTTTCTGCCGGATATTAATTGGTTGGCGTTCATTGAGAGCGGCTGTTGCTTCAACACTAATTAACAATCAAGGGAAGTGCCCATGTCGCCTCCGTCGCCGCGTGGTGGTCTACCTCATCGTGAGGTTGAGGATATTGTCCTCGAAAATTCAATCCGCCGGCGGCGAGGGCGACACCTTTTGGTTGCGGCCAGCGGCCGCGCTAAGAATCTGAAAGAATCATTCAGAACAATATGAAGGCCATCTGCCGGGGGCGAACCGTGCTCATCATCGCGCACCGCCTGTCCGCCGTGCGCGATGCCAGCCGCATTATCGCCATGGACCGCGGACAAATCACCGAACAGGTTACACATGCCGAACTCCTCGCCCGTGAGGTCGGGCACTACTCGCGCTTGCACCGCTTGCAGATGGGCTGAGCGTCTGTGAAAAAATCACTTCTGTCTGATTTCAACGCGCGTCACCCCGGCGAATGTGACCGTAGGGAATGTGCCCCGCAGGAAATACCCTTGGGGTGCAGAGCCCGGGGTCCAATCAGAGGAAGGCGCTGGATTCCGGATTTCGCCGGAATAATGGGATGGTCGCACCTACCCAAACGGGATCAGAGTGCCGAAGTTAAGGTGGCCCACCGGTTTATACGCACAACTGAGCATCAGACCGCGAAGTACAATGCTTTGGATACGCGGTGCAGTGCCGTGATGACGGGGAGGTCAACATTCTCTGGGTGGAATATACTTGGCAGCGCTGACTAATCGTCAGGCGCGTGAGCACTGATTTCGGCGACGCTCTTCATGCGTGCCGACGAAATTCTGGCCGGGCACTCTTTTCGGCCAGTGCTAACCTCGAAACTTGGCTCATTGGAGCAAAGGGAACCAAATGTCGCTTGAAGTCACCGATTACAATTTGGGAAACTTGTCCGCACCTATTGTGCTCATCATCGACGATGAATTTACCAGCAGGGTCATCCTGAAAAAAATCGTGCTTGGCATCCAGCGCGACATCATCGTTGAATCATTCGCCGATCCTGTTGCGGCCATGGAATGGTTGTCAGTTAATCTGCCCGACCTGGTCATCGTTGACTACATGATGACAAAAATGTCCGGCCTTGAAGTCGTCCAGCACATTCGCAAGATCGACAGACTCAAAGACGTCCCGATTGTAGTTGTGACGGCCAATGAAGATCGCGATATCCGCTACAAAACACTGGAACAAGGTGCGACCGATTTCATCCTGAAACCGATTGACCCCTACGAATGTCACTCCCGCTGTCGTAATTTGCTGTCTCTGCGCCGGCATCAGAGAATCGTTATCGAACGGGCGCAATCGCTGGAGCAGGCCGTAGATATTGCAACAAACAAAATTCTCATTCGGGAACACGAAACACTTTTTCGACTGGCTAAAGCGGGCGAGTACCGTGATACGGAAACCGGCAATCACATCCTGCGCATGGCCAAATACTCTGGCCTGATTGCAGAAGCAATGCAACTGAGCAAAGAACAATGTGAAATAATCGAACTGGCCGCCCAAATGCATGACATTGGCAAAATAGGGATACCCGACCACATACTTCTCAAACCTGGAAAACTGTCTCCAGATGAATTCGTGATCATGCAAACGCACCCCGTGATCGGATTCCAGATACTCAAGAACAGCCCCTCAAAATTTGTCAGCCAAGGCGCTGAAATTGCCCTTAGTCATCACGAAAAATTTGACGGGAGCGGCTATCCGAATGGTGCTAAAGGCGATGAAATCCCGCTGGCAGCACGCATCGTCGCCGTTGCCGATGTTTATGACGCTCTCACGTCTACTCGTCCCTACAAGAGAGCCTGGTTACCTGAGGATGCTCTGACAAATCTGATGGCGAATAAGGGCACTCATTTTGACCCGGACTGCGTTGACGCGTTTATTTCGCAAATTCATAAAATAACCTTAATCCAGAATCAGTTGCAGGACGTACCGGAACCTCTCTCTACGCAGCAGGCAGAGAAATGAAAGAAGCCATCGCATTCTTCCTGCTGAAGGTGCGGGAAAAAGACGGCGAATACGAGCAGGTATCGATCCGTTTCATTTTTACATTTCTGATTTTCGTTTTTCTTTTCGTCGAATATGCCTTTTTCAACATCGAGAACATCCAGAAACCAATAGTGATTTTTGGCGGTGTCTACTTCGCCGTCTCTACACTTCTGGCAGTCACGCTCCTTATCGGACGAATAAGTTCGAGAAAGCGCCAAGGGCTGTCAATGCTCGCCGACATCGGCGCAGTAAGCTACGCAATGTTGATCACACAGGAAACCGGCGTGCTGTTTTATGGCATCTATCTTTGGGTTATCGTCGGTAATGGTTTGCGCTATGGCACTACGGCACTGATCACTTCTTATGCCTTAAGCATCATAGGGTTCGCGTTGGTAATCCTGCTTAACGATTACTGGCTAACGCACCTGCGCATGTCATTTAGTTTGATGCTCACCCTTATCCTGATCCCCTTATATATATTGAAACTGCGCAACCAGTTAAACCAGGCGCTGGTGAATGCCACTGAAGCGAACAAGGCGAAAAGTCAGTTTCTCGCCAATATGAGCCACGAAATGCGGACTCCATTGCATGGTGTTGTTGGCGCCGGGGACCTGCTGATGGCCACCTCGATGGATGCCGAACAGAAAGATCTCACCAACATCCTGCAAAATTCGGCCCAGGTACTGCTCAAACTTATCGACAACGTGCTCGATTTATCAAAGATAGAAAGTGGCAAGCTGACCACTGAAACAGTCGATATCGATCTGCATCAACTGGCCCATAGCACTATCGAAATGTTTTCGGCACAGGCCCTCAAGAAGGGGCTCGCGCTGAATGTACGATTCACCCCGGAAACCTGCTTCACTTTGCGCGGAGACTACCTTCATCTACGGCAGGTCATCATCAATCTGCTCGGCAATGCCATCAAGTTCACCAACAGTGGCTTGGTGGAATTGCGCATCAGCACCATCAGCCAGGATGAATCCACCGCACTGCTAAGATTCGAGGTCGTCGACACCGGCATCGGCATTGCACCGGAATCGCAAAAAACAATTTTCGACAGTTTTACACAGGCAGACACATCAATCGCCCGTACCTACGGTGGTACCGGACTTGGCACCACCATTGCCAATCAATTGGTCCATCTGATGGGAGGGCAGATGGGACTAAGCAGCGAGCAGGGTATCGGCAGCGTGTTCTGGTTCGAACTCCCCTTCGCCAAGCAAGCGCTCACCAGTGACAACCATCTGGAATCACAACTCGCATTGGCGCAACTGCGTGTATTGGCAGTTGGACTTGCGGAAAACGAACAGGGTGTCATTAGTGACTATCTGGCCGGCTGGGGCGTCCGCTTCGAACATGAAACCTATCTGCGTTCCTTTTTCTCACGCTTGAAAAAAAATCTGAAAGAACAGGCCAAGGGGCTTGTGGTCCTCTGTGAGCTACAAAACCTGGGGATAAGCCCCGGGGAATTTGCCTCTCGCATGCATCAAGTCTGCCTCAGGGATGATGTAACGCTGATCATGTTCAATCCGGACCTGCTGGAAAATAGCGAAAAAGAACTTCTCGAAATGGGCTACTTTTGCCTGTTGAAATCGCCGCTCTACAAGACCATCCTGTTCAATACACTGCACGGAATCATTGCCCCTCAGCCGGTGACTGGCGCCATCTCCTTGCGCGATTACCATGAGCGCAATAACCAGGAGAACCGCAGCATCACCATTCTGGTTGCCGATGATAACGGAACAAACCGCAAGATCATCTCAAAAATGCTTGACTATGGCGGTTATCAGGTAGAAATGGCGGAGGACGGCGAACAGGCGCTGGAAATGCTTGAAAACAGGCACTACGACCTGATGATACTGGATCTGAACATGCCTGTTTTCAGCGGTCTGGAGGTGATGAAAATCCATAACGCCTCCGTCAGGCAAAGCCGGCGAATTCCAGTGGCCATTTTAACGGCAAATGCGACAGTAGAGGCCATACGAGAGTGCGAGGAAGCCGGCGTCGATGCGTATCTTACCAAGCCCGTCGATGCCGTTACTTTGCTGCTTACAGTCTCTCGTCTCACCTCCGACGTTAAACAAACCGAGACCGATGCTCCCGAGAACACTCAGCCATCCCTTGACGATATCGACCAGTTGCCGCTTCTCGATGAGAACATCCTACGGCGTCTGGCTGTTCTTGGGGACAGCGACGAGAACTTCCTGAAATCTGTGGTTCATGGCTATATTTCAGAAACCGAGAAGCTTCTGGACGCCATGCGCGCAGCCTTGTTAAAGAAGGATTACACGACGTTCAAGGAATTGGCCCACATCCTGAAAGGAAGTTCCGGCAATGTCGGCGCTCAGGCAGTGCACCAGATAAGCCGTACAATGATGCAACTCGCCCCTGCAGAATTCCAGAATTCTGCAGGCGAGTTGCTGGTGCAGGCTCAAAACACGTTCAAAACGACAAAAATGAAGCTTTTCGAATACTTGGGCGACTCGAATCTGGCCGCGTTATAGTGCACCGGTCAGGCGATATTCCGACTGCGCATTTCAGACTGTTGTGCAACCATTCTTTCCTGCGCGCGCACAAAGCGTTCCATCACCTTAAGGTCTCTTTCGCTTAACTTCAGCGCCGAGTCGACCCAGATCGTCGTAATGTCCATCAACTCCTGATAGGAGATCGGGTTGAATCTGTGGCGCGCCTTTTGCACGGCGATAAATCCTATGGAACGACGCTCCTGTTTCTTGACCCAATCATGTACTGCCTGTTCCCCCTCACCATCTTCGGCAATAAAATCGACCACTCCCATCGCATGCAACTCCTCGGCACTGTATATCTTGCCGCTCAGGATGAGTTTTTCTGCGATTCGCGTACCTACTTTTCTGGCCACCAGACTGTAAGCGCCCATTCCAGGGAACAGGTTAAACAGAATCTCCGGAAATCCCATCTGGCTACTACGCTCGGCAATGATGATATCGCTGGCCAACGCGGCCTCAAAACCGCCACCCAGCGCATCGCCCTGAATCAGGCTAATCGTTGCCAGCGGCAAGTTGAAATGGTTCAATCTTGTCATGAACGCATCGATACATTTCGTCGCATAGTGGAGCAGAGTCTCCCGGTCTTTGTTGCTGATCAACTGCCGGAACAACGCCAGCTGCCCTCCCAGATTGAACACCCCCGGAGTCAGCGACGCCAGGACGGAATAGCGTATTTCCTGCATGCCCCCATCTGCCAGCAGGCTGCCGCCGCTGCGTTCTATATCTTTGTGATGCTGCTGAAAATCTTCCAGAAGTTCCTTGGTGAAACAGGGTACCGACTCCTGGTCCATAAATGTCCAGAGCACCCCAGAACCCGAGTCAAAACGAGTGGATAATTGGGAATAGCTGGCTTCAAGCAAGCGATTATTGCTGGATACGATTTTCATTTGATTTTCCTTTAAAAACAAGGTTAATTTAGAATGAGCGTTACCTTCGTATTGACCAGTACGCCCAGGGGAAGCTAGTACGCGTATTTATTCTATCTGATTCAATTTTTGCCATGCAAAAATCAAGTCCAATTCAAGTTGAATTTGAATATTTGCAGCAATCGTAACCATGAAAACAACAGTCAAGGGAGATGGTAATTACTGAACTACCAGTCAGATACCACCGGCAAGCCGGTGGCTTGAGATTGTGAGCGCCTCAAAGGCGCCCATGAAACCGTAAGCCGCCCTTGGCGGCTTAACCCAAGTTCGAGCTTCATCTGATCGTACCGCTCGTCTTCGTCCTCCTGATTCCGTATGTACGCTCGAACCATGTTCTCGTCCAGTCCGACCGTCGAGACGAAGCACCCTCGGGCCCAGAAATGCTCACCTGTGAAGTTTTTGTGACGCGATCCGAACTTCCGTGCAATCTGGACCGCGCTTTTCCCCTTGAGATACCCGACCACATTCGACACGGCGTATTTCGGCGGAATGCTGATGCAGATATCGACCGAGCATCGTCCACCACCATTGCCCCCTTCTATCCGCTGGGCTGATTTGACACCATGTGGCATGGCTGGTTTCGTTTGCAAGAGCGCATCAAAGGCTACCAATTCAGCCAGAGTCAATTGGCTGAATTGTGATCAAGAGACAGGGCAGAGCCGGGGGCTTACCTCTATGAGTTATATCTTCGCTCAATGACCCACTGACACAAAAAAAATCCAGAAACCTTGCTGTTGCTTGGTTTTCTGGACTTTGTAAGGCTACGATGGATCTAAAGATGGTGGTGGATTGTAGCAACCGGTCGAAACCAAGTCTTGCGACGGTTTCCCCGCCAGTGCTGACGGTTGCGTAGGCACTCCCGGTCAAGTCGGCGACCGTCAGTTCGATTCCCATAACCGCAATCGAACCAAAATCGAATCCTCGCTTCAGACGTTCATTTCCTCATCAGTTGAGAACCCCTCACACAGAACCACAAAAAAATCGCGCAGGTTGCTGTCGCTGACAGGTTCTATGTTTTCTTGAGCAATAGAGTCAGCACCGGTGGGGTAAGCAGTGTTGTGAGGATCACCATAATGACGATGACCGAAAACATCGCCTCGTCCATCACTCCGAGCTGCTTGCCAACCATAGCGAAGATCAGACCAACCTCGCCGCGCGGCACCATCCCCCAGCCGACAACCCACTTGTCGGCTGGGCCGGCCAAGACACCGGCGGTGAGCTTTCCGATCACGGCAGCAGCCGTTACGCCAAGCGCAACGGCGATTATCTGCGGATCGGCGAGAGTGGCGAGATCAACCTGCATGCCGGTAAGTACAAAGAACACCGGCACGAAGAAATAGCCGATCGGCTCGATCATGTGTTCGTGCTGGTGGCCGGCGTGCCGTGACAGGACGGGCTGCAAGCGGTCCATCAGAGGCCGGCTTTCTGGGTCGCGCAGCATTGGCTCGATATCCTGGACGATGCGCGGTGTATCGAAATCCTTGAGAAACAGCGGCTCGAACAGCAGGCCAGCGGCGAAAGCGCCGATGATCGGGGCCAGCCCGAGTACGTGTGCCAGCCAGGCAAGGGCAAGGCCGGTGGCGAGTACCTGTGCAAACAACATCGACGGGCCGGCGTCGAGCCGCGCCAACCAGCGTGAGGAATGCGGCGCGATCAGGCGACCGAACCAAATGCTGCCACCGAGGAACAATACCGCCTGGGTAATGACCCACGAAACCTCGCCGACGCTCACCGATCCGACTTGGACGAGACTGCTGACTACGGCGAGAATGACCAGACCAAGCACGTCGTCAATCACGGCCGCGCCGAGCACGATACGCGCAGCAGGAATGCTCAGTTTGCCGAGGTCGCGGAAGACGCGGCCGGTGATGCCGACCGAGGTCGCCGCCAGCGTCGCGCCGAGGAACAGGTAGGTGTTCTGCGTCTGTCCGGGTAGCAGCCACGGACCGACGATGAAAGCGCCAAGTACGAAAGGCACCACGATACCGGCCGAACCCACCGCCGCCGCACGAACGCCGACTTTCACCAGATCGGCGAGCCGCGTCTCGAGGCCAATCTGTAGTAGCAATACGATCACGCCTAGTTCGGCGATGAACCCGATGATCGGATCCTTGGCGATGGTATCGAACAAGCCGATGCCAAGCAGGGAGAGATTGCCGAGCAGCACGCCGAGCAGCAGTTCGCCAAGCACGGCTGGAAATCCGACGCGCTGCGCGAGCGGCGCGAACAGGCGTGCACTCATCAGGATCAGCGCAAGCCAGAGCAGATTTTCACCGACGGCGCCCGCCCCGGAGGCTAGCGCGGCAACTGGATAGACCAGAAGACAAGCCACCAAAAGGCTCCGCAACATCCCATCCTTGCACATATCAGTTACCAATCAGGATTGCACCGGCGCGGTGAATACTGCAGACATCAGGATTCCGGGAAGCGGCTCCATCGAGATCATCGGGGCAACGAAGGGCCAGCATGCGAATTGTCGGCATCAGAATCAACGGATTTCCCTTCAACAGGCTGCCAATGCGGTGGCGATCCCGTTATCAGTTGCTTGAGTCCAACATACTCTTCCGGTGGCGCATTCAAGGGGATGGCGTGCTCGGCACGACTCTTCTGCTCAAACTCCGATAACTGACGTTCCATGTTTGCGCAGTCATTTTCGAGACGCGCGATATGGCTCTTCTGACGTGAAATCGTCCATTGCATACGCAGTGTAGCCGGGGTGGATACCAGCGCGGCGATGAGCGCGCCCAGCGCGAGCGCAATTAGAAGTACCAGGGCAAGCGAACCATCGAATTGCCATAAAGCGAATGACACCATCACAGGAACATTGTTTTGCAGAGCGAACATCACCCCGCCGATAGTGAAAAGGATCGCAAAGATAGTGAGCAATTGCATGACTTCCTCCTTTTTCAAATTCGCCTACTCAAAGCCCAAGGCATCGATCAGGCTGGTCAATCCCCGATGCAAGCCAACCAATTCCAGGCTGGGCAGAGATTGCAGGGCATTGCGCAACCGTCCTTGTAACGGTCCGGGGACATCCCTTATGACATCCTGTCCAGCCTGGGTCAGATAGAGACGAACTACCCTCGTATCGTCGGTTTGTCGCTGCCGTTGAATCAGGGCGCGCTGCTCCAGTTTATCGAGCATGTTGCTCGCGGTTGAATGCCGAACCTGCATTGCAATCGCGAGATCGCTGACCCGAAGCCCGGGACGTGCGGACACATGCCAGAGCGCCCAAAGTTGAGACCCGCTCAAACCATGCTGGCTTTCGATGTTCTGCATGCCTATCTGGACAGTGCGAACCAACTGAAGCACCTTGGCGAAGGTATCGTCTGGTGACGCAGGGTTATCCGCCTCTGGCTGAATAACTTCGCTGGAATTTTTCGCCTCGCGCTTCTTGTTCATTTGTCCCTCTTCCGTTTCTGTGCGGCTTGACAATACTATGTAGCCCATATATTATTAGCCACAAACATATTTTGCAAGCTAATTTTTCATGGGGGCTACGATGATAAGTGCCGCCTTTAACAGTAGCGGCCTTCCCTGTTACCCCGCTGAGGGCAGTACGATTCAAGAAAAAGTTGTGGAGGATAAGCAATGGGTGCTGCGCTGCATATCGGTAGCCGTTCCTGGGCTACGCTGCTATTGGCTTTGATAGTTGCTTGCTCGTGGCTCGCACCATTGGAGCCGATAGCCAACGAGCAAGTAGAAGCCAGCCTTAAACGAGCCTTGATAAGCTTTGCCACAGCGAGAGCATTGAATGCCGTAATTTCAGCAGCACAGGGAACCGAAGTTGCCGTTCAACCCGCAGGAGTCGGCATCAATTTTGCCCCCGGACAAATACTCGACCCCATCAATGATCTCGTCGAGCAGTTTGCGCAATTGATGCTGGTTGCCAGCGTTGCGCTGGGAGTTGAAAAGGTGCTTCTCACAATGGGGGCTCACTGGGCGGTGTCCATACTGCTGACTGTCACTGCAATTGCTTGGAGTTACCACTACCTGCGCCAGAAGCTCATGCCGATTTGGTTGTCCCGGCTGTTGCTGATATTGCTAATGACCCGTTTTGCAATACCACTGGTTACACTTGGGAGCGACATGCTATTTCACGAGTTCATGGCGGATGACTATCAATCCAGCCAGCAGGCGCTCGACGGTGCTACGGCAAACATAGGTAAGATCACTTCCGAGACTGCGCCTGCTGCCAGCGAGTCAGGGCTGCTTGACAGGCTCAAAGCCTGGACATCTACGAACATCGATTGGCGAACTCATCTGGAAAGCTTGAAGCGGGTTGCCGAGCAGACAACGGAACGTATCATTAAACTGATGGTGATCTTTCTGCTTCAAACCCTGATTCTTCCTTTGGCGATGATCTGGATTTTGTGGAAAGTCATCCGGGGCGTATTTGAGCCCCCGCCCCGGGCCATATGAACTACCTGAAGCGATTACGCGCTGAATCCATAGCCTGGGTAATCGCCTCCCAAGCCAACTCCAAGCCGGATTGCATGTCCGCCCAAGCGTTTTCACCGGCTTGCTGAATCGATTTCAGCCGATCACGCACATCGTCGCGACGACGCTGCAAGTCTTCCAGATGCTTCACCAATTCGGCCCGGCCGGCTTCCTCGATTCCTTCTTTTTTGACGACAAGGCGGTCGATTTCATTACTGAGTTGATCCAATTGGGAGTGCATTTTCCGGACGTATTCGTCTTTTGAACTCATGTGCGGGTCTCCTGAAATAATTACGACCGTTCCGTTCAGATAGTTTGGTAAAGGCAGAGTCTCTCTGTCCAGCGTGGACAATACTACGCCGAGGCGGCGGCAAATGTAGTGTTTATCGGTGGCACCTGTACCGGCCGTATCTGGCGACGGTGCCGCACGTCAAGGCGATTACGGCGCACGGTTTGCGTGTCCGCATTTTCTCGACGGCGGAATTCGTGAACGCGCTGGAGCAGGAGAAGGCGGCCGGCAAGTCGTTGGCTGAGGCTCATTGGTAATGAGAAAGTACAATGGACAGGAGATGGAGGATGCCGCATGCAAGACGCATTGATGAACGCGCTTACCCAAATGGCCTGGCCAGCGGCGCTGGCCATTGCATGGGTGTTTGGTGAGGTAGCCAATCGCTGGTTATCCCTGCCGCGTATCAGCGCCTACGGCATTGCCGGCTTTGCCATGGCGTCGAGCCAGGGCGGTTTCCTTGGCGATCCATCGGGCGAGCCGGTTGCCCGCTTGGCGGACTTTGCCTTCACGCTGATCCTGTTTGAAATGGGCTATCGCGTCAACCTGCAATGGTTACGCCACAACCGCTGGCTGGGTGCCACCAGCGTGATCGAAGCCACAGGAACCTTCGCGGCCGTGTTTCTGGTTGCCCAAGCGTTTGCCGTACCGCAAACACCGGCTTTGCTTCTCGCCGCGTTGGCGATGTCGACCTCACCAGCCGCTGTGCTGCGGGTTGCCAACGATACGCATAGTGCCGGGCAGGTCACCGAACGTGTGTTGCATCTCACTGCCTTCAACAGCATTCTTGCGGTGATTGCATTCAAGGCAGTGATTGGCTACTGGGTATTGGAAAGTGCCGGCAGCGTCTATCAGGCAATCTGGCACAGTCTGGTTGTGCTGATCGTTTCCGGCTGCATCGGTGCCCTGTTCGGCGTGGCCGTCCCGGGTTTGTTGCGCTTGACCCGGAATCCAGACCATAACCCCACCGTGGCATTTGCCATCGCCGCGCTCCTGTTGACGGCTCTGACGCATACGCTCAATTTCTCACCACTGCTGGCAGCGCTGACATTCGGCATGGTTGCCCGCCACCGTCGAATCGTCTTGACCCAGGCACAGCGTAATTTCGGTGTATTGGGTGACCTGCTGACCGTGCTGCTTTTCGTCTTCGTTGCCGCATCGCTCGAATGGCGGCATGTCACCACGGGGATATGGCTGGCGCTGGCCGTCATTGCTGCGCGTCTCGTCGTCAAGACCGCCGCGACCACACTGCTCGCCAGACCCAGTGGCACCGGATGGCGCAAAGGATGGCTTACCGGGTTGGCGATGATGCCGATGTCGGTATTCGTCATCCTGCTGTTGGAACAAACGCGTCATCTTCACAGCGGGATGCTGGACGACGTGGCAGGAATTGCCGCGATTGTGCTGCTGCTCGAAATCATCGGCCCCATCGTTACACAGCAGGCATTGAGGCTGGCCGGCGAAACTCAGCGCAGGGAGGATCGCTGATCATGGCACTGGAATCCTTCAAGGCAGGCTCCGCCCTGACCATGGGCGTCGAACTGGAACTGCAACTCGTCAATCCGACCGATTTCGATCTGACGCCTACCGCCAGCGACATGCTCGACCTACTGGCCCGTAAGCCTTTCCCCGGCGACGTCAAGCCGGAAATCACGGACAGCATGATCGAAATATCCACCGACATCCATACGCGGCATGACGAAATGCTGGCACAGCTGCGGCGCATTCGCGATGCGCTCGTCGCGGCGGGAGATCGGCTCAACGTCGGATTGTGCGGTGGTGGCACCCATCCGTTCCAGCACTGGCCGGAACGGCGCATTTTCGCCAAACCGCGCTTCAAGGAACTCTCGGGGCTTTACGGATATCTGGCCAAGCAGTTCACCGTATTTGGTCAGCATGTGCACATTGGCTGCGCCAGCGCCGATGAAGGACTGTATCTGCTACATGCCCTCAATCGCTATCTGCCCCATTTCATTGCGCTGTCGGCCTCATCGCCGTTTTCCCAGGGTGTTGACACCTTGTTCGACTCGGCGCGACTCAATTCGGTGTTTGCCTTTCCGCTGAGCGGACGTGCACCGTTCCTCCTCGACTGGGCGGACTTCGAAAGTACCTATTTTTCGAAGATGGAAAAAACCGGCGTCGTGAAAAGCATGAAGGATTTTTACTGGGACATCCGCCCCAAGCCGGAGTATGGCACCATCGAATTGCGGGTTTGCGATACGCCGCTGACGGTCGAGCGTGCGGCGGCCCTGGCGGCTTATTTGCAGGCACTATGCCGCATGCTCTTGGAGCGTAACGAACCTCCACCACGGGAAGACGACTACCTGGTCTATAACTACAACCGCTTCCAGGCGTGCCGGTTCGGCCTCGATGGCTTTCTGGTGCATCCTCAGTCGAACGAGACGCTATCCATCCGCGAAGACATTCTGTTGACCTTGCGACGACTGACGCCGCATGCACTGGCATTGGGCAGCGAAGCCGCGCTCGATGAGATCCAGTTCGTTGCCGCCGGGGCGGGCAATCATGCCAGCTTGCTACGCCATACGTATGCTGGCGAGGGCAGCACCCAAAGCATGGTCGCCGAGGCAATGATTCAGTTCCGCAAACCGAGGGCAACATGATGGGCCGTCGCCGGCCGCTGCACATCGGCCTGTCCGCACGAATTTTCCATCCCGAGGCAGGGGCGAACGGAATTCGCACCAAGACGCTCCAGGTTCTGGAACAATCGGTGGCGCAATGGGTGTCGACCCGCGACGTGCTGGTTTTGATGGTGCCTTCGGTGGTACAGGATGGCGCACTACTGCGCAGCAATATCCGTCTGCGCGACTATGCCGAGTATCTGGATGGGCTGATTCTCCAAGGTGGAGCAGATATCGGCCCGCGCGCCTATGGCGATGAGCCGCTGCGCCCGGAATGGGCCGGCGACCCGGTGCGCGATGCCTACGAACTGGAACTCCTGCACGAATTCATGGAAGCGGGAAAGCCCGTACTGGGCATCTGTCGCGGCATGCAGTTGATCAATGTCGCCCTGGGCGGTTCGTTATTCCAGGATTTGCCAACGCAGAAGATCAGCAGCGTCGCCCATGAGAGCCCGGACTACGACCGTAACCACCACGTGGTCACTTTCCAGGAAAAGGGACAATTTTCGCGCTGGTTCTCGGGAGCACAAGGTGGACGCGTCATCTCCATCCACCATCAAGGCATCAACCGTCTGGGGCGCGAGATTGTCGTCGAGGCCAGCGCAGAGGATGGCGTTATCGAGGCGATCCGATGGTCGGGGCGAAAATTCGTCGTCGGTGTGCAATGGCACCCGGAGTTCCATCATGGCAACGAGTTGCTTGATTGCGCACCGTTACTGGAGGCGTTTCTTGCGGCGGCCCGCTGACTTCATCAACGCGCTTCTGAACTCTGCGGCCAGCCCTTACCTTCGGGTTTCCGCTTGGCTGCTTGCCTTGCTCGTGGCAATGGGACTCGGCTACCTGCGCGTGTCGACCGATGCCGAATATGCCTTTGCTTCCACCATCATCCTGCCTGTCGTAGTGATCGCGTGGATTGGCGGACGCAAGGACGGTATTGCCTTTTCCGCGCTGGCGTCTCTAATGTGGATGAGCACCGACCTGTTGGCCGACCGGCTGTTTAGCGCCGCATGGATACCGGTACTGAACGGGCTGACCCGATTTGCTGTGTATGCGCTCATTGCCTGGTTGGTCGCCGCATTGCGCCAGGCATTGCTGAAGGAGCAGCTGTTGGCCCGGCACGATACATTGACCGGCCTGCTGAACCGGAGGGCCTTTTTCGAAGTCGGCCAAGAAGAAACCCAGCGCGCCAGACGTTACGGGCATGCACTGGGGATTGCCTTCCTTGATCTCGACAACTTCAAACGACTGAACGATACTCAAGGTCATGAAGCTGGGGACCGGGCGCTGAAAGCGGTAGCCGCTGCCCTGCTGGGATCGCTGCGCGCCACGGATCAAGTTGCCCGCCTGGGTGGCGATGAGTTTGCCGTTGTGCTGCCAGAAGCGACGTTTGCTGCAGCGACTGAAGCCGGCAACAAACTGGCCGGTGCGATCAATCACGCTCTGCGGGACTATCCGCCGGTGTCCGTCAGTGTCGGTGTCGCCTGGTTCGAGCAGGTAACCGCAGGTTTTGATGAAATGGTCAAGGCTGCAGATACGCTGATGTATGAAATCAAGGAGACCGGCAAACAGGGGGTGCGCAGCAAGCACTTTCCAGCAAATGGGCCGGCTCCGGACGAAACGGAAAACCCATGACCTATCAAGCCATTTTTGTTGCCTCCATGTTCCTGCTGCTTGCTTTCGGCATTGAGCGGATAAGCCGTATCGTCGGTCTTCCTTCCGTTGTGGTGCTGATCGCTACCGGATTGGTCGGCAAACCGGTGCTGGCGGCATTCGATCTCACCATTGCCGGCATCGATACAGCGGTTCCCGTCATCGGTACCGTTGGCCTGGTGCTCATCGTGCTGGAAGGCGCGCTGGACATAGAACTGCGTCGCGAGCGGCTGCAGGCGGCTGCCAAGGCATTCGTTATGGCCGGAGCAGGTTTTGTCGCATGCACTGCCGCATTTGCATCAATGGCCGTCGTCACCCTGACGCTACCCTGGTTCCAGGCCACACTGCTCGCTGTACCTTTTGCCGTCATCAGCAGTGCCGTCGCCATTCCTAGCAGTGCATTTTTGCCCCCAAGCGGTCGGGAATTCGTAGTCTACGAAAGCTCCGTCTCCGACATTCTGGGAGTCATGGTGTTTTTTGCCTTGCTGAATTCAGATGGCACGATGCTCGGCATCCTGAATTCATTGGCTGGCGGCGGCATCCTCTCACTGCTGATGGCCGTTTCCTGCGCCGTAGGACTGACGTTGATTATGTTGCGTCTTGACGGTCATATCCGGTTTATCCCTTTGCTGGCAGGAATGTTCGGTCCGTGCTTATCCGGTTAGCTCCCATGCCTACTACCTGTAGTGGGACGTAATTTTTTTGCATATAGTTCGGCATAGGTTGGCGCAGTGACGTCGCCAGCAATGCCCAGCAGGGAGCGGAAAGCGTTGAATGGGTAGAAGCG
>NZ_JAPUVO010000116.1 GCF_029255185.1 Propionivibrio sp.
CGATCCGCAAACAACTGAAAAACTACGAACGCATGAAGCTTCTCATCGACCGATGGATCGAGCTGGGAACAGAACTATCCAATCTCCGACTCGCCAAAGAAACGATCTGAAGGGGGAGAACTTGTCACTCTCCAGTAAAGAAGAACTTTCAATGGACGGTTTGGCTACAATTTTTGCGGACGTCACCAAGCGTGGACTGGTAAAAAATTATTTTTCATATAAGGCTGTATTGTATGGTGCAAATTATCATGACATTTTTGACAAAGGACATTGGATCGAGGTAATGGCATCTATTTTGAAATTGAAAACAAAAGTGGATTTGGATCGTGTCAAAACGTTGCTAAGGCCGTAAGTCGCAACCTGCAGCAGGTGTATCTAAAGGGTCAGGGTCGGTATTGATGACGTGGGCAGCGTCCGCCCCCGCCAGAACCTCCGAGAACACCCCGCTTCCTCCCTGGGTAAATTGGTGGCGCAGTGCTGTCACGTCACGACGCATTTGTTGCTGCCGTTTGGCAGCATCCATTTGAGTTGACCTCCTTTGTTGCCGTGCCGTGGTCGATCAACTTCAGCAAGGCAACTTGCGTGCTGGTCAGCCCTTATGTATTTCGCCTATTGTAGTGCCATGGGGGGGCAGACACATTTGAATGCTTATTCGTCTAGGTTGCATCACACCAGTTTGAATCGCACCCGCTGCCAGCCATCGCGTACAATCGCGCCTTGCTCATAAAACCAAGTAAAATCGCCATTTATTTGGTCTTTACAAAGCCTTTCATGCCAACTTTTCAGGAAGTCATTCTGCGTCTCCAGAATTTCTGGGACAAACAGGGGTGCGCGCTGCTCCAGCCTTACGACATTGAAGTCGGCGCCGGCACCTTTCACACTGCCACCTTCTTGCGCGCCATTGGCCCGGAACCGTGGAATGCCGCCTTCGTACAACCCTCGCGCCGCCCCAAGGATGGTCGCTACGGTGAAAACCCGAACCGCCTGCAGCACTACTACCAGTACCAGGTCGTTCTTAAGCCTTCACCAGCAAACATTCAGGAGCTTTACCTGCAATCGCTGGAAGCCCTTGGCATCAACCTCCAGGAACATGACATTCGCTTCGTCGAGGACGACTGGGAATCGCCGACGCTCGGCGCCTGGGGGTTGGGCTGGGAAGTCTGGCTGGACGGAATGGAGGTCACCCAGTTTACCTACTTCCAGGAAGTCGGCTCGCTCACCTGCAAGCCGGTACTCGGTGAAATCACCTATGGCCTCGAACGGCTGGCGATGTATCTGCAGGGCGTCGAAAACGTCTATGACCTCGTCTGGGCTGAAGGTCCGGGCTACCGCGTAACGTACGGCGATGTCTATCACCAGAACGAAGTCGAACAATCGCGCTACAACTTCGAACATTCCAACGTCGAAGTGCTGTTCCGCCACTTCGGCGATCACGAATCCGAAGCCAAGCGCCTGATGGTGCTGAACCTGGCTCTGCCTGCCTTCGAGCAGGTCATGAAGTGTTCGCACTGTTTCAACATGCTCGACGCTCGCGGTGCCATTTCAGTCACCGAGCGCGCCGCCTACATCGGTCGCGTGCGCGCTCTGGCACGCGAAGTCGCGCAGTCCTATTACAACTCACGCGAGGCCCTGGGCTTCCCGATGCGCAAGGCGCTCGCCATCGGAGAGGCGAAATGAACAACAGTTTGCTGATTGAACTGCGTACCGAGGAACTGCCACCAAAATCCTTGAAGGCACTGTCCGAGGCCTTTGCCAGCGGCGTATTCGCCGCGCTCAAGGAGCAGGCCTTCGCTTCGGCGCACAGCGTCTGCACGCCCTACGCCACGCCACGTCGTCTGGCAATGGTGCTGACCGACATCGCCGAGCAACAAGCTGATCGCATCATCGAAAAAAAGGGGCCGGCAGTAAGCAGCGGGATCGACACCGAAGGCAAACCAACCAGGGCGCTGGAAGGCTTCATGCGTTCGGCTGGCGTCACCTTCGCGCAGTTGCATAAAATCGGCGACGGCAAGGCCGAATCCTTCGTGGCCCGCATCGAAATGAAAGGCGAAACGCTTAGCACCCACCTGGCTAATATTGTCGCCCAGGCGCTCAAGAAACTGCCGATCCAGAAGCTCATGCGCTGGGGGGATTCCGAGCACCAGTTCGTTCGCCCCGTGCATGGGTTGATCATGCTGCACGGTGAACGCGTTGTTGCGGGCGAATTGCTTGGCCTGTTAAGCGGCAACCGAACGCGAGGGCACCGCTTCCTGTCCAGTGGCGAGATTGTGGTCGCCACACCCGAGGACTATTCAACGCAACTGGCCGCCGGCAAGGTCATCGCCAGCTTCGCCGAACGCCGCGCTTCGATTGCCGCGCAACTTAACGCCAGGGCCGCCGCCTTGAACGCCCGCCTCAATCCGGCTGACGGTCTGCTCGACGAGGTGACCGCGCTGGTTGAGTGGCCGGCCGTCTATGTCGGCGAGTTCGAGGCCGAGTACCTCGAAGTACCGCAGGAATGCCTGATTCTGACCATGCAACAGAACCAGAAGTACTTCCCGCTGCTCGATTGCATGGGCAAGCTGATCAACAAGTTCCTGATTGTTTCCAATATGCAGGTGGACGATCCGCAGCACATCATCGGCGGCAATGCCCGCGTCGTTCGTCCGCGCCTCTCGGATGCGCGTTTCTTCTACAACAAAGACCGCAAGGCGACGTTGGCTTCACGTCTGGAAAAGCTTGGCAGTGTCGTCTATCACAACAAGATCGGCTCGGTGCTGCAACGTGTCGAGCGCCTTGAAGCACTGGCCCAGAAAATCGCCGTTCGCCTCGATGCCAACGCCTCGTTGGCCGCCCGCGCGGCGCGCCTGGCTAAAGCCGATCTTTCCACCGACATGGTTGGCGAATTCCCCGAGTTACAGGGCATCATGGGACGTTACTACGCCTTGCATGACGGCGAGGACGCCGCCGTTGCCGATGCCGTACAAAGCCATTACCAGCCGCGTTTTGCCGGTGACGCCCTGCCGCAGGGCAAGATCGCCTGTGCTACCGCGCTGGCCGACAAGCTTGACGCCCTGGTTGGTTTCTTCGGCATCGGGCAGCTCCCGACCGGCGACAAGGACCCCTTCGGCCTGCGCCGCGCCGCACTCGGCGTGTTGCGCATCCTGATGGAGTCACCGCTGGCGCTCGATCTCGCCGAACTGATTGCCGACGCACAAGCCGGATTTTCCGCCGGCGTACTGATGACACCGGTCGCCGAACCGCTGCTCGACTTCATTCTCGACCGTCTACGCGGCCTGCTCAAGGAGGCCGGTTACGCGCAAGATATTGTCGAATCCGTACTGGCGCAACGGCCAACCCGCATTGACCTCGTTCCGGCCAGACTGGACGCTGTGCGCGCTTTCCTTGCCCTGCCCGACGCGCTGGCGCTAGCTGCCGCCAACAAGCGCATCGGCAACATCCTGAAAAAATCTGAAGGCGCGGGCGCCAAACAATTCTCCGAACCCGATCCCGCCCTATTGCAGGAAGACGCCGAAAAGGCGCTTTATGAACGGGTTGCCGAAATCGCACCACGGGTCAAGGCGCACGTTGCCAATGAGGCCTATGCCGACGCACTCAAGGCGCTGGCCTCGGTCCGTGTCGTGGTCGATCATTTTTTTGACAAGGTGATGGTCAACACCGATGATTCCGCTGTGCGTGCCAATCGTCTCGGCCTGCTCAAGGCGCTATTCGACCAACTCAATGCAGTAGCTGATATTTCAAAACTGGGCGTATGAAACTCGGCATGAAACTCGTTATCCTCGATCGCGACGGTGTCATCAATTTCGACTCGGAGCAGTTTGTTAAATCGCCGACCGAATGGAAAGCCATGCCTGGCAGCCTGGAGGCCATCGCCCGGCTGACGCAAGCCGGCTACCGTGTCGTGGTGGCCACCAACCAGTCCGGAATCGGTCGCGGACTGTTTGACATGGATACGCTCAACGCCATGCATGACAAGATGCATCGCGCCGTGCGAGCGGTCGGCGGGCGCATCGATGCGGTGTTCTATTGCCCGCATTCGGCCGATTCGAATTGCGCATGTCGCAAGCCCAAGCCCGGCATGTTTAACCGGATCGGCGCCTGCTTTAACGCCGACCTGTCCGAGGTTTATGCCATTGGCGATTCCTTGCGTGACCTACAAGCGGCCGCAGCAGCCGGAGCGCGACCGATACTGGTGCTCACTGGCAAAGGTGTAGAAACACAGGCGCAAGAAGCATTGCCTGAAGGCACGCTGGTGTTTGCCGATCTGGCGGCGGCCGTCGACCGTATTCTCAAGTCATGATGGCCTTCCTACGCTCGCTCTTGTATCTGCTGCTCGCCATCCTGATCACCGCCCCCTTCGGCCTGCTCGTCACCTTGGCTATCGTCTTCCCGATGAAGTTCCGATTCTGGGTCATTTCGGTATGGCGCGCCTGCTTTCTGGCACTGTGCAAATATGTGTTGGGACTTCACTATCAGGTTATCGGCCGCGAGAATATCCCGGCAACACCCTCGGTCATTCTGTCCAAGCACCAATCGGCCTGGGAGACAGTCGGCCTGCAGGCCATCTTTCCGCCGCTGGTCTTCGTGCTGAAAAAATCGCTGTTGATGATTCCCTTCCTGGGCTGGGCGTTTGCCGCCGTCAAGATGATTTCGATCGACCGCAGCGCCGGCATGGATGCCCTGCGGCAAGTCATCACCCAGGGCTGCGATCGCCTCAAGGCCGGCTACTGGGTCGTCATCTTTCCCGAAGGTACGCGGATTGCCCCCGGTGCAAAGCGCCGTTTCAAGAGCGGTGGCGCGCACCTGGCGCTCAATGCCGGCGCCCTGGTCGTTCCGGTCGCGCACAATGCCGGCGAATTCTGGGCCAGGAACGCTTTCGTCAAGAAACCTGGGTTGATCACGGTCAGTATCGGCCCGGCCATTGATCCGACCGGCAAGACTGCGGACGAAATCACCACCCTCGCCGAGCAGTGGGTCGAGGGCGAAATGCGGCGCATTTCGCCGCACCGTTATCTCACTGTTGCCCATGCCGTGGCAAGCTGAACTCCCGCTTGGCACCACAAAGCCGCTGGCGGCAGACGAAACGCCACGCACCATTGCCTTGGGCGACCGCATTGTTCCCTATGTTTTGCGCCGCGCGCGACGTCGCACCATTGGTCTTTCAATCGATCATCGCGGTTTGCGCGTTGGCGCGCCCCGTCGTGCCTCGCTGCTTGAAGTCGAGTCGCTGATCCTCCACCACAGTGACTGGGTAGCGCAAAAACTTGACGAATGGCGCAGCCGTCGCCGCCCGGATGCCCTGAAGATTGTCGATGGCGCGCGCTTGCCGATGCTCGGTGAATCACTGGAGATTCGCCTGGCGCTGGGCAGTAACCGTGCCATCTGGAACGAGCATGCCGCCCCTATCCTGACCCTCTGCCTGCGCTCACCGAGTGACGCCGGCCGCTTACTGGAAAAAACCCTGCGCGAAAAAGCACGCCGGCTGTTTGCCGAACGCCTAGTGCATTACGCCGAGCGGCTCACGCTGACCGTGCCCGCGCTTGCGCTATCCGCCGCACGCACACGCTGGGGCAGTTGCAGCCTGAAAACCGGAATCCGCCTTAACTGGCGACTGATCCATTTTCCCCTGAGCATCGTTGATTACGTCGTGGCGCATGAACTCGCCCACCTGCGCGAAATGAACCACAGCCCACGCTTCTGGTCCATAGTCGGGCAACTCTATCCCGAATACAAGGCCGCACGCGATGAGCTGAAACACCTCGCTGCCCACTGCCCGCACTGGTGAGAGCATTTCGCCATTTCTGAAACCCCCATCAAGGAACACACATGAGAATCCTGCATACCATGATCCGTGTCGGCGACCTGGATCGTTCACTGGCCTTCTACACCGACGTACTCGGCATGCGCCTGCTACGCCGTAAAGAATACCCCGAGGGTCGCTTTACTCTCGCCTTCGTCGGCCCTGGTGAGGAAAGCGAAGGTGCCGTGCTTGAACTCACGCATAACTGGGACACGCCGTCTTACGATCTGGGCAACGCTTTCGGCCACATCGCGCTGGACGTCGACAATGCCTATACCGCCTGCGAGCAGATCAAGGCCAGGGGCGGCAAGGTCACGCGCGAAGCCGGGCCGATGAAGCACGGCACGACCGTCATTGCCTTTGTCGAAGATCCGGATGGCTACAAGATCGAGTTGATCCAGAACAGGGTGCCCTAGACCAATGAAGACTATTCAATGGGGTGTGCTGGGCTGTGCCCGAATCGCCCGCATGCAAGTCGTTCCTGCCATTTTGCGCTGCGAAAATGCCCGGTTTGCTGCGCTGGCCTCGCGTGATCCCAGCAAACTGGCCGAATTCCAGTCGTTGTTCACCGCCGGCCCATTCACCGCCCATGCCAGCTATGAAGCCCTGATCGAGGACCCGGTTGTAGAAGCCGTTTATATTCCCCTACCCAACTCCATGCACCACGAATGGGCCATCCGGGCCATGCGTTGCGGCAAGCATGTGCTGTGCGAGAAGCCATTGGCACTTAACAGTCACCAGGCAGCGGAGATGATCCAGTGCGCGCGCGACTGTGGCGTACTGCTGATGGAGGCCTTCATGTATCGCTATACCGACCGCATGCGCCAGATCAACCGCGTACTGGACAGTGGCGTGCTCGGAAAAATTCGAAGTGTCAATTCGACCTTCCGTTTCCTGCTTGATCGTCAGAACACGATCAAGGAAAACCCGGACCTGGGCGGCGGTGCGATGTATGACGTTGGCTGCTACCCGCTTAACCTGATCGGCCTCGTTGCCGGCGCCGAGCCCATCTCGGTCGCGGTCGAGTGCGACAAGCCGCATGGGGTAGATATCAATCTTTCCGCCGTATTGCGCTACGAGGATGGCCTTATCGCCTCGCTGCATTGTGGCTTCAATGCCTTTGGCCGGATGCACAGCGAGATCATCGGCACCGACGGCATGCTGCTTGCACCGGACACCTTCCTCAATGATGCAGGCCAGTTGACCGTACATGACAAAAACGGTTGCCAAATTATCGCGATCGCTGAATCTGATCGCTATGCCGAAGAGATCCGAGATTTTTCAGCAGCCATTCTGGAAAAGCGTTCGCCAAAGTTGGGCCTGGGCGAATCCCTGAGCAATATGCGGACGCTTGATCGAATCATGGTGCAAGTCCAGGGTTGATCTATGCGAGGCGTGCGGAATGCGGACAGTAGCGGGAATTCAAAAAATGAAATTATGTTTCAGAAAAATCTTGAACGGCGTTTCGGCTTGGCGTATATTTCGAGTGAGTTGGTGTGGAGGCCTGCTTGTTCGACTGGGAGGCGTTTGATCTAATTGTTTTCATCACGGAGGAAATCATGCAAAAAAAACTGAAGAAGATCCTGGGCGTCGTTCTGGCGTCCGCCTTTGCTATGGGTGCCGCTCAAGTCCAAGCACGTGACTTCCGTTCGGCGGACGTTCATCCGCAAGATTACCCGACGGTGATGACGGTCAAGAAGATCGGCGAAATCGTCAGCCAGAAAACCAACGGCAAGTACAACATCAAGGTCTTTGGCAACAGTTCGCTGGGTTCGGAAAAAGACACCGTTGAGCAGGTCAAGATCGGTGCGTTGGACATGGTTCGCGTCAGTACCGCCGCCTTCCACGGCATCATCCCGGAAACCATGGTTCCGTCCTTCCCGTTCATTTTCCGGGACATCACCCACTTCCGTCACGCCATGTCCGGTCCGGCCGGCGACAAGATTCTTGCTGCTTTCGAAAAGCATGGTTTCATTGGTCTGGCACTGTGGGAATCGGGCGCGCGGTCGATCTATTCGAAGAAGCCGGTGCGCAACCTCGCCGACGTCAAAGGCATGAAGATCCGCGTACAGCAGTCCGATCTGTGGGTCAGCCTGGCGCAAGCGATGGGCGCCAACCCAACGCCGATCCCGATGGCCGAAGTTTACACAGCGCTAAAGACCGGTCTGGTTGATGCCGCTGAAAACAATTACCCATCATACGAAACGGCCAAGCACTTCGAAGCCGCCCCAATCTACAGCGAAACCCAGCACGTAATGTCACCGGAAGTCCTCGTTTTCTCCAAGAAAGTCTGGGACACCCTGACCAAGGAAGAGCAACAGATTATTCGTGATGCCGCCAAAGAAACCGTCCCTTACTACATTGATCTGTGGACCAAGAAGGAACAGGTCTCCAAGGAAATCACCATGAAGGCCGGCGCCCAATACATTACCGATGTAAACAAAGCTGAATTTGTTGCCGTCATGAAGCCGGTCTGGGACAAATTCTCGCCGACGCCGGAACTGAAAGCGCTGGCTCAGGAAATCGTCAATACCAAGTAAATGCCGGTGTTTGGTCATGAAGCCCGAAGCGGTGATGCTCACTGCCTTCGGGCTTTTTCTGGAAGAACGCAATGAATTGGCTAACAAGTCTTAACGCCCATCTCTCGCGTTGGGCGATGTATATCGCCGTCGCCTGCTTGCTGGGAATCGTCGGCGTTGTCGTCGGCTCGGTGATCTGGCGCTACATCCTCAACGATGCGCCGTCGTGGTCGGAACAGGTGGCGTTGGTGCTGGTGATCAATGTCGCGATGTTCGGCGCCGCTGCCGGCGTGCGCGATGCAGGCCACATCGGCATGGAATCGCTGATCGGCCTGCTGCCCAAAGTCTATCAGTTCTGGATCGGCAATCTGGTCGGCCTGATCACCATCTGCTTTGGCATTTCGCTGGTCTGGGGCTGCTCGATGATGGCCGACTCGGTCTGGGACAACAAGATGCCGACGCTGGGAATCTCCGAAGCCTTTCGTTACATCCCCTGCATTGCCGCCGGGGTGCTGATCATCCTGTTCTCGATTGAACACCTGATTGCAATGTTTACTGACAAGGAAGTGATTCCATCATGGCACTGACCGTCCTTTGCATCAGTTTCACGCTCTTCCTGCTGCTAGGCGTGCCAGTCGCCTTTTCGATTGCCCTGAGTTGCATCGCCACCTATTGGGTTGAAGGTTTTCCGCTGGAACTGGCGTTCCAGAACATGATTTCCGGGATGAACGTGTTTTCCTTCCTGGCCATTCCCTTCTTCATCTTTTCCGGCGAACTGATGCTGCACGGTGGCGTCGCCGACAAGATCGTCAATTTCGCACGCAACCTCGTCGGTCACTGGCGCGGCGGCCTAGGCATGGCCAACGTCGTGGCCTGCACCCTGTTCGGCGGCGTCTCCGGCTCGCCGGTCGCCGACGTCTCGGCGATGGGTGGAGTGATGATTCCGATGATGAAGAAGGAAGGCTACAGCGCTGACTACGCGGTCAACGTCACCACCCACGCCTCGCTGGCCGGTGCCCTGATGCCGACCTCGCACAACCTGATCATCTATGCCTTCGCCGCCTCCTCGAGCAGCGGCATGCTGCTCGGCCACAACATCATGATTAAGGGCGTCTCGATCGGTGACCTGATGTTTGCCGGCCTGCTGCCGGTGCTGGTGCTGATGGTGTGCATGCTCTTTGCCGCCTACTGGGTGGCCAAAAAGGAAGGCTATCCGATCCGTGCCGACGGCTCGCACACGCTCGACAAGTTCGCCGGCTGGAACGCCGTGCTGACCTCGTGCGTGGCCGCGGTTCCCGGTATGCTGGTGATCATTATCATCCTCGGCTGCATCATCGCCGGCATCACGACGGCGACCGAAGCCGCCGGCATCGCCGTGACTTACACGTTGCTGCTGACCTTCCTCGGCTACCGCACGATGAATTGGACCAAGCTGATGAAAGCCGCCGCCAAGGCCGCCAAGACTACCGGCGTAGTGCTGCTGCTGATCGGCGTGTCGACGATGTTTCAGTACATCATGGCCATCCTCGAGATTCCGGACAAGACGGCCGAGCTGCTGCTGACGGCGACGACCAATCCCTACATAATGTTCTTCCTGATCAACCTGATCCTGTTCATCCTCGGCACCTTCATGGACATGGCCTCGACGATCCTGATCTGCACGCCGCTGTTCCTGCCTCTGGCCATCCAGATGGGCATGGGTCCGGTGCAGTTCGGCATGGTCATACTGCTCAACTGTGCACTCGGGCTCAATACGCCGCCGGTCGGCACGACGCAGTTCGTCGGTTGTGCCATTGGCGGAGTCTCGGTCGAGGAGGTGATGAAGAGCATCCTGCCCTTTTACGGCGCCCTCTTTGCCGTGATGGCGGTGGTTACTTATGTGCCTGCTTTCTCCCTGTGGATTCCCAGCCTGCTCAAGGGTGCGCCGGTGTATTGACAGCGAACCGTTATTGGCATCAACTCGTTTTCACAGCCACGCAACAGGAATACAGTTTCACGCGTACCGACGATTGAAATGCAGTTCATTCTTACAGGAGAACTACCATGCGTTCCATGAGAGTTCTTCCACTGTGTGCTGCCGCGATGCTGCTCGGTATCTTTTCCGTGACTGCAGTCGCGCAACAAAAACTGTATGTTTACACCTCGATGAAGGAATCGATGGTCGGTGACCTGAAAACGGCCTTCATCAAGAAACATCCCGACATCAAACTCGATTTCCAGTCTGCAGGTGCCGGCAAGCTGATGGCCAAGATTGCCGCCGAGCGTGAATCGGGCAATATTTTGGCCGACGTGCTGTGGACCAGCGAAGTCCCCGACTTCTAGCAGATGAAGGCACAAAGCCTGCTGCTGCCGTATATTCCGGCCGAGGTAAAACTGCTGCTGAATCCGCTGCCCGATTACGATGGCTCGTTCACTGCGGTTCGCCTCGGCACCCTCGGCATCGCCTACAACACGCGCCTGATCAAGGAGCCGCCCAAGACCTGGGCAGACCTGCAAAAGCCGGCTTTCAAGGGGGCCTACGGCATTGCAAATCCGGCACTCTCCGGTTACGAACCGCCTACATGAGCGTCGCCGTCCTCTCAAAGACCTTCGGCTGGTCCTATTTCGAAGGTCTGCGCGCCAATGGCGCCAAGATGGGCAAGGGCTCCGGGCAGGTGGTCGACGATACGGCATCGGGCGACCTGGTGGCCAGCCTGGCGGTGGACTACATCACGCTCGACAAGGTCGACAAGGGCGCCACCTTGGCGCTGGTCTACCCGCCCGAAATGCTGGTCATCCCGAGCCCCATCGCGATCTTCCGCAACAGTCCCAATGTCGAGGCGGCGAAAAAATTTGTGGACTTCGTGCTGTCGAAGGATGGTCAGACGATCATCGCCAACGAAGGCACGCTGCCGGTACGCGCCGACGTCAAGATTCCCGAGCGTTTCAAGCTACCACCGGTTGAAGAAGCTATGAAGCGCGCGATGAAAATCGACTATCAGCAGATCATGGCCGAGAAAGAAACGACGATCAAGAAATTCACCGACATGATGCAGAAATAATTTCCCGCTACCGGCACTGAAGCATGGCTGACGTTCGCATCGAGGGCATAAGCAAGCAGTATGCGGGGCGGTCGATTCTGTCCGGGCTGTCGCTGTCCCTTGATGACGGTGAGTGCTTTACCCTGCTCGGCCCTTCTGGCTGCGGCAAGACCGTCTTGCTGCGACTGCTGGCTGGATTTGAAACGCCGGATAGCAGCAGCATCGCCATTGGTGGCAAGGTGGTCGCCAACGCGGCGACCGGGCTGCTGATTCCGCCCGACCAGCGCGGCCTGGGCGTCGTCTTCCAGGATTACGCCGTGTGGCCGCACATGAACGTCTTCGACAACGTCGCCTACCCGCTCAAACTGGCGAAAACTGATTCCGCAGCGCTACGCGAACGCACGCTGCGCACGGTTGGACTGGTCGGACTCGACGGTCTTGAGGCACGCATGCCATCTCAGCTTTCCGGCGGCCAGCAACAGCGGGTGGCGCTGGCCTGCGCCCTGGTCTCGGAACCTCACCTGCTGCTGCTCGACGAGCCGCTCAACAATCTCGACGCCAATCTGCGCGAGGAAATGCGTTTCGAGATCAAGGCGCTGCAGCGCAAGCTGGGAATCACGATTCTCTATGCCACGCACGATCAGGAAATCGCGCTGGGCATTTCCGACCGCTTGGCGGTGATAGATGAGCATGGGGCGCTGCGCCAGATCGGTGCGCCGGAAGAGGTCTACGAACATCCGGGCGACGACTTCGTTTTCCGTTTCCTGGGCATTGCCAATTTCTTGCCGGTACGCCGCGATGGCGAGTCGCTCTACATCGGCGGCTCGATGGCGGCCTGGGTCGGTCCGCCACCGGACAAAGCGGGAGTACAACTCAGTGCGGGCTTTCGCCCGAGCGACGTGCTGCTCTATCGCGACCGGAACGAACATGACGGACTGCCCGGAATCGTTCGCCGCGCAAGCTTTCTCGGCGCCCAGGTCGACTACCTGATCGATATTGCCGGCACCCTGATCCGGGCCGCCTTACCCAGCCATGAATGCCTTGCCCGCCAGTTGCTGTTTGTCCAGGGTGATCGCTGTCGCGCCGGGCTGACCAGCGTCCAGTGGTTTGCCGGCGATATCGTCGCCAGCACCCAGGCGTAAAGCGATGAGTAGCCGCAGCGACTCGCGTTTCGGCACCTCGCAGCTGCTCTTTGGCCTGTCGGTGGCGATTCTGGTCATTGTCGTCGCCGTCCCCATGCTGTTGATTTTTTTCAATGCGTTCTGGGTTGATGGCCACTTCAACGTGCTCGATGTCGTCAAAATCCTGCGCCAGCCCGAGACCTACAAGGCGCTGGGCAATTCGTTGGTGCTCTCGGTCGGCGTCACCTTTACCGGAACCATCGTCGGAACCTTCTTCGCCTGGCTAGTCACACGCACCGATCTGCCGTTCAAGAAGACGATGAAACTGCTGTTCCTGGTCCCCTTCATGCTGCCCGCTTTCATCGGCGCGCTGGCCTGGAAGATGCTGCTCTCGCCGCGGGCTGGCTACATCAACCGTTTTTTCATCGACGTGCTCGGCTTCGACGGACCGCTCTTCAACATCTACTCCTATGCCGGAATCATTCTCGTCGAGACGATGTATCTCTTTCCCTTCGTCTTCATCCAGGTCAGCGGCGCGCTCGAACGCATGGACCCGACGCTCGAGGAATCGGCGCGGATTTCCGGCGCCGATCTCTTGACGATTACACGCAAGATCACCATCCCGCTGGTGATGCCATCGATTCTTTCCGGCGCCCTGCTGATCATGCTCTATTCGATGGCGCATTTCGGCACGGTGGCCGTGCTCGGCATCGAAACCGGTATCTACAACATTCCGACGCTGATCTACGAAAAGATACACCAAAGCGCCGGCAGCTTTGACTCGATCCGTACCGCGACCGTGCTGGCGACGGTTCTGGTAATCACCGCCGCACTGATTCTCTGGCTGCAGAATCGTATCCTGGACAAGGGCCGCTATCAGATTATTGCCGGCAAGAGCTTTCGCCCGACCGAACTGAAGCTGCGCGGCCTGCGCGTTCCGCTGCTCATGCTCTGCCTGGTTTACATCGGCTTCACCATCGTGCTGCCAACGGTGACTATTTTCATGGTCGGCGGGCTCAAGACCTACGGCCTGCCGTTCACCATCGAGAACCTGACCCTGACCAACTACCGCTACATCCTCTTCGAGTGGGATCTGACGCGCGATGCCATCTGGAACAGCATCAGCCTTGGCCTCACCTCGGCGCTGATCACCATGTTTGCCGGCGTCATCATTGCCTACGTCATCGTCAAGATGAAGGTGCGCGGCAAGGGCCTGCTCGAGTTCCTCGGCATGCTGCCATTCTCGGTTCCCGGTTCGGTGATCGCGCTCGGCGTCATCCTGGCCTGGAGCGGCAAGTATGGCATCAACCTCTACAACACCGTGTGGATCATTCTGGTCGCCTACATCGCACGCTACATGGCCTTCTCGCTCAAGGCCAACTCGGCCGCCCTGGAGCAGGTGCATGACTCGCTGGTCGAGGCCGCGCGTGCCTCAGGGGCGACGATGTGGCAGGCATTGAAAGGCATCGTCATCCCGCTGGTGCGGCCCGGGATGGTCGCCGCGTTTTTCCTGATCTTTCTGCCGGCACTGCGTGAACTGACCGTGTCGGTGCTTCTCTACGGCCCGACGACACGCACCATCGGCGTCGCCATCTACACGCTCAACGAGGACGGCGAGACCGTGTACTCGGCGGCACTCGCCGGCATCGCGCTGATCATCATCGTCCTCGGCGAAGTGCTGATCAAACGCCTGGTCACCGGCAAGAACAGCGCCTAGGAAACTCAGCGATGGCCTATATCGAACTCAGGCAGGTCACCAAACGTTTCGGCGAAGTCACGGCGGTCGATCGCCTCGACCTCGACATCGCCCAGGGCGAATGCGTGGCCATGCTCGGTCCCTCAGGCTGCGGCAAGACGACCACCCTGCGCATGGTTGCCGGCTTTGAAGATCTCGACGACGGCGAAATCCGCGTTGGCGACAAACTCCTGTCTTCGCGCCGGGGAAAATATTACCTACCGCCGGAACAGCGCAATTTCGGCATGGTTTTCCAGGCCTTCGCCGTCTGGCCGCATCTTTCGGTATTCGAGAATGTCGCCTTCCCGCTACGCGTGCGCAAGCTGCCCAAAGCGGAGATCATCGCGCGGACTGAAGAGGCGCTAAAGCACACCAATCTGCTCTCGGCGGCGCGCGGCAGCCCCGATGATCTTTCCGGTGGCGGCAAGCAGCGCGTGGCACTGGCACGCGCACTCGCCATTCGTCCCGACGTTATGCTGCTCGACGAACCGCTGTCCAGCCTCGACCCACATTTCCGCGAAGAGATGCGGTTCGAGATCAAGGATCTGCAGCGTCGTTTCGGCTTTTCGATCCTCTACGTCACGCACGATCAATCTGAAGCGATGGCCCTGTCAGATCGCATTCTGGTCATGCGTACCGGGGTCGTTCAACAAATCGGAACGCCGCTTGAAGTGTACGGATCGCCAGCGAATCGTTTTGTTTTCGAGTTCATCGGTCTGTCGTGTTTTCTGCAGGCTGGACTGTCGCCCTCCGGAATGAGTATCGACGGTACGCCCTATGACTGGCCTGGCGGCCTGCTGCCGCCGGCCGAAATCTTGGCCTCCGGCACCGGCCTGCTGGCTGCACGGCCGACCGAAATCGATTTTGTCAGCGCCGGCGGCGTGCGCGGGGTGGTGATGCGCAAGGCCTATCTGGGCGAGACCATCGACTATCGCATTGCTGTCGGACAGACCGAGGTGCGGGTGCAGAAAACCCGGCGTTTACCCGGACCGGGAGTCGGCGACCACTGCGGGCTGAATTTCAGCCTCCCTCACGGGTACCCGCTTGGCTGAAGAACACCCGCAGCCTTGGCCCTGAAGCCAGACCCACGTATACCCGGCCACTAGCGGCGATATATTATTTGGCAGCTGGTTTCTCGCAGCTTATCGGACTACACTAAGGCCTAGCCTGCATTCGCTGGCATTTACGAGGAGCAAGGTCATGGGCAAAGCAAAGGAAACCAGCAAAGAAACCAAGAAACAGGCAGCAAAAACCCCCAAGGAAAAAAAGGCCGCCAAACAGGCCAAGAAACACGCTTCAGACAGCATTCCATTGGTTACCCGCTGAGAGAGCCCCTGCTGAGGGGGCTCTTGGTCACCGTGCCGTTTCACTCCGCAATAGCAGCCAGAGCGCCCCGGCAAGCAATAGAGCGAAACACACACCCGACCAGTTGGCCAGGGAGAGGCCGAGGAAAACCCACTCCTTGTTGGTGCAGAAGCCGGTCACCATAAACATGGCCGGCCATTGCGTGCCAAGCCAGTTGATAAGCCGCTCGGCCAGCGTTGGATCACCAAAACCGCATTCAATCGCCTGTTGCGGCGCATACTGCATCCAGCTCTGCTGAAGCGCGGTGATCACCCCGCCGCCAGCGGCCAAGACGACGAAAACGCACCACAGTCTGCGCCCTCCGGGCAGCAGCACACCGCACAGCGCAAAAAAAGCCAGAACCATATAAAGCAGGCGCTGAAGATTGCACAAATGGCAAGGTTGCAACCGAGCCAACTCGCCAATAACCAGCCCGGACGCCAACAGACCAAGCGACGCCGTGGTCAGCAAGGCAAAAACACTACGGGTGGAAAGGCGCATAAGAATCCTGATCAACTGAGCGAATAGCTGCGCAGGCGCAGCGAAAGTTCCTGTAATTGGCGCACCCCCGAGCTCTCCGCACGCTGGCACCAATCCTGCAACTCCCGGATCAATTGCTCGCGCGAGGCGTTGGTGCGTGCCCACAGCGCAACCAGTTCTTCGCGCATGGCATAGGCCGTTTGCAGCGCATTACTCTGCTTCAGAAGCTGCTCGAGACGCCCGCGCAGATCTTCAGGCACTGCGGCGGCTTCGACCACCAACCAGCGTTTTAACCCTTTAAACTGTTCGCCGTTCTGGGCCTTGAGCAGCTCTTCCCGATACAACTGCTTCAAGGACTTGGCGTAACCCGAAAGGACGTCATAACGGTTGGCGATCACCGCCTGCAGGGTATCGAAATCAACCAGCGGACGCAGCGTTCCGACATGCGGAACAGGCGCCACTTTTTTCACCTGCGCCAGACCCAACGCAGCGAGAATGCAGATGTATGACCAGCCTAGATCGAACTCGTACCACTTGTTCGAGAGCTTGGCCGAGGTGGCATAGGTGTGGTGATTGTTATGCAGTTCCTCGCCACCAATCAGAATCCCAAAAGGGAAAATATTGGTGCTGGCGTCAGGCGAATTGAAATTTCGGTAACCCCAGAAATGCCCGAGGCCATTGACCACACCAGCCGCCCAGAATGGAATCCAGGCCATCTGAACAGCCCACATTGCGGTCCCCCAGCTCAGCCCAAAAACCGCCACATCAATGGCTAGCATGATCACCACGCCGCCCTTCTGCCAAGGCGTATAAAGATGCTTCTCGATCCAGTCGTCCGGTGTGCCTTGCCCGTAACGACGGAGTGTTTCAGCGTTTCTTGCTTCCTTGACGTAGAGGAACACGCCGCCCCACAACACGCGATTGATGCCATGGATTTGCGGGCTGTGCGGATCGTCAGCGGTTTCACACTTGGCGTGGTGTTTGCGGTGAATCGATGCCCACTCCCTGGTCCCCATGCCGGTCGTCAGCCACAGCCACAAACGGAAGAAGTGTGCGGGCAGCGCGTGCAATTCCAGCGCACGATGCGCCTGATGGCGGTGCAGAAAGATGGTCACGGCAGCAATCGTCACATGAGTCAAACCCAAGGTCACCAGCACATAAGCCCACCACGGCCAATCGACAATTCCAGCGTACATAATCCCTCCAGTTGATTTAGCCGAGAATTCTAAGGCATTTGGTATGACAGAAAAAACCGATATTCGATCACTGCGAAAATAAAAATAAACGGTTCACACGAATTGCTCGTCCGAAGCCTGGCCAGGTATTTTTTCCAAAAGCGTTAATCTCATGCCCGCAACCGGCTATCATTGTCCCATGAAGACACGCATCCTGCTGGTTGAGGACGATGAGCGCCTCGCCGATCTGACCGCTGAATATCTGCGCAAGAACGATTTCGAGGTCGCCATCGAATCACGCGGTGACGCCGCCGAGACCCGCATACTGAACGACGATCCCGAACTGGTGATTCTCGACGTGATGCTCCCCGGCAAGGATGGCTTCGAAGTCTGTCGGGCAATACGCGCCAGGTACCAAGGCGTGATCCTGATGCTTACGGCGCGCGACGAAGATCTCGACCAGATACTTGGCCTCGAACTTGGTGCCGATGATTACATCGCCAAGCCGGTGCAGCCGCGACTTCTGCTGGCGCGCATCAAAGCCCTGCTGCGCCGTCTACCTGGCACAGCCGGCGAGAGCGCCGACCCTGGCGAGGCGACGCAACTGGCCTTTGGCAACTTCAGCATCAGCCAGACAACGCGGAACACCCGCCTGGGCGACCAGACAATCGATCTGACCACCGCTGAATTTGACCTCCTGTGGTTGCTCGCCCGCCACGCCGGCCGCATCCTGTCGCGCGACGATTTACTGCTAAAGTTGCGTGGCATCGGCTTTGACGGCCTTGACCGATCGATTGACGCGCGGATTTCACGGCTGCGCCGCAAGCTCGGCGACGACCCGGAAAACCCGGTACGAATCAAGACGGTACGCGGCAAAGGCTATCTGTTCAGCAAGCATGACTGGCAATAGTCGCAACAATCGGCTACTTAACATCCTGGGGCGCTACAAACCGGTGCCGTGGCGCGGTCGCTACAGCCTGTCACGCCTTTTCTTCAATTTCTACCTGCTGGTGATGGGCTCCTTTGTCGCCATCGCCTTCTTCGCCGATTTCGTCATTTCGACTGCCGTCAAGGGAATCGCCGACGACTACACCAGCCGTTTCATGCGCGGCACCATCGTCCTGATTGAGGACGACCTGTTTCGTAAACCGCGCTCGGAATGGCCCAAAACAATCAAGGCGCTTGACGAAAAATTTGCCTACAAGCTTGATATCGTCGACCGCTGGACGCTCAAGCTGCCGCCAAAACAGGCAGAAAAGCTCGACTCCGGCGAACTGGCGGTTGATTCCGATGGCGATATTCTCTACCACCGTTTAAAGCAAACGCCACAGATTCTTGTCGTCGGTCCGCTAACCCCCGACACCAGCCCGGATCACCCGCGCGCACTGCCGCTTGAGCTGCGCATCCGCCTCTTGACCTGGAGCCTGATCGGCCTTTTCCTAGCCATTGCCGTGTGGTTCTGGGTACGGCCGGTGTGGCGCGACCTGGAAGCACTGCGCCAGACGGCGCGAGCACTTGGCGAAGGTCACTTCGAAGCACGCTCGCCGGAAGCACGCAGCAGTGCTTTTGAACTGTTGACCGAAACGCTCAATGGCATGGCTGAACGCATCCAACGTCTGATTGCCACCCAGAAGGAGTTGTCGAGCGCGATCTCGCACGAATTGCGAACTCCCATCGCGCGCATGCGCTTCGCGCTGGAAATGTTGGCCGAAACTGACGGACGTGCCGAGCGCGAACGTCTAGGGCAAATGATGGGAATCGATCTTGACGAACTCGATAATCTGATCGATTCCAGCCTGACCTACGCTCGCTTCGAGCGCGAACAACCCGAGCTTCATCTAACGCCGGTCGAACTCGCGCCTTGGCTTGAGCAAGAAGTTAACTCCATGCGCATTCTCAGCCGCAATCTTGAACTGACCGTCGACAGCAGTGCCTTACCTGCCGGGCAACAGGTCGAACTTGACCTGAAGAGCATGCCTTATGCGATAACCAACCTGCTGCGCAATGCGCTCCAGTACGCCCGGTCAACAATCGCCGTCAGTGCCGAGGTTGTCAGCAACCGTATTCGTGTTCATGTTGATGACGACGGCATCGGAATCCCGGCGCCAGAACGCCAGCGTGTCTTCTTCGCCTTTACTCGACTGGATCGCTCGCGTGACCGTTCGACTGGCGGCTACGGCCTGGGACTGGCCATCGTCCGCCTGGTTCTGGAGCAGCATGGCGGCACGGCAACAGCCGACGAATCGCCCCTGGGCGGAGCACGATTTACCCTGGAGTGGCCATTGTCACAGAACGTCACCCAAACCTGACGAAGGGACTAAAGACACGCTCGCTGCACCCCGCTACGATCCTGGACTGCGGTGGTCAAATCAATGGAGAACCGCGACGTGCCCCAGTTCCAAGCCAAACAGATTCTCGAACGATTGCTACCACAAGGGAAAAACGAAGATTGAATACCATGCCAGCGCCGCACACGACATTCCCGGTCGCCGAAGGGCTTGGCATATTTGTCGGAGTCGTGGCCTGGTATCTGCTCGCTGACGGCCACATCGAACTCATCCGGGCATTGCTCGCAGCCGCTGCTGGTTCGATCGTCTGGTTTGGCTTACGCTGTTGGAAAGAGAAAAACCGCAACAAGCATCACTAGCAGCCCGCAGGCGCGTTACGTGTCGTCACGCAAACGCTGAAAAAGCGCAACAGACACAAACCCAGGCAATCCCCAGAATGGCCCTGTTGCTTCAGCGTCCCCCGCTGGCAATGTTTGACCCTCCCTGACCCATCGCCAATGATGGGCCTTTAGGTCCCGCGCCCAGCTGGCGCGGGATTTTTTTGCCTTATTTCTGCAAATCAGACCGCTGCCGGGGCCTTGCCAAGGATGCGAACTTCACGCTGCGGGAAGGGAATCTCGATGCTGTTTTCGCGGAAGGACTTCAAGATCGCCAGGCTGATCTCCGAGCGCACATTACCCGTTCCGGCTTCCGGGTCAGATACCCAGAAGCCAAGTTCGAGGTCGATGCCACTTTCTGCAAACCCAGTCAGCAAGACACCCGGCGCCGGATCGGCAAGCACCCGTGAATGCCGCAGTGCGGCGTCGGCCATTAATTGCATGGCATTTTCAAGATCCGTGCTGTAAGCGACCTGAACGCTCAGCACGATACGGACTCGAGTGTCGGTAAACGAGAGATTACGGATAATATTGTTCACCAGGTACTCGTTGGGAATGATCACCTCGATACCGGTCAGGGTGCGCAATACGGTGTAGCGCGTGGTGATCTGCGTCACCGTACCCGAGGTCTTGTCATCAACAGCCACCAGATTGCCCAGCCGGATCGAGCGGTCGAGCAGGATGATGAAGCCACTGACATAATTGCTGGCAATTTTCTGCAAGCCAAGCCCCAGGCCAACAGCCAGCGCGCCACCGAAAACCGAGAGTGTCGTCACATCAATGCCGACCAGTGATAGACTGCACAGCAGTGCGGTCACTGCAAGCAAGGCCTTGGCCAGCCGCGCCAGCACCTCGCGCAGATTGGCATCCATCTGCCCGGCGGCCAGCAGGCGGCCCTCGATCAGACTGGCGATCCACAGCGCCAGCAACAGCGTGGCGCCAACTGTCACGGCGCCGTGCATCAGCATCCACAGATCAATCGTCTGCTTGCCGACCTTGAAGCTCACCTGTTCGAACATTTCGATCACGGGATCGTCAAGTCCTGTGATATTGAGTACTACCCCCAGCCATATGGTTGAAGTGATCAAGCGCTCGAACGTGGTGAGAAAGCCGCCATCGGAAAAAACGCAGCGCAGCACATAGACCAGCACTCTGACCAGCGCCCACGAGACGAGCAGCGGAACAGCCAGCTCAAACAGGCTCAAATGCCCCCATTGACCGGCCTTGAGCACCTGGCGCAGAATCAGGACGAAGACCAGCGCAACCGAGGGGAAGGCAATACGCTTCAGGCTACCAACGCCGAAGAGGCGCAGCGCGCTCTGCCCGGAATGGCTGTAGCGGCTCTCCTGTTTACGCAAGCTGAACGACAACCACCAGGAAAATACCAGGATCAACGCCAAAGCCAACACTTCCCAGTAAAACACGGGCTGTTGCAAATCCCGCCAGAACTGATGGAGCAGTGCAAATATCTGTTTTTCGCTCATTGGCGCTCCATGACAGCAGCAAAAAAGCCATCGGTACCATGGCGCTGCGGCAGCAAGCGCAAACGCTCGCCGCCGTTCGGGTCACAATCGATTTCGATCGCCTGCTTGCTCAGCACCTCGGCCGCAGGCAGCGAAACGAACTCCGGGTGCGCCGCCAGAAACGCCGACACGAGCACATCGTTTTCCGCAGCGAGCAGGCTACAGGTAGCGTAAACCAGGCGCCCGCCCTTTTTCACCAGAACTGATGCCGCATGCAATATCGCCGCCTGCTTGATCGTCAGTTCGGCGACACTTTCCGGGCTCTGCCGCCATTTCAGATCGGGGTTGCGGCGCAGTGTTCCAAGGCCCGAGCACGGCGCGTCAACCAGCACGCGATCGAGCTTGCCGGCCAGTCGCTTAATCTTGATGTCATTCTCGGACTCGATACGCACCGGATGCACATTCGACAGCCCGGAACGCGCCAGGCGTGGCTTCAGCTTGGCCAGACGCTTCTCGGCCACATCGAAGGCGTAAAGCCGGCCTTGGGAGCGCATCAGGGCGCCAAGGAGGAGGGTTTTGCCGCCGGCACCGGCGCAAAAATCAGCGACCATTTCTCCGCGTTTTGGCTGCACCAGGAAACCGAGCAACTGGCTGCCCTCGTCTTGCACCTCAAAGCTACCGTCAACGAAAAGAGGGTGGCGCGAAATCGACGGCTTGCCGACCAACCGGATGCCAAGCGGCGAATAGCGGCAGGCAACGGCGGCTAGACCATCGGCATTAAGCCGGGCCAGCACCGCCTCGCGCTCTATTTTGAGCGGATTGGTGCGCAGGTCAAGCGGCGCCGACTGATTGAGGCCGATGGCCAACGCCTCGAGTTCGGTCGCAGCGAACTCGGTGCTTAGCGTCTCATACAGCCAATCCGGGAGATCGAGGCGAACCGCCGGTGGCAGATCCTCAAGCCTGATCGCCTTGGCCTGGGCCAGCCATTTGCCTTCGACTTCATTCAGGACCAAGTCCAGTTCGCGCCGATTCAACCCCTGCACGCAAGCCAGGGTGGCCAGCACCAAACGCCGGGATGTCACATCATCGCCGCAACGGGCTGCTAGTGAGCGCTTGCGGCGTAGCACCGAATAAACGGCCTCGGCAACAAAACCGCGATCGGCGTGCCCCAGCTCACGGTTCTGGCGAAAGTAGCGCGACACCACCAGATCGGCGGGGAAAGTCGAACGCAGCAACTCGGAGAGCAACGCTTCGGTATGATTAAACAGGGCGGGGGTAAAGCGCATTGGAGCAATTATCCTTGTAAGAAAAACGGGCTGTTTGGAGAGTAATTCCAGTGTGGGTGGCGGCGGAGAATAATGTGTTTACCTCGGGGGAGCAGTCGGCGACCGAGGTTTGCGAATGCCGGCTTCGGGATACATTGCAGACGTCCAGCCCAATATGTTCGATCTGACCGCCCCCGACCCATAGGAGCCGCTCGGGCTTTCGAAAAAGCGGACCATCGCCCCCAAGGCATGAAACGCATCCTACTGGTAGCACTTCGAAAACACCGGCTTGGTCTTCCTTAGAACGACGATATTGCGAGGATAGGTCCCCGCACTGTCAGTTTCACCGAGGCTTACGATCGGATCGACAATTTTAAGTGTCACGTTTGCCGACCAGCACTTCATTCCTTCTTCGTCGGATGGTTTTGGTCCGCCGAGCTTCTTGTAGTCGGCATCGCTGCCAAGCTTGAACTCACAAAACCTTCTTAGAAATGCTGGCTCCGGCGGCATATCGCATTCGATGGCGAATGAAAGGTCGCCAGAATCACTTGGCTCCATTCCGGCCGATCCAGTGAGCTTGATTTGACCAGATAGATAGATTTCACCGTCAGGCATGCCGCCATACCGGTCGTAGTGATCGAGAGAAGCTTTTTCTTTCTCTAGGTCGATCCAACGGTCTGAACTATCACGTAGGCCGCAGACCGCGCTAAGGCGAAGTCCGCGCGGCGGAGTAACTTCAAGGTTCGATAGCTCGTTGCCGCAGTAGCAGGGAACGGGCCTCTCCCATCTTTCAGACAACTCGTTTGATAGAGCCACGCACTTCTCGGCGGTTGAACGGGCTTCTGAACTAATTGCAGCCAGAAGCAGCAGCATCATTATCGCGAAGCGTTTCATTACTCGCCCTGGCTCCTTACGAATTCCGAAAGTGGTTACGAGAGAACAGTTGAACGGCTGCTTTATGACCAAAATGCAACCGGCCGCTTCTGGCCGGGGACGGACGGCCAATTTCCGGCAGACACGCGCCGGGAATGTCCGGGGGTAACTGGAAACCGCTCGGTCGACCTTGCTACGCGGCCATAGCCGGGGAATGACGAAGCTCGATAAGTTGGCTGATAGGGATCGGTTCAATCGCATAGGCCATCCCCCCAAGATCAGCGAACTCAACAAGAACAAAATCATCGCCTAATTCATCGACGATGGTGCCAACCTGTCCTTTGGCGAGGTGAATTGCTGGAAGGTCTTCCAAGGTCGCAACGACATCAAGTAGTTTCATTGCATTCTCCAATCACGTAGCATGTCGCCAGTTTTGCCATGTCAGTTGCACACAACCAACCCGTTCGCACCTTGGCGCATCTCTGACCACGGACAATCTCCATATCAACCCGGTAGATCGATCCCCAGTAAGTGTTGCTTTGCAGTACTGCCTCCGATTTCCGTAGTCCGGCAAAGATTGCGGAGGCCAACCACTCTCCATCTGCTGCTGCGATGCCCAAAGCGGATAGAAAGACGCGGGCCTTGTGTCGGCCCTCTGGATGGTTCGTATTCAACACATAACCGGTGAGCTTTTTGAGGTCAATGTTGGCGTTTTCGATATTCGGTAGCAACACGGTCATCGAACTCTCGGCAAACGCGTCTGTCCCGTCATATCCTCATACAGCCAATCGGCCAGACTGGGCCTGTGTTCCCATTGGGAGGCCGGAACATCCTTCAGCCAAGTATCAAAGCTGTCCTTTGTCTCGAGAGGCAACATGGCAACATGCGAACACATAGAAATCCTATGGACGAAACTAGATCACAAAGAGAGCGGAAATACAATGCTGCCCCATGAACAGGATAAATTTGTTCTACCGCTAACCCATTGATTTGCTGTCATTCCGTGCTTGACCCGATCCAGTTCGTTTATCAAACAGGTCTTTTAACACCTTGATCAAATGGACAAATCTGGATTCCGGCTTGCGCCGAAAAATAGCGCGGCGCCGCGCACGCCACGATCAGCGTGGTTTAAGTCCATCAGCTTCATCGCCCACCTGAATCTTGGTGGCAACCTGGACAAAGCTGTCGCCCTTGGCATCCACATGCCGGATTTTAACCGGCAGCAGCAAATAATCATAAGCCAACCAGAGTTCGGTCGTATTCGTTCCCGGAGCGCGCAGGTGCAAGGTACGCATTGTGCCAGCCGGCAGCTCAATGACTTCGTCGCCCAACACCTCAAGATGATAAACCCCGTACTTCCTGCCGGTCGTGATCGATAGACTGCCACCGGCCTCGGGATGTGGCAGGTAGCCGAGCTGATAATTGAACGACAGCAGATCCTGTGCGCCGTAGTCCAGAGGCTGCTCGCTGCGGTCTGCGATACGCACGCTCATGTTCTGCCAGTCGAAGGTGGCCGTCTCCCTCGCCTCCTGACCATTGCGCCGAATGGCAAAGGTCTCGGGTTGCAGGCCAGCAACTGTTATTAGTCCACGGCTTTCCATCTCAATGCGGATGGCCTTGAATAGCCAGATAAGACCCGTCGTTTCGACCACAGACGTCAAGTGGTAGTGCCCATCGACGATAGACCACTCCTGCTGGGCAACACCGATTTCGAAATTCGAATCGCCACGATCGACCCGATAACGAATCATTCCGTGGGCTGGCAGGCGCGCTTCGACAGGCGTCAACTCGGGTTCCGGCGGCGGCGTTACCGCTGGTTCCGGCCCTGTCTGGGGCAAAGCCAGTAACGACGTATCGGGAACGCTCAGTCCCTGGGTGGTGCTGGCGACGCTTCCCTCCTTGCGCCGCGGCATTCTCGACTTGGCCGGCTTCTGCGGATCAGGCCGAGTCGCCGTTTCGACCTGCGGCGGTGGCTTGGATGTGGGTTTGAGCTCGGCTATGAGCGGCGTTGATTCGGCCTCGGCCGACAGTTCGATTTCCGGCCCGAACAACAGCGCTGCGTGAATGCCGAGCGAAGCGGCAAGAGCAATAAGCAGAAAAAAGGGCATGCGCTAACGCGCAACTCGCGCCAGCGGCGACACCAGGGCGCCAGCGCTGTCCTGCGGCGCACTGAAGACAACCCGCCCATCGACCAACTGTAGATGACCTTCAGCGAACCAGCGCACGGCCAGCGGATAAACCTGATGCTCCTGGGCCAGCACCCGCGCCGCGAGGCTGGCGGCGTCATCGCCGTCAAGCACCGGAACGGCGGCTTGAACGATGATCGGGCCGTGATCAAGCGCCGGGGTCACGAAATGCACCGTACAGCCATGCACCCGCACGCCCTCATCAATCGCCCGCTGATGGGTGTGCAGACCGGGGAAGGACGGCAGCAGCGAAGGATGGATATTGATCAATCGCCCGGCGAAATGGCGCACGAAACCATCGCTCAAAATTCGCATGAAACCGGCCAGCACGACCAGATCCGGAGAAAAAGCATCAATGGCTTCGGCCAGGGCGGCATCGAAGGCATCGCGCGAGGCAAATGACCTGTGTTCGACAACGCGCGTCACAACGCCTGCTGCCGCAGCCGTTTCCAGCCCTTTGGCATCGGCCCGGTTGGCCAGCACCGCCGCCACGCGCACCGGCAGCGATCCCGCAGCGACAGCGGCCAGCAGCGACTCCATATTGCTGCCGCGACCGGAGATGAGAATGACGATTGATTTCATCTTTAAAAACTCAGTTGTTCACCGCAAAGGTGACTGAAGGGAATGCAGAGCCGCGAAGGGCGCAGAGTGCCGCAAAGAAATCAACAGTTTAATCTTGTTGATCTTGTTCATGGTGCTCACCCAGGTGGTGAATGGAGAAAACCATGCAATCCCTTTATTTCTTTGCGATCTTTGCGTCTTTGCGCCTTTGCGGTGAGGTTTCTAGGTTCATTTGATGCCTAACAGACCGACGGGCAAAAACACCGCCGTCGCCAGGCTTTGCGTAAACCGCGTGACTGTCCGCCCGTGCTTGTCGGCGACCACCTTGGAGAGAAAATCCAGGAGACCGATAACGCGACCGAACTCACGCTCGAAACTCAGGTTGGGGTTATTCGGGTCCAGCTCATTGGACAGCAGCAACGTTTCACCACTGGCATTCCTAGTTGACGACATTTTCCAGATGGCGATTTCAATGTTGCGGGCGCAATTGTAGAGCTTCTGCTCATTCAAGTTGTCGAGCAGATAAAAATCGTCCTTGTCTTCGAAAGCAGCATAGGCCATGCCCAACAACCCGGCCATTACGGCTAGTACGCGATCGCCTTGATAGTTTGGGCTGAAGGCAAAGAGCGCTGCGGCACCCTCGCGGCGCCCCTCCAACTCGGGGAAATCAACTCCGCCGGCAAACAGGCGATCAAGCGCTGCCTCGATGCCGGGCTGCCCGGATTTCTTCCATTCCCGTGGATTGCGTCGGTAGAGTTTCTCGGCGATACGGCGCAGGCCGGCCATCACTTCAGCGCGGTCGGTATCGATCACCCGGTCGATCTCGGTCTTGGCCAGATAGCGCGGATCAAAACGCGTCTCTTGCTGCCCGTTGGAACCGATGCGGGTAGCGCAGGACGCAAGCAGGAAAACCAGCAGAACAAGCAGCGGGGGAACAGGGCGGCCAAGCATATCTCATGATAACGCACTCACATCCGGCAAACTTGACTTCAAACGGCAACACTGGCCGGTTATGGCGAGAAGATCAAAGCCAAGTGACAATCCATCACACAATTGCTATCGTTGTAAAAGTCGTCGTTGAAATGCCTGTCGAGTACCAAAGTTGCACAAGAAAGAGAAACTAGCCTGTCATGACTACGAACCACGAAGCGCACCCGAAAGCGGATGCAGAAGACGTTGATGAAAAGCAGGGCGACAAGGTCGGCCAGGCTCTCAACGACGAACGCTTCCAGATGCTCGCGGACATCGCCAAGGAACTGACAGGCACGGTGGTTTTTCCGACCTATTTTGACGCAGCGTTCCACCTGCGTCAGGAATTGCATGATCCTGCTCTGCCGACGGCGCGCATTGCCCGCATCGTCAGCCTCGAACCGCTGGTGGCCACCAAGTTGATGCGCCTGGCCAACTCCGCCTATTACCGACGCAGAAACAATCAGGTTATTGATCTGAAGGCCGCCATCACCCGCCTGGGAATCGACGTGGTACGCACCACCGCTCTTGCCATTGCCATGGGCCAGCTCATGCGCTCAAAGGATCTAGTGGCCTTCAACGACTTTACCCACGCTCTCTGGGAACATTCCATCAAGACCGCATCGGCGACCCGCATCCTGGCGCACACCTACACCCGGATCAACCCGGACGAAGCCCTGCTGGCCGGTCTGGTGCATGACCTTGGTGCCTTCTACATGCTCTACCGCGCGGTCCAGTACCCGGAACTGCGCGCCCGTCCCGACACCTTAAAACATCTCATCCTGCAGTGGCATGAAAGCATCGGCGTCACGCTGCTCAACGCCCTCGGCATGCCCGATGAAATTGTCCAGGCGACCATCGATCACGATCAGCCGCGTGCCGCTCCGGCAATGGTGCGGACCTTGTCTGAAATCGTCTATGTCGGCAACATTCTCGCCGGTACCGATTTCGAATGGCTACGTCAAAATTTTGATCCGGACGTTGGCGAATCGGGACTCGTTCGTCAGAACTTCGCCGACCTGCTGCCAGAAATCGAGGCCGACGCCCAGGAAATGCTGACCCTATTTACCTGACCAAACCGCCTCATAGCCGGCCTCGGCGATGGCCTGGAGAATGTCGTCCAGGCTGACAAAGCGGCCATGCTCGACGCTGACTTCGCCTTTCTCCAGTGACACTTCGAGCTGACCGATACTGGGCAGATCCTGAATCGCATTGGTCACTGCACGGACACATTCCTCGTTTTTCATGCCGCTGATTTGGATGATGATAGTTTCCATGAGTTACCCCTGGTTCTAACCTGAAGTTCCAACACTTGAAGAGCGAATGTAGCTGATACCGCAAGCGTTTGGCTTGAGATTGGAGTTCTGTTTTCTGACTACGCCGATATCTGTTGCAGAAGTTCCATCGCGCGGCGCTGTTTCGAGTTGGCGGAGGTGATGATTTCGACGCTCGGCGTACCGTTTGTGGCTCATTCGACGTAGTACGCCAGCATGCACATCTTGTAGTTGATTTTAGAGGGTGAAGCCTAGCTTATTAGTGTGCCCCCTCTATTTATTGTCCCTACAATGTCACAGGGAGGCAAGGGAAACAACGCTTGCCGGCCTTTTTTGTTTGTTATCGTCAAGGAGATCGACATGGGAAAAAAATTGAAAGCACTGGCGGGTAGTTTGACGGAAAATCAACTCGCACTGACCGTCAAAGATTCAGCGCAGCAAATCTGGCTGGCTGGCCTCGGCGCATTTGCCAAGGCTCAGGAAGAAGGTGGCAAGGTCTTTGATGCGTTGGTTAGGGAGGGTGAGACCATTCAGGCGCGGACACGCAAGATGACCGATGAGAAGATCGCCGTTGTTGCCGGCAAGGCAGCCGGGACCTGGGATCGTCTTGAGCAGGTGTTTGAAGACCGCGTTGCGCGGGCGCTCGGCAGTCTTGGTGTGCCGAGCAAGAAGGATATCGACAAACTATCCAGACGCGTAGCTGAGTTGACTGCCGTCGTGCAGGGATTGAGCGAAAGGAAAACGGCGCCGAAGCTTGCTGCCAAGCCGGTAGCCAAGGCTGCGGTAGCCAAGGTCGCCAAGCCGACAGTCAAAGCTGCTGCCAAAAAGCCGGTTGCGGCGAAGGTCGCGCCGTCAGTTACACCGGCGGATGTCCTGAAGACTATTGCCAAGAGCAATAAGTAGTCAGGTTCGCAGAAATTTGGTCGGCGGTGGCGCGTTTCCATCGCCCCGCCATTTTTTTGGAGACAAATGATGGCCGCAGCAGTCTCGAGTTCGAAGGTAGGATTGGCGCTTGCTGGCGGTGGGCCGGTTGGTGGAATCTACGAGGTCGGCGCTCTGGCTGCACTGGCCGAGTCGCTCGATGGTGCGGATATCAATGAGTTTGATTATTTCGTTGGCGTTAGCTCGGGTGGCTTCGTTGCTGCCGCGCTGGCCAATGGCCTGCGTCCGGAAACACTGGCGCGCATGTTGGTTGAGAATGATACCGACGAGGTTTTTGACCCCGAGATGTTATTGCGTCCGGCATTTGGCGAGTATTTCAAGCGCGCGCTTTCTGTGCCTCCCCTGCTCTGGTCTTCTCTCCGGCATTATCTTTCAGACCCATGGCATCTGGGTTTGTTCGAATCGTTTCAGCGCCTGAGTTACGTGCTCCCGGCGGGTTTTTTTGATAATTCGGGGATTGATGAACTGCTGCGCAAACTGTTTTCAACATCCGGGCGGAGCAACGATTTCAGGCAGCTCAGGCACAAACTCTTTCTGGTCGCGACTGATCTTGATTCAGGTGATTCAGTGGCTTTTGGCACTGCAGGGCACGATGATGTGCCGATCTCGCTGGCCGTTCAGGCCAGCGCAGCTCTGCCCGGATTATTTCCGCCGGTGAAGATCGGCGGACATTATTACGTTGATGGCGCCCTGATAAAAACATTGCACGCCTCGGTTGCCTTGCGCGAGGGTGCCGATCTGGTGATCTGCATCAACCCGCTCGTGCCTTTTGATTCCGCGCTGGCGTTCAAACAGCCGCATCATGATGATTCGGTGCGTCGGCCTGAGCATCTGGTAGACGGCGGCTTGCCCGTTGTTTTGTCGCAAACATTCCGCGCCATCATTCACTCCCGCATGCAGATCGGTATGGCGCGTTACCGGCACGAATACGAGAATTCGGACGTGGTGTTGTTCGAGCCGAAACGTGATGACGCCGAAATGTTCTTTACCAATGTCTTCAGTTATCGCAGTCGCAGCCGCTTGTGCGAGCATGCCTATCAGCGTACGCGCTCCGATCTGTACCGACGTCGGCACGAACTCTCGCCAATTTTTGCACGACACGGTATGCACCTTAATATTCCGCTGCTTCGCGATCACAGCCGTTCGCTGCTGTCCGATAAACGCTCCCCGGATCTCATGTCGACCGCAGCGGCGCTTGATTCGTCACTGCACAATCTGGAATGCTGGCTCGCTAGCCAGGCCTGATCCTTCAAATGGCCGCGCTGCCCTGTTTTTTTTTAGGAAAATCCCTGTATAATCCGCGCCTCGCTCGCTGGGACTCAATCAGTGGGCGACTGCTGGGGAGTCGCCAAGTTGGTTAAGGCACCGGATTTTGATTCCGGCATTCGAAGGTTCGAATCCTTCTTCCCCAGCCATTCAGTTTCTTTCAACCCGGGCAGCAGTTCAGGTTGCCTGTACCGACTGTTTTTTATCTGGCGTCTTTCCGGCGTCACAGGATGCGCGCTATGGCCTACGACAGCCTGATGGTATTCACTGGTAATGCCAACCCCAAGTTGGCTGCCGATGTCGTCAAGCGTCTGAATATCTCGCTTGGGCGAGCCAACGTCGGCCGCTTTTCGGATGGCGAAATTACCGTTGAGATTCAGGAGCACGTGCGCGGCAAGGATGTTTTCATCCTGCAATCGACTTGTGCACCGGCCAACGAAAACCTGATGGAATTGCTGGTGATGGTTGATGCGCTCAAGCGTGCTTCGGCGACCCGCATTACTGCCGCCATCCCTTATTTCGGGTATTCCCGTCAGGATCGACGGGTGCGCTCGGCGCGCGTGCCGATTGCCGCCAAACTGGTCGCCGACCTGCTTACCGCCGCCGGCGTGCACCGAGTGCTGACCATGGACTTGCATGCTGAGCAGATACAAGGCTTTTTCAACATCCCGGTCGACAATATCTATTCGCTGCCGATCATGCTGGCGGATGTGTGGAAAAAGGATTTTGAAGATCTGATGGTCGTTTCGCCCGACGTCGGCGGGGTGGTGCGTGCCCGTGCGTTGGCCAAACGCCTCGAGTGCGACCTGGCGATCATCGATAAACGGCGTCCGAAAGCCAACGTCTCGGAAGTCATGAACATCATCGGCGAGGTCGAAGGCCGCACTTGCGTCATTATGGACGACATGGTCGATACTGCCGGCACACTGTGCAAGGCCGCTGCCGCGCTCAAGAATAACGGCGCCAAGAAGGTTCTCGCCTATTGCGTTCACCCGGTTCTTTCCGGAGCGGCCGTCAGCCGCATCAACGACTCCGCACTTGACGAACTGGTTGTTACCGACACCATTCCATTGAGTGTCGAGGCGCAGAAGTCATCACGCATTAGGCAATTGTCGGTGGCCGATGTTCTGGCCGAAACGATTCGCCGGATTAGCAACGAGGATTCGGTTTCTTCGCTGTTTATTGAATAGTTTTATTAACCCCCTGCCTGGTCGCGGGCGGGGTTTGTTTCACTCAGGAGCTATCATGAAATTTGAACTTAACGCACAACAGCGCACACTGCAGGGGTCCGGAGCGAGCCGCCGCCTGCGTCATGCGAACAGGGTGCCGGGCATCGTTTACGGTGGCACAACTGCACCGACCATGATCGAACTTCCGCACAACGATCTTCTTCTGGCGCTGCGCAAGGAGGCTTTTCACTCGTCCGTGCTGACAATCAATGTTGATGGTGTTGTGGAAACCGTGCTGCTGCGTGATTCCCAGATGCATCCTTACCGGCCGCTGGTTCTGCACGTCGATTTTTTGCGTGTCGATGCCACCCATGCGATTCATCAGAAGGTGCCGCTACACTTCATCAACGCCGAAAGTTCGCCGGGTGTCAAGCTCAGCGGCGGCAATGTCTCGCCGGCTATGGTCGAGATCGAGGTGAGCTGTCTGCCGCAGGATCTCCCGGTCTTTATCGAAGTTGACTTGAAGGATCTCGAAGCCGGGCATACGATCCACGTGTCGCAGATCGTTTTCCCGAAAGGCGTGAAACCGATTACTCATGGCAATGACGATCCTGTCGTGGTTTCGATCTCGGTCAAGAAGGCTGTTGTTGCCGAGGGTGTCGAAGGCGAAGAAGCTGCGCCTGCTGCCTGATCCTTGCGTCCGCCATGAGAGGCCGCCGTTTGGTGCTTGATGCCAGCGGCGGCTTTTGGTTTTCAGGGCATTTCTCCAATGACTCCACCCCGTCTGATCGTCGGCCTCGGTAACCCCGGCAGCGAATACGAAGACAACCGTCACAACCTCGGTTTCTGGTTTGTCGACCGTCTGGCGTGTGATCTGAAGGCGCCACTCGTGGCCCAGGGCAAGTTTTTCGGCCGTGTTGGCCGGGATGGCGATTTGTGGCTGCTGCAGCCGGGCACCTTCATGAACCGCTCCGGTCAAGCGGTTGCTGCTCTGGCGCGGTTTTACAAAATTGCAGTGCAGGAAATACTGGTGGTGCATGACGAGCTTGACCTGCAGCCGGGCAGCATCCGGTTGAAGCAGGGCGGTGGAAATGGCGGTCACAACGGTTTGAAGGATATTCAGGCACACTTGGCGACGCCGGATTTCTGGCGCTTGCGTCTTGGAATCGGGCATCCGGGCGAACGCAACGAAGTGGTCAACTATGTCCTTCAGGCCCCGCGCAAGGCAGAGCAGGTTTTGATCGACCAGGCCCTGGATCGCTGTCTGCTGGCCTGGCCTAAACTTTGTACTGGCGATTACGAGGCTGCGCAACGCTTACTGCACTCCAAAGTCGTTTAACGAATGCACCACACAGGAACCTCACCATGAGCCTCAAATGCGGAATCGTCGGCCTACCCAATGTTGGCAAGTCCACCCTCTTCAACGCCTTGACCAAGGCTGGCGTGGCAGCGGAAAACTATCCTTTCTGCACCATCGATCCTTCAGTCGGTGTGGTCGAAGTGCCCGACGCACGCCTGGACAAGCTGAGCGCAATTGTCAAGCCGCAGCGGGTCGTGCCGGCGGTGACCGAGTTCGTCGACATCGCCGGCCTGGTCGCCGGGGCTTCGAAGGGTGAGGGCCTGGGCAACAAGTTCCTGGCCAACATCCGCGAGACCGATGCCGTCCTGCATGTTGTGCGTTGTTTTGCCAATGACAATGTGATTCACGTCTCGGGAAACGTTGATCCGATTCGCGACATCGAAATCATTGATACCGAGCTGGCGCTGGCCGATATGGCGACGGTAGACAAGGCGCTCTTGCGCTACCGCCGGCCAGCCAGCGCCGGTGACAAGGAAGCCAAACTGCTGGTGGCGGTGCTCGAAAAATGCTTGGCACAGCTCGACCAGGCCAAGCCGGTTCGCGCGCTTAATCTGGCCAAGGAAGAATGGGCCAACCTAAAGCCTTTCTGCCTGATTACGGCCAAGCCTGTGCTGTATGCGGCCAATGTCGCCGAGGACGGTTTCGAGAACAACCCGTATTTGGATGCCGTGCGCGAACACGCCAGGGCCGAGAAGGCCGAGGTGGTTGCAGTATGTGCGGCGATTGAAGCCGAGATCGCCGATCTGGCCGACGACGAAAAACAGCTCTTCCTGGCCGACCTCGGTCTTGACGAACCGGGGCTCAACCGGCTGGTGCACACCGGCTACCATTTGCTTGGCCTACAAACCTACTTCACGGCCGGTGTTAAGGAAGTTCGAGCGTGGACGATCCACAAGGGGGATACTGCACCGCAGGCGGCTGGCGTTATTCATACCGACTTCGAGCGCGGTTTCATCCGGGCGCAGACCATTGCCTATGACGACTTCATAACTTATGCCGGTGAGCAGGGCGCCAAGGAAGCGGGCAAGATGCGCGCCGAGGGTAAGGAGTATGTGGTCAAGGATGGTGACGTTTTGAACTTTCTGTTTAACGTCTGATAGCACCTATACGTCGGGCGCCATGAATCCGGTTTCGTCCCTCAGTTTGCCTGCCCGTTATCGCGGCCGCTTCGCCCCCTCGCCCACTGGTCCTCTGCATTTTGGTTCGCTGGTCGCGGCGGTAGGCAGTTATCTTGACGCACGTGCACACGGCGGCGATTGGCTGCTGCGTATAGAGGACGTCGATGCGCCGCGCATGGTGCCTGTCGCTGCTGACGGGATTTTGCGCACGCTTGCCGGTTTTGGCTTCGAATGGGATGGTGAGGTTCTTGTCCAGAGTCGCCGTCTTGACCGTTACCACGCCGCGCTCGTTCGCCTGCAAGTCGACGGCGATGTCTATCCCTGCGCCTGTTCGCGCAGCGAGATTGCCGCGGCAACACGCCAGCCCTCGGTCGATGGCGGGCTGGTCTATCCTGGGACCTGCCGCGCCGGTCTGGCCGACGGGAAAGCCGCGCGCGCTTGGCGCCTGCGCGTTCCCGATCAGACCCTCAGTTTCGTCGATCGTGTTCAGGGCGAGGTCCATCAAAATCCACTGCGTGATGTCGGCGACTGCGTCCTGCTGCGGGCTGACGGGCAGTACGCCTACCAACTGGCGGTGGTCGTCGACGATGCTGCGCAGGGGGTCAATGCGGTGGTTCGTGGCGTCGACTTGCTCGACTCGACGGCACGCCAGATGTTCTTGCAACAGCGCCTTGGACTACCGACTCCGACTTACGCGCATCTGCCAGTCGTGGTCAATGCTGCTGGCGAGAAGCTTTCCAAACAGACGCAGGCGGCGGCCGTCACACCGTCTGATGGCAGTGCGCGGCTGGCCCTGGCCATGGATTTTCTTGGCCATCCGGTGCCGAGCGAACTGCGCGGTGTCCCGGTCGCCGATTTTTGGCGCTGGGCAATCTCTGTCTGGTCGATGTCGCGCGTACCTGCGTTGCGCGGGGTGTTTCCCGGCGATCTCGCTGAAATTGGCAATGGAGCCCGTGGCGTGTCCGGTGCTATCCCGGCCGGCAACGGTTAACGCAATTGCATGGAGGTTGATGACCTGATGTCTAATGCAGAAATTTCTGGCGTTGCCTGGACCGCAACCCGGGGGCGCGTGCGTCTGGGCATGCTTATCACGCTTGTCGTTGCCAGCGCCTGGGTCTTCGGGTCATGGCTGGTCGCCGAGAGCCTGTGCCTTGAGCGAACGTCCCGCATGCTCGAGCGGGAGCAGGATGCAGCGTCGTCAGCGGCGATCTCGCTCGGTGCCAATATCGGCTTTACTCTGGCACACATGCGCAACATCCCGAAGATTCTGGCCAGACAGCCCGAAATTGAAACGATCCTTTCCAGCATGGGCCCTGACGTACAGCGCAGCAATCTGGCGCTGCCCAGGTTCAGGAAAATGCTTGCAAAGGACACGCGCCTGTCGCATGTGTCGAAACGGCTCGAGACCATGGCTGCCGAACTCGGTGTCGACCAGATCTGGATCATGAATGCGGCCGGTGATTGCGTTGCGTCGGGCGGTTTTCCCCTCGCAACCACGGCAACCGGAGTGAACTATCTTGATCGTGAGTACTTCTGGATGGCGAAGCGGGAGGGTGTGGGCCGACAGTTTGCCGTCGGCCGTACGACCAATACGCCGGGAATCTTCTACTCAGCTGCGGTTGTCGTGGGCAATCGTTTTCTCGGGGTGATTGCCGTCAAGATCGACACGGTGCAGTTTTCGCGACTGATCAACGACAGGAATGCCTTTATTACTGACGAAAACGGGGTGGTCATCACGGCCACAGATACCGGCCTGCTCATGAAGACTGTTCCCGGGGCCAGGGTCAGCAGGCTTACCGAAAGCGAGCGGGAGAGTCGATATAAGCGGCGCGAATTTGCCATGCTCGCCGTTGATTCTCTGGATCTTGATGGGTTTCGTCTGTTGCGGCTGGAAGGTCACAGCACGCCAATGCTAATGGCATTTTCAGGGAATCAGGCAGACAATCTGAAGATCTGGGTGTTTCGGGAAGTCACCGAACTGTGGCGGATCAGGCAAGAAGGACTGTGGCCATTCCTTATCCTGCTGCTGGTCGGCGCTTTGCTGATTGCCAGCGTTGGCGCAGGGATCAACTACCTGCGCCGTGGCAAGGACCATCAGGCTGAAATAGCCCGGGTCAATGCCGAACTCATCAAGCTCAATGATGAATTGCGGGTGCAGGCCCGCTTTGATTCGATGACGGGGTGCAGCAATCGTCGGCATTTTCTCGAAGAGCTTGGCAATGAGCTGAAACGTTCCTCGCGCTTTGGTTTTTCCTGCTGCCTGGCGGTGCTCGACATTGATCATTTCAAGGAGGTGAATGATCAATACGGTCATGCGACCGGAGACATTCTCCTCAAGCATTTTGTCCAGACCGTGGGCAAATGCCTGCGCTCATCCGATTTGCTCGGCCGGCTTGGCGGGGAAGAGTTCGCACTGTTAATGCCGCAGACCGCTCTGGCTGGCGCATTCGAACTTGCCGAGAGAATTCGGGTTGCCGTCGAGTCTGCGGTCGCCATGTCCGGTCAGATCGAGATCCGTTTTACCGTCAGCATCGGGGTTGAGCAATGGTGGGGCGGTGATGATAGCGTAGAAACTTTTGTTGCACGGGCCGACGATGCGATGTACGAGGCCAAGCGTGGCGGCCGCAATCAGGTCTATGCCGAATCACCCAGCAACAATCTGAGCCTGTTTCCGGAAATTTAGCGGCGCAGTGCGAGTCCATCCTGCCTGATGGCTGCCGATCAGTGCTTCCCGCCGTAGCCCGAAATGCCGATGGCAATGCGAACGAGGTTGTAGCTTGCCCAGCGCAAGAGGCGTGAGTACCACGGGAGCTGTTGCCAGTGTTCCGCCAGCAGCTCCCGAGCGCCTTCGTGCATGGCCGTCTCCAGGCTGCGGCGCAATTGCCCGGCAAACTCATGGTCCAGTGCGATAAGGTTTGCTTCCTTGGATAGCAGCAGGCTGAAGGGGTCGATGTTGGATGAGCCAACCGTTGCCCACTGTTCGTCAATGACCGCCACCTTGGCATGCAGGAAGCTGTGGTGGTATTCGAAAATGTGTATGCCGGCGTTCAGCAGGTTGCCATAGAGTGCCTGCGTGGCGTAGTGCAGCAGAAGGTACTCGATGCACCCCTGGAGCAGAATGGTCACCCGCACGCCGCGTTGTGCGGCGTCACCCAGCGCTCGCCGGAAACGGCGCCCGGGCAGGAAGTAGGCGTTAGCGATCAGAATGTCTTTACGGGCGCTGGCGATTGCCACGAGATACGCTTCTTCAATGTCCCGGCGATGCCTGATGTTGTCACGCACGAGGAATGCCGCCATCTGCTTGCCGCATGGCGCGGGGTTCGGCGTTGGGTTGTTTGCTATGCGATAGCGACGCTTGAGCTTGACCCAGATGACGATTTCCCAGAGCCGGCGCATGGTGCTTTGGATCGTACGGAGTAGTGGCCCTGAAATTTGCACGGCATAATCGAAGCGTGGCGGCAAATGACCCTGCGGGCTGAGGTCGTCAATGATATTGATGCCGCCGACGAAGGCGATCTCGCCGTCAATGATGACCAGCTTGCGGTGTAGGCGGCGCAATCGGTGCCGGCGCAGTTTGAAAGGTGCGAGGTCCGGACGATAGACCACGGCCATGACGCCGGCGTCGGTCAGCGCAGGCAGCAATGTGTCTGCAAATGCGGGGGTACCAAAGCCGTCGACGAGAAGGCGCACAGCGACGCCACGCCGGGCGGCGGCGATCAATGCATCGGCGACAGCACGGCCAGTGCTGTCGTGTTCAAAGATATAGCTTTCAAGATGCACGTCGCGACGTGCTTCGCTGATCGCGATTAGCAGCGCCGGAAAAAATTCAGCCCCACTGTTGAGCAGAGTCAGCCGGTTGCCGGGAACAAAGTCTGCGGGCACCGTCAGCGCTTGGAATGGTCAGAATCATGGCGCAAATGCGCCGAGAGCGCGGCGTGATCGGAGATTTCCGACCACGGAGCAGCGCAATGTATTTCGGCCTGGACGACCGAGAAGCCGCGTACGTAGATGCGATCTAGGCGCAGCACAGGCCGCTTGGCGGGGAAGCTGCGTCCGGGTGATGCCGGGCTGCTACAGACGCCGCCAAAGACTTCTGAGAGGCCGAGGCGACGCGCCAGCAATTCGTTGGCTTCGTCGCGCCAGTCGTTGAAGTCGCCAGCGATGATCAGCGGCGAGTCGGGCTGTGCAATATCTTCCAGATGAAGGGCGAGGGCATCGAGCTGCCGGCGCCGTGAACGGGCGAACAGCGAGAGGTGGACGCAGACACAGTGCAACGCCATTTTCAGGCCCGGAACGTTGATCGCGCAGTGCAGAAGGCCGCGCCGTTCGAAGCGTAGGTGGGTGACATCCTGATTGTGCGAATGCTCGATTGGGTAGCGCGAAAGAATCGCATTGCCGTGATGTCCGTGATCGTAGATGATGTTGCTACCGTAGGCGGTGGCTTGCCACACGTCTTCAGCGAGAAAGTCCTGCTGCGGCTCGTCCGGCCAGTTGTCGATCTCTGCGGCATGCCGGCTGTTCATGCCCTGGACTTCCTGCAGGAAGACGATGTCCGACCCCAGGGCACGCAACTGCTTGCGCAGTTCGTGCACCATCATGTGCTGGTTGAACTGCGAAAATCCCTTGTGGATGTTGTAGGTGACGACTCGCAGTGTGTTGCCAACTGATTTTTTATTCGGCATGAATAGCCAAAGAAGTTAACCTGTTTAGAAAAACCTCTCAACGCAAGCAATCATTGCACGATTCCATAGGGGTGGCGGGAGAATCTTTTGGGTCAGTCGCAAGATGCTCACCCCCGCGTCAGTTGGGCGTAGAGCAGCGGCAGGCGGGCGGGGAGGTCTTCCGGCTTGCGGATGACGGTGAATCCGGCAGGGCCGAAGATGTAGGGCAGGTAGGCGCCGCCCGCGCGGTCTACAGTCACGCAGAAGGGCTGCAAACCCATGCGGCGGGCTTCGTGAATGGCCATGCGGGTGTCTTCGACGCCATAGCGACTGTCGTAGAGATCGAGGTCGTTTGGTTTGCCGTCGGAGATCAGCAGCAGCAGGCGGCGCGCGGCGGGTTGTTCGACGAGAATGCGCGAGGCCTGGCGCAGCGCGGCGCCGATGCGGGTGTAGTAGCCTGGCCTGAGGGCCAGGATGCGGCCCCTGCACTGGGCGTTGTAAGGTGTCGAAAAATCCTTGATCAGGTTAAATCGCACATTGTGACGTTTAAGCGAGGAGAAGCCGTAGAGGCCGAAGCGGTCGCCGGTGGCGCTCATCGCCTCGGCGAACAGCAGCAGGCTTTCGCGGATGACGTCGATGATGCGGTGCGAATCGCTGACCCAGTTGTCGGTGGATAGCGAGAGGTCGGCCAGCAGCAGGCAGGCCAGATCGCGCTCACAGCGTGCTTGCGCGAGGTAGGCGCCGTGGTCCGGGGTATGCCCGCTGGCCTGATCTGCGATGTTGCGCACGCAGTTGTCGATATCGAGTTCCGGGCCGTCCTGCTGCGCTTTCAGCCAGTGCCGCGCGGGCGCCAGGGCGGCGAATTGCTGGCGCAGCCGGTGCGCGGTTTTTTTCAGCGCATCCGGCAGTTTCGCGGGCTGCGCGTCAGCGGCGATCATCGGTTGCAGGCGACAGTGGTCGGGCAGTAACTCACCCATGCGGTAGTCCCACTCGGGGAGCGGAATGCCGGGGCCGACCGGCTGGTCATCCTCGGCGGCGGATGGCAGGTCGAGATCAAATTTGACGCGCGAAACGCGGGTTTTTGCATCACGGGTAATCGCGAGCTGATCCATGTCCTTGGCTGCTTCGGCCGCCAGCGGGTCGTCGTCCTCGTCAAAGGCGCGGTTGATGCGAACGTACTCACCCCAGGAGAGCAGGCTCTCGGCACGGAATATGAGCAGGAAGGGGCTGTCGTTCTTCGGCACTGTGACCTGCTCGGCTTTGTACGCCGGGCTGGTCGCGGAGTCATTGCCGCTGCCTTCGCCCGGCAGGTTGGCGTCGGTGGCGGCATCGGTGCGCGCGACATTGCCCGGTGGGGCGGCTAGCCACAGCGGAATTGGCTGCGGCGGGCGTGACTCTCGATGGAACAGTGGCGGCAGCAGGGCGAGGCTGCCCGGTTTGCACAGTGCCTGGCGTAGCGCATTCTCCTGTGCCGCCTCGTCATCAGCCATGGCCTGTGGCTCAATGCGGCTGGCCAGGTGCGCTGCGAGCAGGCGCTGGTAACGCGGCTTGAGGCCGGGGAAATGGCGCAGGGTGGCTTGCGTGGCCCGCTGGTTGCGCAGGTGCCACGGCAATTGCGGTGCTTCATCGCAGGCCGCCAGCGCGGCCAGCCAGAAGTAAAGGTCACGGTTGAGCGAGCGCTCCGAAAAAATGGCAATCTCGGACGGCAGGCGCAGAGTATCAGCGTCGAGCCGGGCCAGCGTCGCCTTGTCGCCGCTGCCAGCGATGCGCTGCATCAAGCGACGGTGCGCGCCGTGCGTTTCGGTCGTCGCCGCCGCCACCTTGAGCCCGGGGTCGCCGCCAAAGGCACGAAAGAGAATGCCGGCCGTTTTCTCGACCTCCGTGAGCGTCACCGCCGCCTCGGGATAGTGCCGCACCGCCACGCCAGTGGCCCATCGATGCCAAATCTTGCCGACGAATTCTTCCATTGCTAAGAACAAGCTCTTTCAACGCAGAGAACGCAGAGGCGCAGAGATCGCGGAGAAGAACCAGAAAATATATCGGTTTTCTCTCTGCGTCCTCTGCGCCTCTGCGTTCTCTGCGCTGAAAGCGGTTAACCTCCCTTGCCTATCGCACATTCGTGTCCTCATCCTCGGTCGCTCCTAACTGCCGTAGTCGTTTGAGCGTCGTAGCGTTGAAGCCGGCTTCGTTCTGGCGTGCGGCTTCGCCGCTGACCCAGTGCAGTAGCGCGCCCTGCGGCTGGTTGTGATTGGCTGTTTCACAGGCCGACAGGCACTGGCCGCACTGGGTGCAGGCGAACATCCAGCGTTTGACGTTGCGCGGTTTGAGGCGCATCGGGCAGACGGCGTCGCAGGCGCTCGTTTTGCCGCCGACGCAATTGGCGCAATCGTTGATGCGTTCGCGGTCAAAACCGACGACCATCGCTTTCTTGTTGCCGATCCAGGCAATGCTTTGCCAGATGCCGATGGCACAGGCGTAACGGCAAAAAAGATGGCGGGCGAAGAGAAATTCGGCAGAAAGGACGCTCGTTACCACGCCGATAAAAATGACCTCGTACTTGCTTAGGCTGAAGTTCAGCAGCCCGCCATAGACCTGAAAAGGCGGCATCAGGTAGGTGAGAAAGACCAGCGCCCAGGCAAAGGCGAAGCCGATGGCAAAGGGCACGACGAGCAGCCAGTAGCGTGCGTCACGTGCCGATGGTCTGCCGTCGGGCTCCCACGGCGCTGTTTCCCGCTTGTCCCACAACGAGTGCTTGCCGGTGGCGCGCAGCATCAGGCGGTTGATCGTTTCGACGACCGAGAAGTGCGGACACAGCCAGCCGCAATAAAGCCGCCCCCACTTCCAGGCGATACCCAGGATTAGAGCGAGCACGCCGAGCAGCGGCAGGAAAAGGTAGAGCAGTACGTTGCCGGCGGCCGTCAAAGGCGAAACCGTGCCGGCGATGAAATCGTCGATGCCGACATGCCATTCATGGGTCAGGAAGTAGGCATGCCCTTCTGTGAGGTCGTAACGCAGCAGATCAAAGACCGGTGTCAGGGTGAACAGTACAAAAAACCCCATCTGCATAAATAGGCGGCTGCGCTGAATGGTGGATTGCTTCATGCGTCTTGCGGTTTCGGGCCGAGCAGCGGGTAGCAGAAGGGCTTGCCGGCCATCGCGCGAGCAAGGCCGAGCATGCCGCAAACGACCAGGGTTGAATGCACGCAGGTGAAGTACATAATCACCAGCACCCAGGTCCACGCCCACTGTAATCCGCCAAAGGCGATGAAGGCGACAGTGAAGCCAGCGATTAGCGTGCCGCCCCAGAGGCTGACGAAAAAAGTCTGACGCAGGTGCTCGCGCGCCAGCGGTGGTACATCGGACCTTGTTCGCCACAGCCAGAAGAGCACGGCAAAGGCAATGCCAGGCAGGATCAGCAGGTTGGCCAGGTAGAGGGCTTCAGCGATGATCGCCAGATTCTGCCCCGGTTTTTGCGGCGTATGCTCATCGTCCATGATCAATACCCAAACGTGGCTTTGACGATCTCGAGCAGCGCTTCGGCCGTCTCGATGTCGTCGGTCAGGCTTTCGACGAGGGTGACGCGGCAGGCTTCAACCGGCGTCAGGCCGGCCTTGATCAGTGTCGCGGCGTACACCAGCAGGCGGGTTGAGGCCACTTCTTCAAGGTCACGGTCTTTCAGGGCGCGCAGCGAATTGCCGATGGCTACCAGGCGTTTTGCGGTGTCGGCATCAATGCCGGTTTCGCCGATCAGAATCGCCTGTTCACGTGCCGCTGACGGGAATTCAAAGCGCAAGGAAACGAAGCGCTGGCGCGTCGATGGCTTGAGCCCCTTCATCAGATTCTGGTAGCCTGGGTTGTAGGAGACGATGAGCATGAACGAGGGTGGCGCTGCGATCAGTTCGCCGGTGCGATCAATCGGCAGCACACGGCGGTCGTCGGCCAGCGGGTGGAGAACGACAGTGGTGTCCTTGCGCGCCTCGACCACTTCGTCGAGGTAGCAGATGCCGCCTTCGCGCACGGCGCGGGTCAGCGGCCCGTCCGACCAGTAGGTGGCGCCGTCGCCGATCAGGTGGCGGCCAACAAGGTCGGCAGCGGTGAGGTCGTCGTGGCAGGCCACGGTGTATAGCGGCAGGCCGAGCCGGGCGGCCATGTAGGAAACGAAGCGGGTCTTTCCGCAGCCGGTCGGGCCCTTGATCAGCAGCGGCAGCCGGTTTTTCCAGGCGTAGTCGAAAATCTCGACTTCGTTGCCGGTAGCGTCGTAGAAGGGCAGTTCCTGCGCCGTGTGCTGTGTTTTTGTATCCATTCGATTACCCTTGGAGCGAAAGAGAACAGGGCGAGTATAGTCGACCGATTTACTCAAACATTGATGCGGGTTAAACGCCCCGAAAAAAATGGCATCTACCTTGCGGTCGATGCCATTAACTCATAGAGGTAAGCCCCCGGCTCTGCCGGGGGACTCACCAAGGTTTGACCTTTACGACGGTCTGCGTGAATTTCTGATCTCTGCCAAGAGAAAGGAGATTCACAATGAAAGAGTACCAGAGCCTGAGCCATACGAGA
>NZ_JAPUVO010000117.1 GCF_029255185.1 Propionivibrio sp.
AATCGGTTGTCATGCGGTAGCCAACCCGCGCATATCAGACTGATCAACCGTCGGCTTGCCGCCCGTTCTGCTACCCACACACTGGACGATGATCTAAAACTGGGTTCTTGGAAAACTTGACAGGTCAATACATATCAGTCGATTGACGCTTGCTTCACGGTGAGTTTTTGAGCAGGTACACGGTACCGATTCCAGCGAAGGTCATCAGCACCGATCCGACGACATGCGCCGCAACAGCACCAAGCGCCCAGGAAATTCGCCCCTGCTGCAACAGCATGGTGATCTCGGCGGAAAACGTTGAAAACGTGGTCAGGCCACCGCAAAAACCGGTGATCACCAGTAGGCGCCATTCCGGCGAAATCGCCGAAAAGGTCGCGAAGAAAGCAAGGCTAATCCCGACGACATAGGCGCCGACCAAGTTGGCCGCAAGCGTCCCGGGAGGGATTGTTGGAAAGATGCTGTTGAGCTTGCTGCCAAGCTGCCAGCGCAACAGGGTGCCAAGCACCGCGCCGAGACTGATCGCCAGGATCGATTTCCACATCGCACTATCCTGATCACATGTTTAATCTGCGGACGAGCCACAGGAACAGCGCCCGCCTTGTGTCATGCCAACGGCCTAGGGAGGAATGCCATCTCCTGGCGGGGAATATACCACCGGCCCATGGGATTTGGAAACTCGCTTTGTCCTTTGACAAGGCTCCTTCCTTCCGGCCCGCTGTGGCAAACCGCGTATAATTCGCCGGTTAGTCTATTTCTGAGCTTTGCCCGCCATGCAGGAAAAATACCAGCCCCAAGAGATTGAACTCGCCGTCCAGGCGCACTGGAACAAGACGGGTGCCGCGCGTGTCAGCGAAGGTAGCAGTAAGCCCAAGTACTACTGCTTGTCGATGTTTCCCTATCCGTCGGGCAAGCTGCACATGGGACACGTGCGCAATTACACGATTGGCGACGTACTGGCGCGGTTCCACGCGATGCAGGGCTTTAACGTCATGCAGCCGATGGGTTGGGATGCCTTCGGCATGCCCGCCGAGAATGCGGCAATCCAGAACAAGGTGCCGCCGGCGCAGTGGACCTACGCCAACATCGAGTACATGAAGGGGCAGCTCAAGCGGCTTGGCTTTGCCATCGACTGGGAGCGTGAACTGGCGACCTGCAAGCCTGATTATTACCGCTGGGAGCAGTGGCTGTTCACCCGCCTTTATGAAAAAGGCATAATCTACAAGCGCCTCGGCACAGTCAATTGGGATCCAGAAGACCAAACCGTGCTCGCCAATGAGCAGGTGATCGATGGGCGCGGCTGGCGTTCGGGCGCGTTGATCGAGAAGCGCGAAATCCCGATGTACTGCATGAAAATTACCGCTTACGCCGAAGAACTGCTGGCGGATCTTGACCAACTCGGCGGCTGGCCGGAGCAGGTCAAGCTGATGCAGAAGAACTGGATCGGCAAGAGCTTCGGTTGCGATGTAGGCTTTCCCTACGATGCTGCTTCGATCGGCGCCGAGGGTGTGCTCAAGGTGTTCACCACACGTCCAGATACGCTGATGGGCGCGACCTATGTTGCTGTAGCGGCCGAACACGCTTTGGCGACACAGGCGGCCATCAACAATCTCGAGTTGTGCGAATTTATTGCCGAATGCAAGCGCGGCGGCGTTGCCGAAGCCGATATGGCGACGATGGAAAAGAAGGGGATGGCGACAGGGCTTTACGTGATCCATCCGCTCAATGGCGAAAAACTACCGGTGTGGGTCGCCAACTACGTGCTGATGGGCTATGGCGAAGGTGCGGTGATGGCCGTCCCGGCGCATGATGAGCGCGATTTTGCTTTCGCCACCAAGTATGGGCTGGAAATCCGCATGGTTATTGGCTCGCCGAGTGATGCTTATAAACAGGTCAGCGCCCCGTGGAACGAGGCGTATGCCGAGCCTGGCGTTTGTGTCAATTCCGGCAAGTACGACGGCCTTGATTTTCAGGCAGCGTTTACCGAGATTGCCGGCGACCTTGCGGCCAAGGGACTAGGTGCCAAGCGCACACAGTTCCGGTTGCGCGACTGGGGCATCTCGCGTCAGCGCTACTGGGGCTGTCCGATTCCGATCATTCACTGTGCCGCTTGCGGTGACGTACCGGTGCCTGACGCGCAACTACCGGTGGTGCTGCCGGAGAACGTGACGGTGACCGGCGCCGGCAGTCCGCTGGCCAAGATGCCAGAGTTCTATGAATGCAGTTGCCCGAAGTGTGGCCGGTCGGCACGTCGCGAGACCGATACGATGGATACTTTTGTCGAGTCGTCGTGGTATTTCCTGCGTTATTGTTGCCCGGATAACGACCAGGCGATGGTCGACGAACGTGTCGCCTACTGGTGCAAAGGAGGCATCGACCAATACATCGGCGGCATCGAGCACGCCATCTTGCATCTGCTCTACTCGCGTTTCTGGACCAAACTGATGCGCGATGTCGGCCTGTTTGGTGATCACCAACTTGGCGAACCCTTTGCCAACCTGCTCACTCAGGGCATGGTTGTGGCACCGACCTTCTATCGCGAGGACGCCACTGGCAAGAAGGCGTGGATCAACCCGGCCGATGTCGATTTCACCAGCGACGAGCGCGGCCGGCCGGTGGGTGCGAATTTGCGCGCCGATGGCCTGCCAGTGCTTATCGGGGGCATCGAGAAGATGTCGAAATCGAAAAACAACGGCGTCGATCCACAGTCGTTGATCGATCAGTTTGGCGCCGACACGGCGCGCCTGTTCATCATGTTCGCTGCGCCTCCGGATCAGTCACTGGAATGGTCTGACGCCGGCGTCGAAGGGGCGTTTCGCTTCCTCAAGCGGGTCTGGCGGATCGTCTTCGAGCACGTCTCGGGTGGCCTCGTGGCCGCCTGCGCGAGCGGCGAGGTGAGCGCACTGACCGATGAGCTAAGAACCTTCCGTCGCCAGTTGCATCAGGTCATCGGCAAGGTGACCGACGACTATGGGCGGCGCAAGCAGTTCAACACGGCCATCGCTGCTGTGATGGAGCTGCTCAACGCCTATGGGAAACTCGCCGCCGACTCGACGAGTTCGTCGAGCGCGACGAGCGCACGCGCGGTCAGGCAGGAGGCGCTGGAGGCCATAACGCTGATGCTCTATCCGATCGTTCCACACGTCTGCGAAGCGTTATACGCCGAACTCAAACCCGGCCGGGCGGCGGCTGAGCAAGCGTTCCCGAAAGTCGATGCAAAAGCGCTGGAGCAGGACGAAATCGAGCTGATGTTGCAGATCAACGGCAAGCTGCGCGGCAGCCTGCGCGTTCCCGCTGGCGCCGACCGCGCGGCCATTGAAACGGCGGCGCTAGCCAGTGAAGTGGCGCACAAACACCTTGCCGGGAAAGCGCCCAAGAAGTTGATTGTCGTTCCGGGCCGGCTGATCAATATCGTTGTGTGAATTGCCGAGGACTGCAAAGATGCGCTCAACGCTGCGTTTAACTTTATTTGCTCTGGCCACAACGCTTGTCGCAGGCTGCGGCTTTCAATTGCGCGGCTCCTATGCTCTGCCCTACGAGAGTATTTTTATTGCCGGCCCCGACTATTCGCTGATCGTTGCCGGTTTGAAACGCGCCATCCGCTCCTCGGGTTCAACCCGTCTTGCCGAAACTGCCGGAGACGCGCAGGCGACCTTCCTGCCTACGGTGGACGCCAAGGAGCCGATCATTCTCTCGCTCTCCAGTGCCGGCCGCGTGCGTGAAAAACGGCTGCGTTATCGTTATGGCTACCGCATTGTTGATGATAAGGGGCGTGATCTGGTGCTGCCTGGAACGGTCGAGTTGAGTCGTGATCTGACCTATGCCGACTCCGACGTGCTGGCCAAGACCCAGGAAGAAGATCTGCTTTGGCGGGATATGGAAAACGATCTGGTGCAGCAGTTGATGCGCCGACTGGCAGCCGTCAAACCAATGCCTCCGATGGTGGAGTAAAGCGGCATGCAACTTAAGGGTGAGCAACTGGCAGCCCATCTTGAGCGTGATCTGAAGCCGGTCTATGTTGTCTATGGCGACGACCCATTGCTGGTCATTGAGGCGGCCGACACCATTCGCGCGGCGGCTCGCCATCGCGGTTTCGACGAGCGTGAAGTGCTCACCGCCATAGCCGGATTTAACTGGATTGAACTGCACCATGCGGCGGGTAATATGTCGCTGTTTGGCGGTCGGACACTGATCGATCTACGCATTCCAACGGGCAAACCGGGGCGTGAGGGCGGCGCGGCAATTCAGGACTACTGCGCCAATCCCTCACCCGATGCTCTCTTGCTGGTGACCTTACCCGGGCTTGACTGGAGCGAAGAAAAAGCTGCCTGGCTGAAGGCGCTGGCCGAGGCCGGCGTTGCCGTCAAGCTGATTCCTCCCAATCTGGCTGAATTACCGGCGTGGATTTCCGGTCGCCTGCGCCGCCAGCGGCAGGGCGCGGATAACGAAGGGCTGCGCTTCATTGCCGAACGTGTCGAAGGTAACCTGTTAGCCGCACATCAGGAAATCCTCAAGCTTGGTCTGCTTTACCCGGTTGGCGAACTCACGCTGCAACAGGTGCAAGAGGCGGTGCTTAACGTTGCCCGCTACGACCTTGACGGTCTGCGCGAAGCGCTGCTGGCCGGCGATGTGGCGCGCCTGACCCGGACGCTGGACGGCTTGCAGCAGGAAGGCGAAGCGCCGCCCCTGGTGCTTTGGGCGATGACTGAAGAAGTGCGGGCGTTAGCCCAGGTCAAAGCCGGTCTGCAACAGCGCCAGTCGGTCGATGTCATGCTCAAGGAGGTTCGCGTCTGGGGTGTGCGACAACCGTTGTTCAAACGTGCCTTGCAACGCATCGATGCCCCCCGGGCCAATGCTGCTCTGGCGCATGCGGCGCTGATCGATCGGATGATCAAGGGAGCTGCCGGGGCCGGGGATGTGTGGGATGAGTTTTTGCGTCTCGGTCTGCGAATCTGCTGACTGCCCCGGTCTGGCTCAATAACGGTTATTCCTTGCTGGCCGGCTCGTCAGGCGCCAGATGTTCCCACAGGCAGTCATCGCGCCATTTGGCTTCCTGGCTTAGGCCCTGGCAGCATTTGCCTTGTACCAGGCATTCGCCTTCGCAGCTTTCAGAGACGACGACCACTCGCAGTTCAGGATCGATCTCGCGCTCACCGTCCCAGTAGCTACAGGTTGCGCAAACTTTCACTTCAGCGGGGACAATCAGTTTTGTAGTCATGGTCCATACGTGCAAGATTTGATAGCGGTCAGAGTGCATCTCTTGCCAATGGTTCCGCTGAGGGTTTTGTTCGATCGCTGGCTATAATCATGTTTTGGGCCCAGAAAGAAGGTCAGTCGTGGAACTCCAGCAGTATATGCAGCGTGTCGGGCGCCAGGCGCGCGAAGCTTCGCGTGTCATCGCCCGTGCCGACAGCCAGGTCAAGAACGAAGCACTGCGTGCCATCGCCACCGCCATCCGGCGCGAATCGGCTGCGCTGCTTGCCGCCAACCGGGAAGACCTGGTCGCCGCCCGCGCCGCTGGTCTCGAACCAGTCATGCTTGAGCGTCTGACGCTGTCCGAGAAAAGCGTTGCCGCCATGGCTGAAGGCGTCGAACAAGTGGCCTCGCTGCCCGACCCGGTGGGCGAAATCAGCGAACTGAAATTTCGCCCGAGCGGAATTCAGGTCGGCAAAATGCGCGTCCCGCTGGGCGTCATCGGCATCATTTACGAAGCCCGTCCGAACGTGACGGCCGATGCCGCAGCACTGTGCCTGAAATCGGGTAACGCCGCCATTTTGCGCGGCGGTTCCGAAGCGATCCGCAGCAATCGCCTAATCGCCGCGCTGGTCCAGGAGGGGCTAGCCGCCGCAGGCCTGCCGGCCAACGTCGTGCAGGTGATCGACACCACCGACCGCGCCGCTGTCGGCCATCTGATCACCATGCGCGACTACGTCGATGTGATCGTTCCACGTGGCGGCAAAGGGCTGATTTCGCGCCTGCTGGCCGAGTCGCGGGTGCCGATGATCCAGCATCTGGACGGCAACTGTCACGTTTATATCGACGACGATGCCGATGCCGACAAGGCGCTCTCCATCGTCGAGAACTCGAAGACGCAGCGCTACGGCACCTGTAACACCGCTGAATCCCTGCTGGTTGCACGTTCCGTCGCCGTTCGCCTGCTGCCGCCGATTGCGGCCATGCTGATGGGTAAAGGCGTCGAAATCCGTGGTTGCGCCGAAACGCAGGCGCTGGTCAGCGCAGCCAAGGCGGCGACCGAGGAGGACTACGCCAGCGAGTTCCTGGCGCCGATCATTTCGGTCAAGGTGGTGACTGGCCTTGGCGAGGCGATTGAGCACATCAATCGTTACGGATCGCATCACACCGAAACGATTGTCAGTGAGAACTACGCCAACGCAATGCGTTTCCTGCGCGAGGTCGATTCAGCATCGGTCATGGTCAACGCCTCGACGCGCTTTGCCGACGGTTTTGAATACGGCCTCGGTGCGGAAATCGGCATCTCGACCGACAAGATACACGCCCGTGGCCCGGTCGGGCTTGAGGGGCTGACCAGTCAGAAATGGATCGTGCTCGGCAATGGACAGGTACGTAGCTAAAGCACTTGCAACAACACCCGCAGGGGGCAGCATGAAAAATTTGATGCGCGCGCCGGTCAGTGAGACCTATCAGGCGATCGTCGCCGCCCCAAGTTTCTGCCTCGGGCTGCGCGGTGACGACTGCGAACTTCATTCCCTTGTCTATCTCGAACCCGGCCCCGAAGTGCCGCCAAGGAACCCTTTAGCGGCGGAAGCCGCGCGCCAGTTGCGCGCTTATCTGATTGATCCCGGTTTTATCTTCGAACTGCCGCTGCGGCCCTCGGGAACCGCCTTTCAGCGGCGTGTCTGGGAACAGATTATCGCGATTCCCAGTCGTCAGACGAAGAGCTACGGTGAACTGGCCAGGATCCTGCACAACGCGCCACGGGCGGTCGGCCAGGCCTGCGGCGCCAACCCTTTTCCACTCATCGTGCCCTGCCATCGGGTGATCGCCACCGGCGGCGGACTGGGTGGTTTTGCCCGGCAGCGCGGCGGCTTTCTGCTTGACGTCAAGCGTTGGCTGCTGGCTCATGAAGGACACTGAAACGGGTGTGGACGCACAGACGGAGATTGATGCCTTCTGCGACACCCTATGGCTGGAGGATGGGTTGGCCAAGGCGTCGCTGTCCAGTTATCGCAGCGACCTGATCCATTTGTCGACCTGGCTGCGTGAGCAGGAACTGGCTTCGCTTTGCCAGGCCGATGAGCCGGCGCTTACGCACTTTGTCGCCACGCTCTCGCACACTCTGCGCGCCACATCGCAGGCGCGCTACATTTCTACCCTGCGCCGCTTCTATCGTTACCTGCTGGCGCATGGGCGCATCAGTGCCGATCCGACGCTGAAGATCGCTATGCCGGTCAAACCCTCACGTCTGCCGAAGGTGCTTTCCGAAGTGCAGGTTGAGGCTCTGCTCGCTGCGCCACGAGTTGACACCAGCCTTGGTTTGCGCGACCGGGCCATGCTCGAAACACTTTATGCCACCGGCTTGCGTGTTTCGGAACTGGTCGGGCTGAAGCTGCACGAAGTGAATTTTGACATGGGCGTCGTCCGGGTGTTCGGCAAGGGCAGCAAAGAGCGCCTGGTGCCTCTTGGCGAGGACGCCATCGCCTGGCTGCGGCGCTATCTTGCGCAAGGCCGCCCAGCACTGCTCGAGCGGCAGCAAAGCGATGATCTCTTCGTTACCACACGCGGATCGGCAATGACGCGCCAGGCCTTCTGGTACCTGATCAAGCGCTATGCTCGGCTGATCGGAATGGATGACGCACGACTGTCGCCGCATGTCATGCGGCACGCTTTCGCCACGCATCTGCTCACCCATGGCGCCGACCTGCGGGTGGTTCAGTTGCTTCTCGGGCACTCCGATATTTCGACGACGCAGATTTACACGCACATTGCCCGCGAACGGCTCAAGTCCTTGCATGCCCAGCACCACCCGCGCGGCTGAAGCGTCAGCGCATCTGTTATCCTTTGCCAGGAATATCGTGTTTCAGGAGTATTAGCATGCGATCCGAAAACGCCCCGGAAACTCCGGCGACAAAATTTTTGCAGCAACATGGCATCGCCCACTCCAATCATCTCTACGACTACGAAGAGCATGGCGGGACAAAAATATCGTCGCGCGAACTCAATGTCGACGAGCATGCGGTGGTCAAGACGCTGGTGATGGAAGACGAATCCGGGACGCCCCTGATCGTGTTGATGCATGGCGATTGCAAAGTGTCGACCAAGGAACTGGCGCGCCAAATCGGCTGCAAGAAGATCGAACCGTGCAAGCCGGAAGTCGCCAACCGGCATACCGGTTTTCTGGTCGGTGGTACCAGCCCGTTCGGAACCAAAAATAAAATGCCGATATGCATCGAGAAAAGCATCCTCGATTTGCCTCTGATCTACATCAACGGCGGCCGCCGTGGCTATCTGGTCGGCGTGCATCCGCACGATCTGCTGCGCGCGCTGTTGCCGAAAATTGTGCAGGTCGCGTTAAAGGGCTGAGAAGATCAGCCAATCAGCTCGTTACGCCGCGTTCGATCACGACGCCGATACGTCGAACGCCGCGCATCACGCCCAATTTGGCGATTGAGACACGTACCCAGGTGGCGCCGAACTCTTCGAGCAGAAGTGTGGCTACGTACTCGGCCAGCTTTTCGAGCAGGTTGAAGTGTCGCGTCTCCAATTCATTGCGCAGGCGATCAACGACAACGGCATAGTTGATGGTGTCGCCAACATCGTCGCTGGCCCCGGCGCCGGCAGTGGAGATACCGATCTGCAAGGAGATCTCGACCGTCTGGGGAACCGCCTTTTCGCGCGGGTAAATCCCGATCAGGGTCGATAGGTGAAGGTCGTCGATAAAGATGATGTCCATGTGGGAGAGGGTCTGGGCGGTGTAGAATTGCCGGTCGGGCGGAAAGACCTAACCCGATAGTGTGCGCATTCTAACCCAGGCTGTCAGCCATCCTTCCAGTTTACGGAATTCCCCATGTCCAATGCCCTGATCGCTCTATTAGCCGTGCTTATGGCCTATCTCTTGGGATCCGTCCCGTTTGCCGTGGTCTGCAGTCGGTTTTTTGGATTGGCTGACCCGCGCAGCTATGGTTCAAAGAATCCAGGCGCGACCAACGTCCTGCGCAGCGGCAACAAGGCTGCTGCCGCAACAACCCTGTTCGGGGATATGGCCAAGGGCTGGTTGGCGGTTTTTCTGGCCCAGACCTATGGCCCTGATTACGGTTTCGAAGAGAGTTTCGTCGGCTTCGTCGCGCTGGCCGTCTTTTTTGGGCATCTGTACCCGATATTCCTGAAATTCAAGGGTGGAAAAGGCGTAGCCACCGCTGCTGGCGTGTTGCTGGCCATCGATCCACGGCTTGGTCTGGCAATCTTCGCCAGCTGGCTGTTGATTGCCACCCTGCTGCGCTACTCTTCGTTGGCGGCACTGGTTTCAGCGGCGGCGGCACCGCTTTTCGCTTTTTTTCTCTGGGGCAGCGATGTCAGGTTGCTGGCCGTCGGGATCATTGCCATGGCCTTGATCGGCAAGCACTGGCAGAACCTGCAACGGCTGATGGCGGGAACCGAGCCGAAGATCGGCGCCGGTAAAAGATCAGCCCGTTAATTCGGCCAACGGCCAGCGTGGCCGCACGGCGAAGGCGCCAGCCGGCTTGATCGAGCATCCAGCCTGAAAGCGCAAGGCGCCAGCCAGGGCGATCATGGCGCCGTTATCGGTACAGAACTCAAGCTCGGGGTAGAAAACGGAAATTCCCAGGCGTGCCGCTTGCGCATTGAGCTGACGGCGCAGTTCGCGGTTGGCGCCAACGCCACCGGCGACGACCAGCCGCTTCAGACCGCTTTGCCGCACGGCGTGCATCGACTTGCTGACCAGCACGTCGATGATGGCATCCTGAAAGCCGCGTGCGATATTGGCGCGCTGCTGCTCGTCGAGATTCCCCATCTCGCGCACCTTGGTTAGCACAGCCGTTTTAAGGCCGCTAAAGCTGAAGTCGAGGTCGCCGGAATGCAGCATCGGGCGCGGCAGTTTTACCGTGTCCGGCTGCCCGTGCTCGGCCAGTTCGGCCAGCGCCGGGCCACCGGGGTAGGGCAGGCCAAGCAATTTGGCGGTCTTGTCAAAGGCTTCGCCGGCTGCGTCGTCAAGCGTCTCACCGAGCAACTGGTACTCGCCAACACCGGTAACACGCATCAACTGACTGTGTCCGCCCGAGACCAGGAGCGCGATGAACGGGAAACACGGCGGTGTGCGCGACAGTAGTGGCGATAATAAATGACCTTCGAGGTGGTGTACCGGCACCGTCGGGATGCCCAGTGAGGCCGCCAGCCCTTCGGCAAACGCAGCGCCAACCAGCAAGGCACCTGCCAGTCCGGGGCCCTGCGTGTAGGCGACGGCCGCAAGCTCGGTGAGCGAGTGGCCGCTATCGCGCATTACCTTACGCAGCAAAGGCACGGCGCGCCGGATGTGGTCGCGCGAGGCCAGCTCCGGGACGACGCCACCGTATTCTCGGTGCATAAGAATCTGAGAGTGCAGGGCGTGTGCAAGGAGAAGGCCGCCAGCGTCGGGGCTGTAGAGCGCAATCCCCGTTTCGTCGCAAGAGGATTCAATTCCAAGAATCAGCATGGGCGGCATTCTAACCTGACGTGCGCCAGCGCCAAGCAAAAGAAACAACAAAGTCTGGCCCTCCGCTGGTCAGGGCAATCGATTACGCAAATGTCATAAGCCAACGCATAAAAACTTTTACGATCAGAAACTTATTGATCAAGCAAATATGACCTGAACAATATGTGCCTTACGCCATGATGAAGCCATGGGTAACCTGGCGATGATCGAGGCAAAATTTCAAGCGCTGTCTGGACGGCTGGATGAAGCGGCGTTGCGCATGTGGGCAGCCACTGAAGCACGTAGCCTTGGACGTGGAGGCGTTAGCGCCGTGGCCAAGGACGCGAATCTGTTACGCGATCTTGATGCACTGGCCGAGCCCACCTCGCGCGGCGATCCGATGGGGCCGGAGTATTCCTGCGCCTTGAGGCCGGAATTGGCGCGGAGCTGGTCGGCGGCGTCCCACAGGCGCTTTTCAAGCAAGGTGGAAGCGGCGTCTTTTACTGAAGGGGCGATCCATTGCATGCGGCTGATTCTTTCGGTTGCCGGTGACGGCCAAAACATTCGCTGGAGTTATTGGAGATCGGTCATTGTATGAGACCACCTCGTTGAGTCAATCCTTTGTCATGTAGTGTAGGCAAGAAAAAAGCCCCAACCGGTTAGTGTTGGGGCTTGATCTGGTGGCGTGCAGTTTGCTACCGAACGACTCGCTGTTGGGGCCAATGAGTAACGCTGCGGGCATCTGCGGTTCCCCACTGATCCCGCTGCTCTTCCGTGAAATTCTTGATCCACTGGCTGGTTTTGGCCGGCGTCTGCGGCAGGATGTGCTCGACGTTGATCTCATCGGGCAAGTTCAGCGAGGCTGCGTGGCTGGCCAGCAGGCATTCCAGCCGTAGCAATACGTATTTGTGGCAAAGCGTCGACCGTAGATCGCCCCGTCCAGCAGGGTTGCCAGTTGCCTGCCGTCAAAATCGAACACCTTGCTGGCCAGCACGTCATCGGGAACCTTGGCCGCATCAATGGCTTTCAGCACATCGTTCATATTGTTAATGCGCTGGTTGCACGATCTAACCTTGTTCGTTGGGCCACTCATCGCCCGGGTAGCCCTTTACGTTCCATGTACGGTAAAAGCGCTTTGGTAATGTCCGGTGTATTGCGAATTTCACGCTGACCGCTCTGAAGCGACGATGCCTCGCTCAAACACTGGGCAGGCGTGGGCACGATGGCGTTGTCTAAATTGGCACCGCCAAATCGGCGTAGCACGCTCTCGCTCGTAACCTTTCCCGTCTGGACTATTACCATCCGAAGATAGGATTGCTTTTCTGCTTCTCCGCCGTCCGAGATGTGGCGATTGCCTATTTCATCGAATGCCTGCCCTGCTGCCTTTAGGTACCCATCGTTTCGCGACCGCCATGCAGTAACCTCCTTCACCACTGCCTGGGCTACATCGCCACCCACACGTGCGCATAGAGTCTTTGCCGAGTCTATTGCCATGCCTCGCGCCATCACAGTCGCAGCATCCTTCTCTAGCAAAGGGGGCAATTCTTCAGTGAAACGATTGAATTCGGATGGAACACTTGGCATAACGTTTAGCTTGCTGATTATTGGAGTTCCGTACTTCACCCAATTTTCGTTCCACGTTTCCACGGGGCTTTCGAAGGTAAAGATGTTGATGTTGTCGGTCACATCATTCGCAACAATGAATTTATGGACGATGATCGGTTTAAGCCCCGGAGGTGCATCCCGATAACGGAAGAAAGTGCGCTCGAAGTCTCCTTGGGTACTTTTCTGAAGCATTAGCACCTCCTCCTTTTTGTGTGCATCAAGGAACGGTTTCAGGTAGACAAGTGCTAGCTTTTTCGCTGAGATTCCACGAATGCGTTGAGAGCCACTGATGTGTTGAATAGTTACCCCCATCTCGAACTGCTTTGCGCGAGAAAACACCTCGGGGCTTGCCGCATAAGTGGTAGCGGGGATTCCCGCGATGTTCTCCGTCATCTCCTGTTCAGTCCAGCCAATAGGCTTAAGGAAAACGACGTTTTTGTACAGTTGCCAACCGAATCCTTCAGGTGGCAGTGGTAGCTGGGACTTCATTGCCTCTCGTACTTGATTCCTAGTTGGCGAGGACGTCGAAGTATTCTGTGCCGATGCAAAAGGCAGCCAAGACAACAGCGCCACAAGCAATGCAACACGTTTCAGAAAATGGTTCATGCTCCAGGCGTTCCGTGTGAAATGAGAGGCACAACGTTGAGTTCAGCGGTGCGCGGCACCTGCGCGCGTCCGTTGGCACGGCAAGTTAGAAGCGGTCGCCTCAAGACGCTCGGCTAGCCAGACCTTAATAACAGACTGCCTTGTAACCCCCAGCTTGCTAGCTTCGCGATCAAGCGAGTCAATCATCCAAGTTGGAAAGTCCACATTCACCCGCTTCTGCTCTTGCAGCACGCGCTTAGCTTTGGACAAGTCCAAAGTAGCCGTAATGTCGACACCCTCGTCAAACTGTTGCTCGAACTTTTTAGCTTTCATAAAGTACCACCTCTTCTGTGCGTGCGCGACGAACGGATATCAATCGGATATTTGCCCCGCGGTAGGTAATGACTGCTGACCAATGCTTGCCATCGATAAGCCCAATCACGAGGCAGCGCGGCTCATCATCCGTTTTTGCAGGGATCTCCAACAGCATCGGGTCGCTCCAGAGACTCTGCGCTTCAACAAAATCTATGCCGTGTTTCGTGCGATTGGACTCACTCTTTGCTGTGTCAAATTCGAAGAAATTCATAGTATAGAAACTATACCTTAATTGGCATCAAGTCGCTAGTCAACTTGATCCTTCCCGCACTCGGTCACCCTCATGCAGTTGCGCTTCGCTTCGTTTGCTATGATCAACTTACGGGAGGACTTTCACCTCCAAGATCGCGCCCATGCTGGGCGCACAATGAAAAAGGCCTCCATTTCTGGAGGCTTTGGTGCTACTGGTGGCGTGCAGTTTACAACCGAATTACTCGCTATTGGGGCCAATGAGCACTGGTGCGGGTTGCTGCGGCAATGTGCTCACTAGCCCTCGATCACCCGCGCCACGTCGCCGTGACACTCGGCACACTTGCCCACTAGCAGCAGGTCGCCACCCTTGATGGTCCCGGTGAAATTGGTGATCGTCACTTCGTGGCGGCATTGCCCGCACCAGACATTGGCCAGCAGGCGCTGGCGGATATCTGCGGGGATGGACTCCCAACGCTGGCGGGCGGGGCGGGTGAAATCGGGAAGATTCTCAACGGCCATGGCTCATTCCTCCGGATTTCAACTTGCGCCACCACCAGGATGCGTATCCAGCCAGCGTTGCCCAAGGGGGGTCAGGCGGTAACGCTGACTGCGGCTGTTGGGCTTGTCGGGCAGGGTCATTTCGATGACGCCCAGCTCCAGCGCCGGTGCCAAATAGGTCTTGCGAAAATGCTCCCGGTCGGCCAGCCCTAGAGCATCCTGAATTGCCTGCCGGGTCATTTCCCCCTCTATCTGTGCCAGCAGCATTCCCACTTGCGGGGTGACTTGCGGGGTGACTTGCGGGGTGACTTGCGGGGTGACTTGCGGGGTGACTTGCGGGGTGACTTGCGGGGAGTCTGCTGGAGGAACAAGCGCCAGCGGATGTCGCGGCAAACGGATCACAAACGAGAGGCGGTCGTCGTCCGTCTCAAACAGCGGTGCGGGCGAGCCGTTTGCCGCCATTTCCTTCAGAATTTTCGGGATGCCGGTGGATCGCCCTTCGGTCATCTCCAGTTCCTTGAGGAATTCCCCAATCCGCCGGTTGCGGTAGCGGCGGCTGACAAGACGCCCCGCCTGAAAGTCCTCCAGCCGGATCGACCGATCCGGGCCGGGGAAGCTCAAGATCACCAGTTCGTCGTTGCCGATGCGCACCTCAATGGGCTCACGCTCCTCGTAGGACCGGTGATAGACCGCGTTGACCAAGGCTTCCTCGATGGCGGCGTAGGGGAAGTTCCAGACCCGCGTGGCCTCGGCGCGATCCGGATGCTTGATGACCGTCTCGCGCAGGTAGTTGCGCTGAATGTAGCTCAAGGCCTCGCGCGTCATCCGCGCCAGTGGGCCCTTGAAGATCTTTTCCTCGAAGCGATCACCGCCCGCGCCCTCGGGAAACCAGACCACATCGATCTGCACGCTGGGGAAAAATCGCTCCGGCGTCTCATTGAAAAACAGCAAACCCACGTTCTTGGGCCACGGTGACTCGGTAGGCCCGCCCGCTACGTTCATCTGTCGCGCCAATGCCTCGACCGACAACCCGGGCGCGTCCGCCGCCAATGCGCTATCCACCTCTTGCAAAAATGCCTGCATCAGGGGTTTGGACAGATCCTCGATCCGTGCCGACTGGTTGTAGCGGTCGTCGAATGGCACCTTGGCGGCCAGGCTCAATAATTCCTGCTCGGTCTCGCCCTTGGCTTCCACAGTGCTGCTGTACCGGCGGATGTAATAGCGCCACACCTTGTGCTTGGCCGTCACCGACTCCGGTGCCTTGTAGGGACGGTTCTGGCCGCCCGGCGCCCACAGCACGATAAGCTTGCGCCCCTCAACTTCCTCAACACTCAATACCGGGAAGTACGGCGGCTGGATCAACTGGCAGTAGGCCAACAGTTCCCGCTGAATTTTGTCCAACTGCTTGTCTGGCACCCCCCCCGGCGGAAACACCGGCTGGCCATTGGCGTCGCAATCCTGCCCGATCACCACATAACCGCCGCCGAGGTTTTCGAAGTCGTTGGCAAATGCGCACACGGTGCGGATGATCGGGTCCGGGTTCCATCCAGCCTTGTACTCGATACGGTCGCCCTCGACCGTGCGCTGGCGCAGCAGGTCATTGAGGTTGATGGGAAGTTTCGTCATATGAAGGCCGCCTCTCTGGGTTGGCTGGCAGGTTCGGGGATCGCACGTTGTATTGGTACCCGGGACATAAGGCTCGCATCAAGGCTGCCGCAAGGTGGCAGCAGCAAGCGCTTTTCCCGCAAGCAAAACGGCAGAACCCACAAGCGCAGCCCCTCAGACTTTGGAAATTCAAATACCGGCAGCGGTTGGTCAAACGACGACGTCATGGGATAAACCAACGCCAGCACTCCGACACCGTCAAGGTAGCTTTGGCCGTAGGCTTGCAGCTGATAGAAGTCGGACTGGGAAAGCCCGTACTTGTCAGAACCGTTTTCCTTCACGGCATCGAGCAACTTCCACTTTGTGTCCAACACCAGTCGATTGGCTGTGTCATCGTGAATGAGCAAATCTGGCTTCATCCGGAACCAGTCTTGCTCTTGATGGCGCACCAGGTAGTGGCTGCGGGCCTGGGTCTTGAGCACAAGGCCAGTGGTGACCTGCTTTTGCAGATGCTTGGCAACGAAGGCCTCAAACAGAGCCTCCATCGGGAACAGAAGGGATGGCGCGGAATGATTGCCCGAACCGGTCATCGGGGATTCATTGCCCAGGATCAAGCGTGCCCATGCCAACGCTGTTTCGTAATGCGCCATGCTACGGTCGATGTGCACTCGCTGAAAATCGGCACCTGGCTGCTCAGACACAGGGACATCCGCAAAAACGAATGCCAACTCACGGGCCAGCTTCTGGTTTTCCTGGGTAGAGGTCAGTCGAAGGGCTTGCCGGAGAGCAGCATGAAGCAGGCGGTTTTCCGGGCGGTCAGTGGTGAACTCATCGAACTGCGTGAAAAACCGATCGGCCCGAAACTGGTTCTGGCGCAAGTGCTGCCCTACCATCAACTTGCCGCGCAGCGCGAAAAGATTATCTTGTCTGACAGCGTAATCGCTGTGAAGCCCACGTTTGACTACCTGGTCAGTCGCACGCAGAAATTCGGAGATGAAGACCTCCAGCAACGGCATACGGCGGGCCAACAGTCTGGCTTTGTCTGTTTGCACATGCCGGAAGCGTTGCAGGCAGCAGAGCATATCAATCAGGAATTGCCGAGCTTCCGTCGCGCCACCGCCGATGGCTTTACCCACCTTGGGCAGCACCTCAATCTGAAAACCGTTCGGTGCGCGCAGTACACCTACAAAACTGGTTACTTGGACTGCGCGCATACCTTTGCGCTGAGACAACCTAACCCAGGAACCTTCGCCCCTGTCCGCAATGCGCAAAGCCTCGGACTCCAGCCATTCGAACACCACGGCGGGAACACCATGAATCCCATCGGCACTCGCGCCCCCGATGTTCCCTGATACCAGGGCGTCGAATTCATAGATGGAGAGGCTGTTCATCGCTCTGAGCCAATCAGTCAGCCAGTGGCTCGTAGATGCCAATGTACGCACTGGGACTGGCCAGAGCATCATCATTCTTGCGGAACCGTCTCTTGGTGGAGAAGGTATCCAGACCGTGGTCACGGCCAAAAAGCCCGATCAAATCGTCCTCGTGGTCAGGGCTTTCGGTGATGAACTGAGCGGCCACGGGCTTTTGGTTGTCGGCCAATACCAAGCGGATCTTCTGCCAGTCCTCAAAGAAGTATTCTTCCAGCAACGGAATGATCCGGTTACGGAAAACATCCTGCAAGGCATCCAATCTGGCCTGGCCGTCAGCGATTTCCTTCAGGCCTGTGAAATAGGCATGACCGATGCAGTGATCGCGGTCGTAGAGGGCTTCGATGCGCTGGTTGATTACGGCCAGCATTTTCGGAATATTGATGACTTCGCTATCCATTGAAACGCGCAGACCTGCCAGCGGGGCATCTGCATCGTCACGGGCATCCGGAAGGATAGGGAGAAAATCGAATCTGCGGCGCAGCGCCGTGTCCAGCAGCGCCAGTGAACGGTCTGCTGTGTTCATCGTACCGATGATGTCTACGTTGGCCGGGACGCTGAATGTCTCTCCCGAGTAGGGGAGCGTCACCGTCACCGCATTAGCACCGCCCTCGCGCTTGTCAGCCTCGATCAGGGTAATCAGTTCACCGAAAATCTTGCTGATGTTGCCCCGGTTGATTTCGTCGATGACCATCGCAAAACGCTGATCCGGTGCCAGTCGGGCACGGCGGCAGAGGTCTTTGAACACCCCGGATCGGATCTCATACTGCACATCGGATTCTTCTGCGCCGCCGGTCAGCACAGGGCGCAGGCCCTCGACAAATTCCTCGTAGCCATAGGATTGATGGAAGGTGACGAAGGCGTATCGCTGCACTGCCCCAACAGGCTCGGGCCCCTTCTTCATCTCATCGACCAACTCCGTGAGGTGCGCACAGTCGTCTTCCCAATCACCGGCGAACTGCCAGAACGAGCTCTCGGTCTTGTCGAAAATCGCCGGTGAAATTCGCACCTTCATATTGACCGTAGCGGACTCATCAACGGTGTGGTTTTGCAGCGTGCGCCACAGAGTGTTCTGGATGACGCTGAGCTTTGCTCCCTTCTTCGCGGCCACGGCCTGGGTAAAGGGATGCTTGGCAATATCGCTGACCTTCGCGGTTGCTGACTTGCCACCCATCTCGTATAGCGCGGCAGCGGCAACCTCCCACCATTTCAAATGCGAGAAGTTGTCCGCGATGAACTGCTGGCGCCACTCATCACTGGATACATCGGAGGTGGCACGTTCGTAGTCACGCTTGAGCAGTTGCATCAATGCATACGTCTTGCCCGTGCCAGGAGGTCCATAGTAGATGACGTTTTTGCTCATGCCGCCTCCTTGAGCTGCCAGTTTCTGAGTTACCGTTGCCTGTTGTGTTGGCGATTCATCAGCATCTGAGCCGAACTTCCAGGCTGCAAGCGACAGACTCGGAAAATCGTGGACGGGGAAACGGTTGCTGGCAAACTCCCCCTCAAGTTGTTCAACCAGTTCAAGGTAACGCTCTGCACTGCAGGGTGCGCCTTGGCCAGGCTTCAGAATCTGGATGCCCAACTTGCTTTCGAGGTAATCGCGCGACTGCCCATCCAGCGTCAGGTAGTGCCAGGGCAATACCCAATAGAACCCTTGGCTCAGGTTCCAGGACGTGCCGCGAATTTGAATGGCAGCGTTGTATGCCTCGATGAATTCGTTGCGGGTTGTGCCGTTCTCGTCGTCGGCCAGGTTGATCGCGGCCTCAAAGACGCGCCAGAGCTTTTCGATGTCATCGGGCTTGCGCCGGTACGCGTATGAGAAAAACCAGGAGTTCTGCGGATTGAGGATGGGAATGCCGTCAAACGACGTCGGCGGACCGTTGTCGATGCCGATCATCTTGGCCAACTGCCCGGCAATCGTCGTCCGGTTTTTGTTGGTGACCTTGCCACGATTGAATCCGCCCATCAGGGTGAATGGGCAAATATCATCCAGCGCGATTCTGTTTTTCGCCGGGTTTTCGTCGTTGGTGAGGTAGGTCAACAGAGGCTGTGTCTCTGCCAGCGTTCGCAGGCCGTCAATCAGAGGAGCACGGTTGTGCCGGTACTCGAGCAGCTTGCGGGCAAAGGCTTCGTAGAACTCGGTCCATGCGAACTGGTTCGACGTCGACTGATCGCCGTAGCGGTCTTTCCAATACGGGGCATTGCGAAACCGGTCGATGTCCTGGGGCTGCCCCTTGAAGGTGAAGTCAATCAGCCCTTCGGTGCACCAGTCCGTAGATTCCACGCGCCAGACGGTCAGTCGGTTGGTGTAGAAACACCAGATGCGTGGAGGATCGACTTTTTCCCAGTCGACTTTGACGCGCTTACCATCTTGCATGTTCTCGGTGATGGTGCCGATGGCCTTGATCGCCATGACCGAAACAGGCTGCCCCTTGGCATCAAAGGGCAGGTTGTGCTTTTGGGTATAGGTAGACTTGATGGCGATGCGCTGACCGGGGCGCATGGATTTGACCTGATCCAGATAGCGGTCGTCGTATCCGTTTTCCCAAATGCCATCAGCAAGGAATCGTGGTGTTTGATCATTGGTGCGGTCGTAGCTTGCACCGACGAACCAGTATGTCTCGGCCATCAAAGCTTCTCCTCGATCCATTCCCACCGCTTATCCTTGACCATCACGAACCGGCAACGGCCCTCCGACAGGTTGGCCCACAGGCCCCCGATCAAACGATCATCCTCAGCCCCGTTCCAGCGATCAGCCCCCTTGTACTCCACCGCCAGAATCACTCCGGGCTTGTCTGCACTGCCGGGCAACTGGCAAAGAAAATCGGGATAGAACCGGCCATCGGCTTTCTGCAGGAAGAACGAACTGCCTTCGCGCCGAACCAGGTTGCGTACCCAGAACTGGATGCGCCCCTGCTGCGCCCACATATCCAATTTGCAGGCGCACTCGAATTCCTCCTTGCTGTCGAAGTCGCCCATCCGCCCATAGAAGTGCTTGCGGAAATCAAAATGGCCAAAGCGCCCATCGTAGTCGCGGCTGGGGGCGTAGGCCTGGGCGTGAAACTCGAAGGCATATTGATCGGTCACCGCCACCCGCGTGGCCGCATCGTCACCGAACAACGCCTGCTGAAATGCCTTGCCGACCGCCTGCTTGCGCAGTTCACGGATACGCGCCTCGACCAGATTACGGATCAGGAACTTCTGCAGGTTGGCGCGTGCCAGCGTGAAGCTATCCCGGCGAAGTAGATCGGTGAGCCACGCCGCGACAAAGGCCTGCTTGCTGGCATGGGTCAGCGACTGCTCGGGCAGGTTGCGGCACAGCCAGGTGGCGATGCGAACCTCATCCCAATGTTCAGGTTGATAGACGAGACCCAGATCGCGCTGCAATTCGGGCAGGAAGCGCGACACCATATGACCGCCCTCATCGATGTCGATCTCACCACCTTCCGACACCTTCAGTGCCGCACCCAATGCCGTCAGATCATCGGCTGTCGGCGCGGCATCGTAGGGAGACAAGTCCCACGGATACTCCAGCACCTCCGGATCATCAAATAGTGCCAGCTCGCCCTGCACGCGCAAGGCCAACTGCGGCACGCGGAAACGCTCACCCAACTCGGCGGGCGTCTGGAAGAACTCAATGGCCGTGGTGCGGCTGACTTCGGCGGCTTCAACAATCGCCGCCGCAGCGGTTTCGGAAGTAACCGAGGCCTTGAGCACTTCGGCCTCATCCTCCGTGAGCGGCGTACTGATGGTCAGTGTGTTGAGCTTGCCGTCCCAACTGACCTTGTCACGCACCGGCTTCGGCACGCTCTTCAGATCAGGTTTTTCGGACAAGGTAATCGCTACGGGCCGAACGACCACGCGCCCGGCGTGGCCCTCCAGGTCGAGCCGCGCCTGTTCGGCCTTGGCAGCAGTGACGAATTCCGTGACCTCGCGCCGCTCGAACCCGGCACCGGCTACCAGGCGGTCGCGCAGTGCGCCAGCCGTCTCGGCAAAGTTGCGCGACACCACGAAGGCATAGGATTGGTTCAATGCCCTGGCCTGCCGGTGGGCCGCATCAGGCTGACGCAACACACGCCCGAGCAACTGCTCCACCGCCGTGGCCGACGACAGCGATGCCATGCTCACCAGAATGTAAGCAAACGGGCAGTCCCAGCCCTCGGCCAGTGCCTTCTGGGTAATGACGAACTTCACCGGGCAGGCCGGGTCGGCGATACCCAGCTTGTAATCGGCATCGATCTGCTCCAGCCCCTTTTCCTCACCGGTGGCCACCACGATTTCGCTGGCGGGAATGCCGTGGTTAGTGATCAGCTCGTTCTTCACCTTCTCGAAATCCAACGTCTCGATGCCGGCGCGGCGCGGTTCAGACTGAATCAGCACCAGTGGGCGCAGGTAGGGAGCACCTGCCCGGCGTTCTTCATCCGCCAGCTTGTGCAGGGCATCGCGTCGGCCAATCGCATCGGCCAGACACTGCTGCCAGTTGGGTTCGGTTTCCAGCACTACCGGCAGCTTGATCATTTCTTCCGCCTTCAACTCGGCGGCGGATACGCTATGCAGTACGTTGCTGGGCGTGCGCTCCAGATCGGGCGTGGCGGTCAGCTCCATAACGCCGCTGGGGCGGAAGCGCGCCAGCATGTCGAAGGCCAGTTCGGTGCGGCTGTTGTGTGCCTCGTCCACCACCACGAATGGCCGGCGCAGGCGCAGCACGTTGGCCAGCGAATACGGCGTGGTGCGCTCGCTGCCCTCGCCATCGGTCAGTAACTCATCGCGCTGCGTCGGCGACAGGTTGTCGAAGTGGTGCATCAGTGCGCCGCTGGACTGGTACACCTTGCGGCACTCTTCCTCTTCTACCTGGAACGCCTGGCGCGTGGCGACGATCACCGTGGTCGAAGTATCCAGCGTGGCGCGGGTGACGCTCTTGGCCTCTTCGAGATCGAGCACCGTAATCGGCCCCGCCTCGCGCAGTGCGGCGTGATACGGGTGGCTACGATCCTTCAATGCTTTGATCGTCTGCTCGCGAATCGGCTTGCTGGGCACCAGCCACAGAATCACGCTGTGCTCGCAGCGCAGCAGATGCGTGTTGACGAGTTGGACGCTTTTCGCCGCCAGCCAGGTCTTGCCGCCGCCGGTAGGCACGCGCAGACAGAAGTACGGCATATCGGCCGGGAAGCCCGACAACGGGTGGTACGCATTGCCGCGCCCCCACAGGCGTTCGGTGGTGGCGGTGAAAGCAATCGAGGGTGACGGCAGTTCGTGGCATGCCTTGAAATAGGCCTCCACGCTGTCGAGCACTTGCTGTTGATAGATTTTCGGTGCGAATCCGGACATGGCTTACTCCTCCAACGCGTAAGGGGTTTGCTTGAAGGTGATGCCCTCGCGTGCGGCGCGGGCACCCATGCGGTTGGCGGCGGCGTAAATCACTTTCGGGCCGGCGAACTTCGGCAGCACATCGAACACCGGGCCGGTGAGCACATTCCCGCCGCCCACGGATTTGTCCTTGAGGATGCCGTTGTAGAGCAGATAGATGGCGCGACCGTCGTGGATGCCCAACAGCGGCGAATCGGCGGTACCGGTGAAGCCCGTGCCGGTTTCGGCAAACCAGACGAACTCGGCCAGTTGCGCGAATTTCACATCACTGCGGATCTGGCCGTCGGCGTCGAACAGGGGCTCGGCGGACAGGCGGCAGAATTGGAAGCCGCCGCCGAGGCCCTCTACTGTTTGCCCTTTGGCGTTGGTGTAGCCGTTGGCGATGCGTTTGACGCGTTCGGCAGTGAGGCTACTAGCAATGCCTTCATCCATTTCCACCAGAATTGATTTACGGTGACCACCATCCTCCGCGTTCTGCTTGAGCACAGCGTGACCGGTCGTGCCGGAACCGGCGAAGCTATCGAGCACGAGCGAATCCGCATCTGTTGCGATTTGCAGAATTCGCTGAATCAAAGCCGTCGGCTTTGGAGTAACGAAAAGGTCGCTGGATGCTCCCAAATTGAGAATCTGGCTGATTTCCTGCTTTGAATGCCGCGTGCTACCGACCTCCTGCCAAGGCCACAGCGTTCGGGGAACAACGCCATCTTTCACGTCGGTGAGGAAACGTTTAATTCCAGGACGATTGCTGCCTGTCTTACCCCACCAGATTCGATTGTCCCTATCCAGTTCCCAGAATTTTTCTTCACTCACTCGCCAGTAACTTCCTGATGGCGGACCATCGATCACCTTTCCTGAAGGAGTCGTGATCGCGTATCGACCTTGCGCATAGAAGTTGCGCGCAGCCAAGTCGCTGAGCAACCAAGGGCCACGTGGGTCGTTATCGGGATTCTTGTATCGCGCAATCATCGCTTCGCTGCGCGGCAAAGGGTTCGGTCGCCACTTGTCCTTGTTCGCGGCGTACAAAACAACGTACTCGTGATCTTCACTGAGATGCCGAGCGCTATTTTTGGGACTGTCCATCATGTTCCAGATGGCAGATGCGACGAAATTCTTAGCCCCAAATATCTCGTCCATCAGCAACCGTAACGTCGCCACCTCGTTGTCATCGATAGAAACGAAGATCGCGCCATCCTCGCGCAGAAACTGTCGCAGCAAGACCAGGCGCGGGTACATCATCGACAGCCAGCGGTCGTGCCGGTCCAGCGTCTCGCCTTCCTTGCCGACCACCTCGCCCAGCCACTTGCGAATCTCCGGACTGTTGACGTTGTCGTTGTACACCCAGCCCTCGTTGCCGGTGTTGTACGGCGGGTCAATGTAGATGCATTTCACCTGTCCGGCGTAGCGGGGCAGCAGGGCTTTGAGGGCGTGCAGGTTGTCGCCCTGTACGATCAGATTGCCGCTGGCCGCCGCGCAGTTTGCTGTACTGCCAGCGCCGACTTTCTCGCAGGACAGTTCCGGCACCGGTTCCAGCAGGCGGAACGGCACTTCCTTGTGGTGTTTGACGACGGCTTCTTTGCCGATCCAGTTGAGTGTGGGCATTCAGGCCATCCCTCTATTTTTTTCGCGGCGATGCCGGAGCAGCATCGCCGTGTTTTTCTTCATCCGCGCCACCGCCGCGTACCCACTCATCCACCTCGGAAACCTTGAATTTCCACAGGCGACCAACCCGGTGTGCCGGCAGCCCCTTGCGGTCAATCCACCGGTAAATCGAATCGCGTGTAACGCCCAGATGCTCGACGAGCTGTTCGACGGATACCCAAGGCTCAGCCATCGCTGCGCTCCTGCAACAGTTGATCGGATAGCATAAAGTCGGCTTTAGTAGCAAAGGTTGCAATCTATCAGGTCTGGCCTTTCCGGGGTAGTGTTTGATGCGAACCGCATCAGAAATAGCTTGGCTTCCCTGTAGAACAGCGCGTTCATGCTGGTGTCGTCAATCACATCACGGAGCCCAAGATGAACGCCAAGCCAACTGCACTCGACGCCTACCTCGCCCGCACCGCCGCCATCCACGCCAAGCTGGAACGGCTGCAGCAACTCGCCGACGACCATTTCGGTCATGACCCCGACGCCATCAACTGGGGCCACGTCGGCGACCTCGGGCGGGTAGAAGCTGGGTTGGACGATTTGCTGGCGATCTTCGGCGGCGACGAGTGACGACGCCCACCAACCACCGGAGATGATCATGAACGCCAAACTGACTACCACCCAAGCCGCCATCCTCAAAGCCGCTGCCGACCGTCCGGATGGCAACATCGAACCATTGCCGACCAATCTGCGCGGCGGCGCTCGAACCGCCGTCATCGATGGCCTGCTCGCCCGAGGGCTCATCGCGGAATCTGAAGGCAGCCACCTGCTGACCGATGCCGGCTACGCCGCCGTCGGCAAACGAAGCCGGATTCCCAAGGATGTCCGGAAACTGGACGCCCCCGATGCCCTCACGAGAAGTGAGCCCATCCCACACACCCTTCGCCCCGGTACCAAGTTGGCCGCGATCATTGACGCGATGCGCAATCCCGGCGGCGCGACCATTGCCCAGATGATGGCCGGCACCGGCTGGCAAGCCCATAGCGTTCGGGGCGCGATATCCGGCATGGTCAGGAAGCGCCTCGGCTACGAGGTGATCACAGAGAAGGGGGCGGACGGGCAGCGGGCCTATCGCATCGCCTGACCGCAAACCGCCCAAGGGTATCGCTTCAATCGATACCCTTTTCTTCGGCCAATTTACTCGGTGGCCGTTTTGCCATTTTTCGACCCTGAAATCGCAGGGAACCTGCTCCAGCGCTGGCTGGAATAGGGGTGACCGTTTTTCGGTTTCAAGGGTGTGAACTCAACGCACACCCTTGGCCGGAGTGCAAACCGCAAACCCTGCAAACCTCGGTTTGCACCCTGACGCTATCGAAGCGCCGCGCTCGCGCCCCCCGCATGGGTTTATCGCCAGGAAGGACCCCTCTTACCTGGGCATCCCCTTTCCCGCCGACCATAACAATACGAGTGACCATCACCATCATCACAACCATCACCGGGTCTTTGTCAGCGTGACAGTGGTGATGGTTGTGACGATGGCTGCCTATTGTTTACGTCGCCGGAAACGGGGATATGTCCACGACCGTGATCATCACACCGGGTAGCCATACCGCCTTCCACCGACCATAACAATAGTGACTGACCGTCACCATCATCACAATCATCACCGGCAGTGTGATGGTCGTGACAGTCGTGATGATGCCCGCCTATTGTTTGCATCGGCATGGAAGGGATGTCCCATCTCCGGTAATATTTCCGTACTGGAACTTACCACCGATGAACTGGCCGAACAACACCTGCGATCCGATCTGGGAACATGCCGACTGGCTGCCGCCAGAGTACATTCTCGACCGCTGGTGCCAGCAAGACGCCCGGTGCCGTTACGCCAAGCAACAAGCGCTGCTCTCGGCCTGCGAGCGAGGCGAGGTTTACTACCGGCGCAGCGACGGTAAGACCTTCGACGACCCGATTCACGAACTGTCTGCACGCGGCATCCTGCTGATAGACCGGGACAGCTTCGTTGCCTGGGCTACTGCGGTGGATGGCCAAAGCCCGCTGCCAGCGCGTCCGCGCAAGCAGCCACCCTACCCGGGATGGGCCTCGCCGGGCGACTGCCTGTTTGATGAAGAACAGTGGGATTGGGTGCCGGTCACACCACCGATCAGGGCAACCCCACCGGCCCAGCCCACCAATACACCACCGCTTCCCTTTGACCCACCAGAATGGGTAAAGGAAATGGAAATGCGCGCCACCGAGGCGAAAGCCGCCGCCGCATCTGCTTTGTCCGCCGAGTCCGCAGATGAAGAGAATGAGGATGACGATTGGGATGAGGAACTTGTATCACCAGCCGACACCAAGCCGGATTACGATTCCTATCCGTCCGAAGACGAATTGCGCAAGCTCGGCGTGCCTACCGACGAAATCATCAGTGCTTTTCAGGTTGAAGATACTCGCCACCAGAACGAGAAGTGGTGGAAAGAGCGCATGGGCAATGTCTCGCGCGCCAACAAAGCCCTCGGCGAAGCGCTTGTCCAGAAGGGTCTGAAAAATCGCGGGGCCAAGAGCTACCCCTCGTGGTGGCGGCCTGATCTGGTCGCCCACTGGCTAATCGATGCCAGGCATTTGGGGAGCCACAAGGTAGCCCCAGTCCTGCGCAAAGAATTCCCGAAGTGGGCCAAACTGTTCGACGAACAGTAGTCCCCGCCGTAGCCCCACCGTATTTCCGGTAGGGGCGGATTCAAATTTCCCCACCGTAAAACTCGCCTGAAACCCGCGCCGTTACTGGATCGCCTGCCGTAGGGCCTTCCTACGGCAGGACTCGGCCTGCCAACCTCCATCGCATTCCAACGCGAAACAGGAGGTTCATCCGATGTCCAAAACGATCCAGCCCCGGCTGATAGTGCTGCGCCGCCGTCAGGTCGAGGCACGCACCGGGCTTGGCCGCAGTTCGATCTACGCCCTGATCGCCGACGGGCAGTTTCCGGCACCGATCCGCTTGTCCGCCAATACGGTCGGTTGGCTCGAACACGAGATCGATGCGTGGATTGCCGAGCGCACCAAGGTATCCAGGACGGTGATGTCGTGATGGCCGACACCTCCCTTTCCCCGGCCCGGTCAGTAGACAACGACCATCACGATCATCACCACCGTCACATCGGTGATGTTGGTGATGGTGGTGACGATGCCTCTCTATTGTTGCAGTCGGCAGCAGAGGGGATGCCCGACGATCCCGTTACCATCATCGAAGCCGCCATCGAGCGCCTGCGCGATGACGTCGGGGCTATCGTCGAACCCACTGTGGTCACCGCCTTCTCCATCCTGCGCGCCACCGACCTGCCCAATTACCTGCGCCTACGGCATAAGGCTAAGGAAGCCAACAAGGGCTGCCTGGTCACTGAACTCGATAAGGCCGTGCAGCAATCGCTGCCGGGCGGTGGTGACGAACCTTCGGCCCTCGACGAACTGGTCGCGCTGGCCCGCAACCAATGCCAGCTCAAGCACGACCCCGACCGCAACGCCATTGCCGTCATCCCGATGCCGGGCCGGCAGGAAGTCTGGCGCGTCTATTCCACCGGCTACGAGGAATGGCTGCGTACTGCTTACTGGCGAGCCAAGGAAGCTGGTGTGCCAGAAACCACGATGAAGTCGGCCCTGGCGACCATTGCCGCCGCCGGTATCAATGATGGTGAGCAGATCAACCTTCACGTCCGCGCCGCTAAGGACGACGCGGGCTACCTGATCGATCTTTGCGATGAGCAATGGCGCGCAGTGTTGGTTACACCGACCGGCTGGCAGGTGCTCGACCACTCCCGGGCGTATTTCACCCGCACCCAGTCGATGCGCCCATTGCCCGAACCGCAGCGCGGCGGCGACATCGGCCTGCTCTGGCAGCACACCAACATCCCCGGCAACCGTCGCGTGATGGTGCTGACGTGGTTGCTCGACAGCTTCCGGCCTGATACCCCATTCCCAGTGCTGGAACTCGTTGGCGAGCAAGGCTCGGCCAAGTCCACCACACAGTCCGTGCTGCGCAGTCTCGTCGATCCCAACAAGGTGATGCTGCGTGGTCGGCCGAAGACCGTCGAAGACATCTTCGTCGCCGCTGCCAACAACTGGTTGGTCTCCTACGAGAACCTCTCGGGCCTCACCGCCGAACAACAGGATGCCTTCTGCACCTTGAGTACGGGCGGTGGCTTCGCCTCGCGTCAGCTCTACACGAATGGCGAAGAACACATCATGGAAACCAAGCGGCCCGTAGTGCTGAACGGCATCGCCGTGGTCGCTACGCGCCCCGATCTGATCGACCGGGTAATTCACGTCGATATGCCGACGATCCCGCCCGAGGCAAGGAAGGACGATGCCGACACCTCGGCGACCTGGGAACGTGACCGGCCATTGGTGTTCGGCGCGCTACTTGATCTCTTCGCCGACGCCCTGCGCATCCTGTCGTCGGTGAAGCTCGCCCACAAGCAGCGCATGGCTGACTTCGAGCGCTTCGGCGAGGCGGTGGCCCGCGCACTCGGTTTCGAGCCCGGCGAATTCCAGCGCCAATACGCCGAACTGGTGCGTGCCGGCATCGACCGTGCCCTGGAGAGCAACGCCGTCGCGCAGGTGCTCGACAAGTATTTCGAGGAGCGCATCACGCCGTGGAACTGGCAGGGCACGGCTGGCCAACTCTACGACCTGCTCAACAACCAGATCATCCCGGATCGCAGCACCTGGCCGAAGTCGCCGAAGGGCTTGGCCGACCAGTTGCGCCGCATCGCGCCGGCCTACCGCGCCAAGGGCATTGAGATCAGCCATCTCGGCCACAGCCGGGAAGGCGCGCTGTGGCGCATCGCCCTGATCCGCACTCATTCAACCGCCACGCCGCCCGGCGTCGAGGGTGGCATTCGTTATGGAGCTCATCGTGAATAGAGAACCCCCTTCCAACCTGCATCCGATCTGGTATCGCCACTTCGGCTTCCAGCCGCAGGCCACTCGCACCTCTCGCCCGTCTGCCGTGCAGCCATCAAGACAGGCGTCTCGTCCTGCCACGGCCTTGCCTCGCGCAGCTCGACAGAGCGGTGAGTGGGAACCGACCTGCGACTACCGCCCGCCCTACGGCACACCGGTTGGCATCCGTCGCCGGCTTGGGCCGCACACCTGGGAAAGCACCGTGGTGCTGCCCGGTGATTCCCGCTACCCGTGGCCTGACCACACCCCCGATTCCACCCACTGACACAAGGAGAGCAACGATGAAACTGAATCCATTCCGCCGCAAAACCAACGGCTATTTCGACAAGATCAAGGCCGATTACGCCGAACGCACCCGCGAACTCGAGGCCCTGCGCCGCGAGGTCGCCGAGGCAAAAACTGCGTTCGAAGATGCCCGGCAAGCGCTCTTCGAAGTTGAGCAGAAATCCAACTCGACGGTGTGGACGCGGCGCGAGCAGGATCTTCTGCGCCAGAAAAACGCCGCCGAGCATCACTACGACGAATTACGAACCCGCCTGGGGCGTCTGGAACTTGAGCACCGCAGTCTGCGCTGGAAGGCCGAGGCCCCGGATGGTCTGGCAAAGCGGGTTGCTGAACTGAAGGCGCTGGCGACGCGACGGAAACAGATCGCAGCCGAACGCGAGAAACAGCGGGCCGCCATCGCCAAGCTCGAGTCGCGCATTACGGCCTTGCGGGGTGAGATCAACCAGGAAACCGAGTCGGCCACGCAGGCATTGATCGAGTCGGGTGGCGATGCGCCGAGCGCGTCGGATGCCTTGGTCAAGCGCCGCCAGGACTTGAAGCTGCTCGCCGAAGCGGTTGCGAAGGTTCGTCAGCAGGATGCGGCTCTCGAATCCGAACTGGGGAACATTCCAGCTCAGGAGAGGGAACTGCGGCGGTGCATCGAATCGGACCAGGCATCGGTTGCCGAGATCGATCTCCACGAGCAGATGCCGGAGTTCATCCAGGTGATCGCCCGGGCCGCCGTCAGCAAGGCACGCGCCTACGGTGGCAACCGCCATACCTACGAAATCCAGATTCCTGACGCTGCTTTGGAAGCGGCCACGGCATCGCTCGACGCCGAGATTCCATCGGATTGATTTGTGGCGGGTGGCGACGAGGCCCGGCATAGCCGCCATCCGTTCTGACGCAGCGATTTCGGGATGCGTCAGTTCTTGCTCGCCATGCCAGGTAATGCGCCGCCGGCGCTGACTGCGAAAGGCATCGCAGAAAGCCGGCATCCCTCAACAACCAGGAGAGATCAATGGAAATCAAATCCACCCAATTCGATATGACCAATCCGTTCGCGCCGCTACAGGAGCGGGTGAATCAGGTCGAGACCGTCCTGCGGCAGATGCCATCCGCGCAACGTGAGCAACTACTGGCCGAGATGCTGCCACCGATGCCAATGCACCACCCTGCGCCAGCCATCGAGCCTGCCGTGACGATGGTGACCGTCAAGGTCGAGGAATGGGATGGCGGGCCGGTGGTTCAGCAACGCTACCCCACTACCGCACTCCGGCCACGGCGAATCGTTGGCTATATACCCTGGCAGTGGCGCTGGATCGTCGCCGGCATTCGCTTGACCCGAATGATGCGCAAGTCAGCAAAGCAGCAGATGAAGCAGTTCAACAAGCTGCAGCGCCAGATGATTCGACGGGTCCTTCCTCGCCGCAATGCCATGCGGGGGGCGCGAGCCCGCTGACCCGCTACCGATAGACCACGAAACGAGGTTACCAGTTACCACCCTGGTTACCACCCCGGCGATGTGCCGGGTTACCACCATTCAAGGAGATGAAATGAACAGCACTACGACCACCACCACCGGCCATCTGCCCATCGAGCGGCTGGGCCACTTCGATCCGGAAGTCCACCAGCGCGTCCAGCAATGGCTTGCCAGCGGGCAGTTGCTGGCCTGGATTCCCATCCTCAGTCAGGAGAACTTCCCGGACGTGCCACCGCAAATCTTGCAGTTTGCCGATCGTTATCAGGAGGCGATGCGCTGGCCGATCCACCGGCCGGAGGACTTGCTGACATTGCCCGATGGCATCACCGGCTGGTTGCTACCGGCTGACGCCGACGATACCGACGTGGCCTGCGGGGTGTGGAATGGCGAGGTCTACATCCTGGGCGTACAGGACAAGCGTACCGGCAGGAAGCAGACCTTGCTGGGCGAGCGCTTCGATGTTGCGACTGGGCAGGCCGATGAGCCCGAACAGAGCGCGGTTTGACTTGGCTTCTGCCCGGGAAGAAGCGTTCATGGAGGTCCGCAAAACCCTCTCAATGAAGGAGATTGAAATGAAGATGACAACCGTTACCGCCCTGGTGACCGACACCAACAGATACTTTCGTGGAGCAATGCCTGTGCAGGTCGAGTTTGACGCCCACGGCCCGGTACGTATTCAGCACGCCGGGCAGACCTACCATTACACGGGCAAGGAGGGACGGAGCCTAGACAGGGGACTCGCTACACGCGAGATGGCCACCGTCGATGACGCCCGTCTGTGGACCACGCTGGACGTCATACAGATCTGGGAGGACTGAGGATGACAGCCAGTCCGAAATCCTCTGTGGCCGCGCAGTTGGCGGCGTTGCCCCAACTCCCGCAGGATCGCCTGTGGGCGTTGTGGGATGAGCATTTCCCGCGTCGGCCCAAGCGTGTGCATCGTCGATACCTTGAAGCGCGCTTGGCCTACCGCTTGCAAGAGATCGCCCTTGGCGGTTTGCCGCCGGCGGTCAAGGCCCATCTGGCCGACTGCGGCGAGCAGTATTCCAAGATCAAGGTCGGTCGTGGCCCCGAGGTACGGATGATGCCGGGCACCACGCTGATCCGCGAATGGGATCGCTGCGAGTACCGTGTTACCGTCCTGCCCGATGGGTTCTACGAACTGAATGGCCAGCGCTACAAGAGCCTATCGGCGGCGGCACGCGCCATCACCGGCACGCACTGGTCAGGGCCAGCCTTCTTCGGCGTGAAGGGAGGACGGAAATGAACCTTGTTGCTCCGAAGCGCTGCGCCGTCTATTGCCGGGTATCGAGTGACGAGCGTCTCGACCAGACTTTCAACTCCCTCGATGCGCAGAAGGATGCCGGGCTGGCCTACGTCGCCAGCCAGCGTACCGAGGGCTGGATTCCTGTGCCCGACGACTACATTGATCCCGGCTTCTCCGGTGGCAATATGGAACGTCCCGGTTTGAAACGCCTGATGGCCGATATCGAGGCCGGCAAAGTCGACATCGTGGTGGTGTACAAAATCGACCGCCTGACCCGGAGCCTCGGCGATTTCTCCCGGCTGATCGAAGTCTTCGAGCGGCACAAGGTTTCGTTCGTGTCGGTCACCCAGCAATTCAATACCACCACGTCGATGGGCCGGCTGATGCTCAACGTCCTGCTGTCCTTCGCGCAGTTCGAGCGGGAGGTCACCGGCGAACGCATCCGCGACAAGATCGCGGCGTCAAAAGCCAAGGGAATGTGGATGGGCGGTCATCCGCCGCTCGGCTACCGAGTCGAGGATCGGCGGTTGGTGGTGGTCGAGACGGAAGCCGACTTGGTCAGGCGCATCTTCACGGATTTCGTGGCTTGCCGGTCGACCACGGATCTGGTGCGGCAACTGGCTGCCGACGGCAAGACCAACAAGCAGGGCAAACCCTTCAGCAAGCAGATGCTCTACAAACTGCTGCACAACCGCGTCTATCGGGGCGAGATTCCCCACAAGGGGCAGTTCTATCCTGGAGCGCACGAGGTGATCATCGAACAGGGATTGTGGGATGCCGCGCACGCCATCCTCGCGCAGAATAATCGCCAGCGCACTTCGGAGACTTGGCAGCGGCGTCAGCCGGAGGCATTGCTGCTCGGCCTGTTCTACACCGCCGATGGCGAGAAGTATCAGCCGGCCTTCACGAAGAAGTCCAACGGCAAGCGCTATCGCTACTACGTGCCCAACCGCAAGGTGCGGTTCGGTGCCGACGCCAGCCCGGCAGGCCGGGTGCCGGCGGAACCCATCGAGGAACTGGTGCTGGCGCAAATCCACGCCACGCTGATGTCACCTGAGATGGTGCAGTCGGTATGGGATGTGGCCCGGGAGAAATACCCGGCATTGACCGAACCGGAGGTGGTGTTGCCGCTGCGGCAGATGGGCCAGGTCTGGACGCAGTTGTTCCCCGCCGAGCGCCAGCGCATCGTCCAGTTGCTGATCGAGCGCGTGACGCTCCGGGAGGAAGGCATCGAGATTACATGGCGAGAGTCCGGATGGCACGCCCTGGCCGGCGAGATGCGGCCAGGCACGATTGGGGCGGAATTACTGGAGATGGAACAGCAGGAGGTGATGGCATGACAAGGATCATTCAGACGGGCACGGCCACGCATCAAGGTGGTCGGCCGGGCGCGAAACTGACGACCTTCATCCCTGTGCGCATCAAGCGGCACGGTGGTCGCAAGGTGGTGATTCCGGCAGCGACCGGCGACAAGATACCGGAGCACGATGCGCCGATCCTGACGGCGCTGTCCAGGGCGTTTCACTGGCAGCGACTCATCGACGAAGGCATCGTCAGCAGCGGTTCAGACATTGCCCGGCGCGAGGGCTTGCACCAGACGACCGTGAATGAGCTGCTGCGACTGACGCTGCTCTCGCCGACGCTGATCCGCAGCATCCTTGATGGGCAGCAGCCGAAGACCTTGAGCTTGCTCTGGTTGAAGAACCATTTGCCGCCGTCGGATTGGGATGAGCAGCACGCATTGTTCGATGGATTCGATGCGTAAAACGGGTTTGCAAGGTTTCTGGTCAGTGCGGTTGACGCCCAACTATCGGCCCGAAACCCGCATGAAATCGAGGGGGTGAGCCTTGTTCAGCCACAGGTCAAATGGAGAAAAGAGAGGCGTCCGGGCCACTTCTGGTAGGAGAATGCCCCGCCGGGGCGATGACGAAACACCAGACCCCGCCGAAAGCCCCGCCAGTACTGGCGCGGCGGGCAGAAAAAAACCCAACCGGTAAGGGTTGGGTTTTAGAATTGGTGGGCCCGCACGGACTTGAACCGTGGACCAAAGGATTATGAGCCCCTCGGAAACGCGCCCTCTCAACTTGTGCGTTGCTTTTAAGTTGTTGAGTGCAAAGGCTAGTTCATGTTTCTCGACACGAACCCAAACCACAAATTCGGAACCAGAAGTGTACCAGACGGGGTCTGATGTACCGGAACCGGACCGGAAACCGGGTCAAATCGAACTCGATCTGCGCAACGCATCGCCCCTAACTTTGATGGCGTCAAAAAACGTGGATGCAGCGCTTTTTGCTGCGGCTTTTGACGCCGCATCGATCAGCTCTAACTCGACGCCACCACGCCCTCCAACATAGGCCGGGCCACCGATATCATCGTCATAGTCTGATCCGTCCTCATTTATGGCGCGGTATTCGTCCTTGGCGAGATCGGTTCCAAGCATCTCGGCAAGGTAAAACCATTGCCAGCATCGCTGCGGGGTCGACTGGTCGTATCCTTCAATGAGTTTTCGCATGGCTTCGGTGTCACCACGTTCAGCGGCGATGGTGAGCCACTGCCATGCGTCGTCAGGGCGGCCTAATCTTTCGGCCAGATCGGCCGCAAGCGACGGATCGATGTCCGCGGACGGGTGTGGGGGGCGCTCGAAGAAAGACGGATCGTCGAAGCGCTCGGCCATTTCGAGCAAGGCGCCTTCATGTCCGAGGGCGCCAGCGGTCCGAAGGTGGTGCTCGTACTTTTCGGCATTGCTAAGCGAGGCCGCGTATGCGTCAGCCCATTCTTTCTCAACGCCCGCAAGAACGCGGCCGTTTTTCTCTTCGGTGTACCAAAACTCACTGCCGACGGGTTCATCGTAGGGGTCGTCGTCGGTCGGAGCGTGAAGAAGCGCCAACGCGTAATGGGCGCGTGCATCGCCCCTATCCCCTGCTGCGACTAGGCCTTCGAGGAGGATGGGGCAAGTAATCGATTCGACATCGAGCCACGATTCGAGCCGTTCGTTGTCGTCACCCTCAGAGTCGCCGCCGCCATACGACGAATCTCCCGTTTCCCCCAGCAGGTTTGCAAGCAGATCGGAGATGCGGACGACGCCGATGCCTTTCTGCGTCATGTAGATCGGGAGTGCCTGGGAAACCCGAAGGGCCGCTTCAGGCGGGTAGTCCAAGTCTAGGCATCGGCGGCCGACTCGTTCGGCAAAACTGGCCGGGTGCCGACTGGTGAGGCCGTTTTGGGTGAAGACGTGACCCGCGGTCAGGGACGCGTAGGAACTGAATCCGAGCGCGGCGGCGAGTAGCTCGTAGATGTGGGCGCGCTTGAAGTTCGCGCCCGTATTGGCGTGGAGGTGCTGCTGTGCGTCAAACGCAAGTTGCTTGATCGTCATGATCAACCTTTCCTGAAAACCTCGCCGGATCGGGTCAGGTGCACGCGTTTAAGTCCCCGACGACGAGGCTCAAAGAGAGGTCTATCAAGATATGACGGTCGTTGCCGTGTTGCCTTTTTTTACTCGCGTGCAAGTAGGGTGGGCACCGGCGTTGATTCTAGCTACTGAGGCCGATGTAGTCTAGATGCATTATTGAAGCACGTGTCTTGGGTAGGCAAACGAATGCCCTTGCTCCACGGCCAGGGGTCGCGTTCTGAAGCCATAGACTGCGCTGTTACCAAGTAGTCGGCTGCAAAAGGCGGACAATCAGTGCATCGACCTGCTTGGTTTGAAGCCACTCTGGACGCGACCGCCCCTGATGGGTGTCGCAATGCAATACCGCGTTCCGCATCGTCTCGGGGATGCCCTTTTCACCGTGCAAGGCGCCGATCAGCCCGCCAACGATGCAGGCGTTGGTATCAGTATCACCGCCGCCCGACAGGGTGGCGAAGATTGCCGATTCGTACGATGTCTGAATGGACAAATGATGAAAGGCCCAAGTGAAGGCGATCCGAATGTACCCCGCCTGCGGGTGACTGGCAGGGAGCTCACCACGAAGGGCATCGCCCAACCAAGACCGGACTTCTTTGGCGTCGCCTTCAACCTCGTCCAGAATGTCAGCAGTGAGCTTTAAAGCGCCCGCCGCATCTCCAGGGTTGAGCAACAAGTGACGGATGGCAACCACGTACGCGACACCGGCCCATTGGCAGGTAGGGTTGGGATGGGTCAGTCGGGCGTCAAACAAAGCCGCATACACCGTCGATCCAATCGATCTGCCGGCGCCCCAGACCCCGATTGCCGATGCGCGCATCAGGCTGCCATTAGCCTTCGAGTCACGGTTTTTTTGCGCAGCGCGCAGCCACATCTGTGCTCCAAAGTCTGGACTGGCGGGATCACCCTCGCTCAGTGCATTGTGGGTTGCATGTCCAACATCGAAAGGTGACGAGAGAAACCAATGGCGATAAGCGCGGGCAACCCGGTTGCGGTCATAGGCCGATTGCCCGGCCAGTCCGAGGGCCAGTGCCAGTGTCAGCTCGCCATCGTCGGTCACTTGCCCCGGCGCCGTTTTCCAGATCCCACCACCAACCATACGCATGGCGTTCTCTACCTCTGCCGCAAATGGTTTTCGGCCAAGAAATTCCAGCGTCGCACCGGCGGCATCACCAGCCAAGGCGCCAATCATTGCGCCCCGGGCATGGGTGAGCAATTCGGCATCGAACTTGGTTTCTTGATTCATAAAGACGGCAGGGTGATTGTTGTGCAGACAACTCAGAAATCGCCCAAGAACTCATCGTCGCCGAGAGCTAGCGTCAAGGCGGAAATACGGATTGAGTCTCCGACCGCGCGGGCCAGTTTGCGCCCTTCGAGCTTCTTCATGCCCTCGCCCATCGAGCGGACGAACTCATCATGGCGATCTTGAACCCATTGCATCGCATTCGCCGTCTTTCTGAACAGGTAGTCGGCGATGAACTTGTCGAGCGTCAGTGTCGAAAACTCGCCATGCTTGTTGATGTATTGCAACTGAACCTTTTCGCCAGTCTTCGTAGCCATGATCTTTCTCCTTTAGGTCGCGTCTGATTGATGAGCGGGTGCCGGGGCAACATTCAGGCCAAGATCACTTGGCGATCGCGGCGGCGTAGAGGTTTGAATTCGATGGTCGTGCAAAACGGCATCACCACAGGCAAGTCCGAGCAGTGCGCCGCGACAACATGCTTGAAGTTGCATGATCCGGTCTCCTATATGGCTTTGGGTGTCAGCGTCGGTCAGTGCAGCACACGCCGAAAAAGCTTTCCGGTCGTGATGGTGTCCTCGAACGAACTCGTGACCACCTTGTAGGCCCGAAGCCATTCGGCGAGGCGACTGACAGGTTTTCGGCCCATATCCCGTTCCATCGCCCGAACACTCTTCTTGTTGAAGAAACGCAGGACGCCACCGTGGCCGTCGTGCCGCTCACAGCCATAGAGGTCGAGCAACTCGTCAATGAACGGGGGGATACCTCGCTGCTGGGCGCGTTTTTGGGCGTGAAGAGTTTTCATGATCGGACCTCAATCCCCAAATAACTCGTCGAGTTGTTTCTGAGTCCGCCTCTCCGCTTCGTGACCTGGAATCTTCCAATCAGGGACATAACAGTTCAGGCCGTAGAGATCGAGGCCCTTGAACTGCTTGTCGTGGAAGAGCGAGGAGTAGATGCCCGGCGGAAGCATGAAATTTCCGTCGCCGATTCCTTCGCAGACCTTAACGATCGATCCTGAATCCGGATCGGTGAAGTCGACGAGTTCAACCCATTCGGATTCCTCGATACCAACCCGAATCGCCCAGAACGGGTCGATAGACGGTTCCAATGGGTAAATCGCACTGAGTTTGCCGCGATCCCCCCAAACAATCGAGTTGCGGGTCTCAGCCGGACTTCCGGTTTCTTGCCGATCCAAGATGAAAGTGTGCAAGTCCATGCCGAGCCATTTGAAAAACAGGCTGTTGATCAGCTTCGGGCTCGCGGCAAGAAGGAGAAGCACTCGATTCAGGAACGCATCGCGGACGATCAGTTTCCGTCCGCAAATTTCGTTCAGACGTTCAGCAACGTCGGGATCGAGAGAGAACGTAACGAGTTTCCGCTCGCCGAGCGATTCGAGACGGCCTGCAACGAACCGATTGGCGTCTGGCGAGTTACGCAAGCAAATTTCGCGGTCGAGTATCGGTAACTCTACGTCGAGGACCCGGCTCAAGTAGCTATCGCGACGCAAACAAGCAGCGTCCAGCTTGTTTTCGAGCTTCTCGATCGTTTGGCGCCAGATTTTGGCGGTGATCTTGGTGACGTTCTTGGTGCCCATGGCTGCGCTCCTGAATCAACATGGGCACAGTGTGGCAGCGACTACGGCAGTTGTCAACAGCGAACGCCGTACGGCGTTCGCTGTATTTAATAGATCGGCCGAAGTGTTTGGTCAGTCGCCCATTTGACGATGCTTAAGCATGACCCGCAGCGACTTTCGACGGCGTAGGAATCAGGAACTCTCCGTCAGGAAGCGCTCAACTTCCAGGCTCGGGAAACGAGCACGCATCTTTTCAAGAAACGTGACAACCTCGGCAGTCGCCGGCACCACGTGTTCCACAGGGTGTTCTCGGGTCCCGTTTTTCACGGCCGATACCGAGGTTTTATATCCTTCCGAAGTCAGCCATTCCGCCAGTTTGCGCTGGCTGAGATCAGCGCCGTCGAGACCCCACTGCCTCTTCTGGTAGGCAGCCAGAAAAAGCTGTTTGGCGACAGCAAGGTAACCCCCACGCGTCAAATTCTTCCGGCCGGTCCGCTGCCCGTTCCCGTTGTGCGTCGGAGAAGCTGGTTTTGCTCCTTTGAGCGTTGCCATCTTGAACGCACGGTAATACTCCCAGGACTGGAAGTCCTCAACGGTCTTGAGGCAGTGGTTGTCGCGCCAAGCATCGAAGATCAGGCGGGTCATCAGCGCTTCATCGACCGTGCCCCAGGGCTCGGTATCGAATGCCAAATGGCTTTGATCGGTGCCTGCCATCTCAACCATACGCACACTGGCCGGGATAGGCCGGCGTTTAAAATCGTACTCAAGGTTGATCCGCGTTTCCCGCGTTTCTGTTTGCAGATCGAGTTCCAGCGGTAGTTGGTCACGCATTGAAATGAAGGATTCGTACGTGATTTTCTGGCCAGGTTGGCGATTGATCGTCAGGTCCAGCATGAAGGCGTTTTCGTCTTCGACTTCGGGCCCCGGCTTGATGCCGCCTTTGGCCGTGACCGTTTTATGATCGCCATCCGCTTCGACCGTGAATTGCAGGCGGGTCCGGCCGGCGAACAGTTGCATTACTTGGTGCTTGTTTTCCAGCATGTGCGACTCTGGGGAGACGCGATCGACGAGATCCTGGAAGCGCCGGCACATGACGCCCGTCAGGTCCAGTTGCTCGATCGGGCAATCGACCAGGAAACCATCGGTCGTCGCACTGACCACCGTCGTTCCGGCCGGCAGCCGCCAGAGGATTTCGGCGATCACGGCGCGGATGAATCCGCAGACCAGCGCAGCGATGGCTGCTTCGGATATCCGTGAGGTGCCGACGATGACGCTCCCCATTTCGCGAACGCCCCATGCACGCTTTCGTTTGAAGCCTTGGCCGGTCTTGCCATAAAGGCTACAGCCGAGCAGTTTCACGAACTCGAAGGGCAAGGTTTTCCGGGCAAATGGATCGCGCGTAACGCGGATGAAAACCGCATAGCTCTCAAACAGCCGATAGCCCTCATCATCAGAAATTATGCGCGGATGCTGCTGCTCTGTTTGGCCAACCTGCGTGTCGTCGCATTCTTCTGCAGGCGACGTGGCTTTCTTCTTGGGGCGATGCTTGCCTGGGGTCTCCGAGCTGCGCGCGAAAACGTCCTCGCGCTTCATCCAGGGGATGACAATGCCGTGCTTGATGACCACCTTGGCGCCCATGGCCACCGCCAGCTCTATTTCCGGCGCCGTGCATAGCGACTCGCCGCGACGCGGAAACAAGAGCCCGCGATCTTCGGTGGAAACGGGAAGGCAGGGATACTTCACCTCGTCGGGAAACGAGAACTCGACCAGGGCGAACCCCGCCACATGGCCGATGAAATCGGCGACATCCTTGCTCCAGAATACTTCGTCATAGTCGAGGGTGTAGAGGTAGGCCAGTGCAGAAAGATAGGCGCCAGACAAATCGGGATCGTAGAAACGTCGGCGCTCGGTCGGTCCATAAGTGAAGCACTGGTTATGACCACCGATGAAGACGTCGGCCAGAAAGGGCTCCAGCCACTTGCGAATCCGCTTCGGGACGCGTTTCTTCTGCGTGTAACCCACGCCGGTGGTGTTGTCCCAACGCGTCAGTTGCTTGACCTCATAGTTCAGGGCGACGTCGAGTGCCACGCCATCGCGACGGATACAGGCTTCGCCGATACGTACAGCCAGGCCACTGGCGGTGGCCGACAGGTGACGCATATCCATGCCCAGGTGACGGCTGGCGAACCACGTTACCCAGAGCACGAACATCACCGCGATTTCAGCGTCGCGTAAGCCATACGCTTCGTATTCCTCCGGCCGCTCACGCTGGAAGCGCGCCATGTCAGCCTTGTCATAGCCCGCTGGTAGGTCGTGCTTCGGAATTCCAAGCCAATTCCCAAGGTGGACAAGCGATTTGCCCGGAGGGGCGAGCCGGCTCGCGTCGATCAGGTGCACATTCAAGAGATGGGGTTCAAACTCGTCGCCGACGACGGCTTGGTAGCGGTGTTTGAGCGCCGCTCGGCGATCCGGCGATATTGGCAACTCAATTTTAGCGGGCCGGCTCACGGTGACCAAGGTGCCGCCGACCCCTTCCAATTGCGGGCGGAGATGCTTGAAGTCGGAAAAGATCGTGATGTCGGCCCTCGTAAAAAATCCGCAGAGGACAACCTCTACAGGGCGTTCCGTGATGACCCCCGCATCCATGGCAGATTCCAGCAGATCATTGATGACCTCAGCGAGTCGCGGGCGCTGGCTGACGATCTCGCCGTTCACCACCGGAATGACCATGGTGAAGACTTCACCCGTCGGCCCGACCAGGTAAAACTGAACGCTGAGGATGCGATTCCGACCCTTCCGTGCGCGTGTCCATTCAGCATCGAAACCGATGAACACCCGAGGACCGAGGCCGCGCTCCGGAAACAGCTTGCGCTCCATCTTCCGTCGTATTGCCCTGCCGACATTCTGTTTGCCAGCTTGATGCGCTTTCAGGTAGCGCTCGCGTTCCGAAAGCGGTGCGACGGGCTTTTGCGCCAATCCGTGTTTCAGTCGGGCTTCGTCGGTGAGGCTGTCTTCCATCATGGAAGCGAAGTAGCCATCGCAGAAATGGAGTATTCCTTCATCGCTGGCGCGTTTTGGCTCGCCAGCGGTGGTTTCATTTTTCACGCTATGTATCCCCCGTATGGAAATTGAAACCGGTTTGGAAAAAGAAAAAGCCGCGCAACGGCGGCTTTTTCAGGTGGGCGATGATCAGCGATCAGACGCTTTGGGCTTCACTGGCAAGGTCCAACTTCTTCTTCGAGCGAGTAGGCATCACGGCCGATTCGAGAGGAGCAGAGACCACCCCCTCATCGAGATACGACCAGTCCGGTTGCACGGCATGCTTCGGGTCGTTGACGATGTCGTTCAAGATCATCGCGGTGCGCTTGAAGTGCTCCGCGCGGAGGGTTTCATCCTCGGTCAGGATATCGATCCAGCCAATGGTTTTGCCACTGGCGTTCTGGATGCCGATTCCATCCTCGTACACGGCGATGCGAGCCATCAGCATAACCAACACTGATGAGTAGTTGCGCAGCATGAGACTGCGGATGTGTTTAGCCATGTTTTATCTCCTATAAGATATGGCTTGCTGTAACGTGGCGGCGGCACCGTTCTCGCCGGCTAGCTTGCCGGTGCTGCCTGCCACACCAAACTGCTTGAGCAATCAAAGAGTCGTTTTAAGGGTTGTCGGCCTCCAGTTCGTTGATTAAAGGTCTTCAAGCGCGACAATCGTCGGAGGACGCTGCCGGATTCCGAGGTCGTATTCGGTTTGTAACTGGCGAGCACGCCGCGCTTCATCAGTCTCGATAACGCGAACTTTCCGCTTTGGCATTTCGAGACTTTTGGGACGACCATCGTCAAGACGTCGATTTACGGCCGACGACCTCGGGTTGGGAGCTTTCACCGGCTCTTCTTCGTCGCACGGGTAGCTGTACCCATCCTCGTAATCGCGTTCATCGAAATAGGGTTCTTGCTGCATCTCTAGCCTCCTTATGGCTGGGTTAAAAAAATGAATCCAAAGTCATCGGGTATTACGCCGCAACAAACCGCACCTCGTCGCTCATGGCAAGGCTGCGTATCGAAGGTTTGAGGAAAGGGCGGCCCAACGGGTCAAGTCCAAGGCGCCTGGCGAGCGATCGTCCAGCTTCACCGGCCGCGTACTGCAGGCGGCTGTTGGGCGCCACCAAGTAGAACTTCTCGGTGACGCGGACGCTGGAGTGGGTCAACAGCTTGCTGGCGTCGTGCGCGGTCACGCCCGGAACTTGTATGCATGCTGTTGCAAACCCCCGCCTGAATGCATGGAGCGTTAGGCCAGAAACACCCGCCCGCTTGCTGAACTTCTGGAACGCATGACCGGGGTCGCCGAGCGGGCCTCCGCTTGGGGACCCGAAGAGATAGCGACTCGTTGCCAAGGCTTTGCGCCGGGTAAGCACCGTCAATGCAACATCGCAGAGTTGAAGTGTCTCAACCCGGCCGCTCTTCGTTTCACGGACCGTGAGTACCCTGCGTTCAATGTCGAGGTCACTGACCAGCGCGTGGCGCAGTTCGCCTTGTCGGCCGCCGGTGACGATCGCCGTCAAAATGAAGTCGGAAAACACGGTGGCAGGTTCCGCCAGCAACGCTTGCCCGAGCTTGGCCAGTTGATCGTCGGATGGAATTACCAAGACCGGGTTCTCGACCTGGATCATCTTGATATCAGCCGCCGGGTTGCGCGCGATCAGTTTCAAGATCGCCAAGTCGCGGAATATCGACTTGGCGAATGCGACATGTTTCTCCGCATTGGCCGGGGATTCGACGCGTCGGATTTCTTCGATGCCCTGCCGGATGACCGGCTCACGTAGCTCACTCAGCCGCTTATCCCCCCACATGCGCTTGATGTGCTTGGGGTACCGGGACCGATCGCTGCGGAGCGATTTTTTTCCGTTCCGTTCGGAGTTTGGGAAGACCTGCTCGGTGACTGCTTGGTCCAGTGTCATGCGGTCACCTATGCCTGGCAATACACCTTGCGCAAGATCGTCGCGCAACTTGAAGTGAGCGGCGGCAGCTCGTGCGAGCGACATCTCCGGGAAGGCCCCCAGGATGGAGCAGGTTTTTTTTCCGGTTAGAGGATTCATGTATCGGTCAAGCCAGCGAAGGGCTCCGGTGTAATACGCTTGGAGAAAAAGCCCCGTAACTCCAGGCACGGTGATCTGCTTTTGGGGTTGTGGTTTCGTACCGACGCCCGATTCGTATTTTTGCCATGCCACCTGGTTGGCCATGACGTCGTCGATCATTTGTGCAGGAAGTTGAGTACCAATCCCAGCTAATGCGATTGCAATGCGCGTACTAGCGGGCAGTTTCTCGCGCCGGCGGTCAGCGATGGACGTTCCTGCTGCGAGCGAATGATCTGGTTTGAGACCCTCAACGAACGATTTCAGCAAGCTTTCCTGTGCTTGCCGGTGGCGCCTCCAAAGATCCATGCTGACCACAGGGCAAGCTCCGACCGACGGCTGGCTAGCGTCTTTTGCGTCGATAAGTGTTTTCGGTTTTGTCATTGCTGTGGATGCGGCAGTTTTTTGCCGTGGAAAGTGAATCGATGGCGCTCATGGTGCCACGATGGTTTTCGCGTAAAAACATGCAGGCCATTGATTACACAATGGTAATTAGCGATGTTTTTGGAGGCGCCAGGATTAATGCGCGTTGTCAATCCATCTTCGACTACCCATGGCGCCGCCAGAGAGCTGGGAGTCCTTAGTTCACTATGGTGAAAACAGTGAGCACACCATAAAATTCTGCGTATGCTTGATCCACAATGGACATGAGCCGTAAATGCCGATCGACGAGTCAGAAAAGCGTGAATATTTTTCGTTCGAGTTACTAACGAAGAAGCGCGCCGGAAAGGCGACCAGAACACTGCCAAGGCTGATCCAGGAGTTTCTGGCGCTGACGCTTTTGTCCAATCGTGATGTCGCCAAGGTGTTGGAGACATACGGACAACTGCTGGGCTGGGCTGAGCAACTGCCCATGCCGATCTACGATCAATGGCTCGGTCGGCAATCGCGAACGAAATGCGCTTGGCCGGACATCGCCGAAACGGCGGAGCGCAAGGTGTTGCGCAAGCAGATTACTCGTCTGCGCGGGAATGCCTATCGCGAGATCGAGCAAAAATTCGGCTTGATCCCGAGGAATGTCGAACACATTTCGCTTCGATTTTTCCCCGTGCAGGTTGTGAAACCGCAATCTCGCGGTGGCGGGAAAGCCAAAGTCCTGATGGCCGCCTACCACCTGGAACGGTGCTGGATCCATTTCAAACTGGAGGATGCGTGTTCGGGCTACGCTGAGGGCCAAGCCATCACGGCCTCGACCCTAACTCGGAGGCAGTGGGGCGCATTTGTTGAGGCGTTACGCGATCGACAGGCAGCCGAAAGCGGGCTGGCAGAAACGCCGTTGGTATTGCATGCGCCGGCCGGAAGCGGCCTCAAAGCCGTGCTTGCCGACCACAGAAAGATTGGCGTCGCCGAAGATATGCCGTGTCATCTCGATGACGGCGTTGTCCTCCGAATTCTTCACAAGACGAAACACTCGATCGCCCGGCCATTGCCACAGGTCAGTCTCGCCGAGCTATTCCGCGAGCCAAGCATCGATGAGCGGCTGAGCGACGTCGAAATGCGTACCTTGCCCGCGTTGCAAAATCTGAGTCATCGGCAGAAAGACAAGCTGATCACCACGCTGTGGGCGACCGTGACAGCTTTGCGACAGCGCGGGCCATCGGCCTCGGTTAAGGGATCTCTGGAAAGCAGCGCGGACGAGGTGTTGTGAATAGTCCGGTGGCACCCCGCTACCAGAGGCGGTGACAACAAGTCACCGGCAGGAGTACTGGCTCGAACAAGACAATATCCAATCCAGATGCGAGCAGCCTATGTCAGCCAGTCAGTCGCACCATTTGCCGCGCATTCGGTTCAACCCGAGCGAGCCACGCCCTGTTCGGATGGACTGGTTACAGAAGGCAGCAGCCTCAATGCCCGCGGGAAAGGGGATGCACTTTTGTGTCGCACTCTGGATGCTCGTCACCATTCGTCGCTCACCGACTGTGCAGATCTCTAGATCGATGGCAGCGCGCGTCAATCTCTCACGTTGGGCAGCGGCGGATTCCGCGCATCGCCTTGAGGCAGCCGGCTTGGTCAAGCTCGCCAAGCTGCCCGGCCGATCATTCCGGATTACCCTGGTCGAGGCCGGAACATCGACTCCGTTGCGCTTGGAGAGCCGGGGGTAGTGGCATCACGCTACTCCTGTTTTCTGCGCTGGTATCAGCACCTGGGTGCCCGCGCACTGGTTTCATTTCTACAGCTACATATCCCCCGGGCAGAAAATGAAACCACCGCCAGGAAAATGACGCGACCAACGTCGAGGAGGTCGGTCTCAATGAAAAAAGAACCGAAGAAGATGGGGTAACGGCGAAAGCCGTTGCCCCATCTTCTATGAAGGCGACTAGCCTGAATGAGCGGGTGACGGCGTAGTGCCATCGCTGACCCCGGCCAACGCCGAACCCAGTCTTGAACTGGCATCGATCAGGTTCTGGTCCGCGAGGAAGGCATACCGCGTCGAGGTCAGGATACTGCTCGCGTGGCCGAGAAGGTTTTGCGCCAAGACGAGCCCGCCCGTACCGCCACCCCCTGTGTTGAGGATCAGAGACGCCGCGCTTCGTCGCAAATCGTGGATGTGCAGGTCCTCGATCCCGGCGCGTGCCTTGATCTGCTCGAAGACCTTCATCGGATTGACGAGGTAGCCACCACGCTTGCCCGGAAACACGTAGTCGCCGGTCGTGGCTTCCCTTCGGGCTTTCAAGATGTTGAGGGCAAAATCGTTCAACGGGATCAAGCGCGACCGCGCACTTTTCGCGCGCTCAGCCGGAATGCGCCAGAGTCGGTCGTCGATAGAAAACTCGCTCCACTGAGCCTGTAAGCATTCTTCACGGCGCGCTGCGGTAGCGAGGGCGAACATCAGGAAGTCCGCAGTCACCCGTGATTTTTCTTGTTGGCATTCGTGGATGAACCGGCGTAGTTCGTCGCCAGCCAGGACGCGCCGACGAATGTTCATCTCGGGATGCAGGCGCACACCGCGACAGGGATTCTTGTCGCAGCGTTCAAGCATGATCGCGACGTTGCAGACACGCTTCAACAAAGCGAGGATGCGATTCGCCGTCGCTGCACAACGTCGTTCGCGATTGCGGTTGTGAAACCGCATCACGTCGGACGGGCGAAGCTGACTGAAGCGTAGGTTCCCGAATTCCGGTGCGATGTGTAATCGCCAGCGTGTCTCCAAGCAGGCAGCGCTTTTGAGGTGCCGACCCTGCTGCGGCCAATATTCTTCGTCAAAGAACTCATTCAGCGTTGGCTCAGCGATGAACTCCTGACGCACCGCTAGCGGATCGATCCCCCGACCGATGTTGGCGCGGTGTTCCATCGCGATTCGGCAGGCTTCTGCCGGATCGATCGACGGATAGTCACCGAGCTTGATCGCCCGCTTGAGGCCGGGGCCACGGCCGGTCGGCATCGTGTAGCGCTGGAGCCAGGATTTCGCGCCGCGCTTGTTGACGACCAATCGCAATCCCGGCGGGGCCTCCAGTGAGGTGTATTCAATCTCGCGTCCGCCGTGATCGGGCGGACAAGGAGGAAGGCCATCGATGACCTTCCGGGTAAAACGAATGCGACGTTGCATCGTCGATCCTCCATCGAAAGCAGTTGAAAAAAATCGAGATGAACCGGCGGTCCGATTCGAGGTGCTGCGCGGGTGCTTGGAGAACGAAACCAACGACCACACGCGACATTCCGGTGAGCGCCAGTCATCAAGCCTTGTGCTTTCTGGGCACGTCGGCGGCCACGCCGCAGCGGAGGTCGCAGCAAGTACGACCTCCGGTCCATCTCTGGTTTATGAGGAAGCGGAAGGCAGCGATCAACCGACCGTGCCGAGCATCGCGACGCCACCGTATTGCTGGTGGACAACATCGGCGGGGTTCAACACGGCGACTTCATCGGCGCCGATGTCGGCAAAGAAGTGTCGCGCGGCCACCGGGTCACAGGTCAGCACCCACTCAGTGCTTCCGTCGAGTTCGATCTGAATCGCCAGCAGGCCGGTCAGCCACCAAGATTGCTGCCGAAGCAGGTCGATCAACGCCAGGGCTTCGGCATGACCGCGTGACGTGCCGGGACAACTGAACTCGATAATTCCGGCGCGCTCATTCCAGCGTTCGAGCGCTTCAGCATCGAGCCGGGCGACCACATCGGCGACCAGTGGGTCGGTAGGCGGGACGTATTTCGGCGCATCCACGGCTCAATACTCCGATGGCATGAGCACGGTCGTCACCGACCGGTCCCACTCGGAAATGATCCAGACCCGCTTATCGCCGACCGGATAGGCCGATAGGACGCGATGCCCTCCGGTAATGGCCTGATCGTTCGCGGCGGCGTCCTCGGGCGGCACATCACCCCAGTCGCCACGCACATGGCGGGCAAGAAACTGTGAGGCGGTCAGTCCATAGCGCTCCAGCAGCGCCAGTGCGCCCGGCGTCGCGACCACCTGACCAAGCGGGAAGCGCGGTAGGTTGCGCGTGCTGGCGGATGTGACGGTTTGATTCATGGTGTCCTCCAGAAAAAGTAAACACCGCCCAGACCCGATTCGATCGGGTGGGCGGCGCAGCGGATGTGAAACGACAGGGAAGAGAAGCGGGCGGGGATCAGTCCGCCGGTACATCGTCAGTGGCAAGCCGGGCGCAGAGGTCGAGCAGGGCGGATGAGATGCCCGGCGTTTTGGGGACGATCAGCGACAGGCCGCTCCCGTCGTCGGACAGGATCAGTGCGGCCTCGAAGCAGCAGCCGAAATCGGTCACCCACTCGAAGGGCGGGCAGCCGTCCGGATCGTCGATCGCGGCGAGCAGGCTGCTTGCCGTGGTCAGTTGCTCGCCCGTGTCGCCGGCCTCGACCAGATAGACCGGCGTCTCTGTGTCGGGGTCGTACAGCACCTCAGCGTCGATCCAGCGCTGCAGGCAAGTCGTGATGACTGACTGCAAGGCCGGATCGAGCCCGCCAAGATCGGAATGCCGGTTAAGCGGACGCATCGCCGGTGGCCGCAGCACGTTTCGACACGCGCTTGGTGCGCTTTGTCACAGCCGCGCTTTGCTCGCTCGGCGCGGGGTCGGGATCGACGGCCGCTTGCGTGACCGGGGCCGATGCCTCGCCGATGAAGACCGGGACATAGGGCTCGCCGGGAAGAGCAAGCAGGGCGGCTGACCACGCTTCGACATCGCCGGTTCGGACATGCTGGTGCGGCTTGTCCGATGCGGCTGCCGTCAGGCCTTCATGACGAGTGATTGCCATCAGGAAGCCGGGCTGATTTGCCGTGCGCGAGACGCAGGCCTTGGCGAGCGTCTTGCCTGAAAACGCTGTGCCGTCGGTCGGCAGGCAGGCAAGGATGTTGGACATCGGCGTGATCTCCTTCGAGAAGTAGCCGCCGCCGTCGTTGCCGGTGACCATGACAAAAAGATTCTGGCGATCGGCGTCGCACAGGATCGAGTAGTGGATTCCCCCTGAGGCGCGCAGGCCAAGCTTGGGGGCGGTATCGGACTTCAGGCGCAGGTATTGCGTTGTGTTCGGTGCAGTCATGAAATGCTCCTCGAATCGGAACCGGAAAAAGATGAAGCCCGATGACCGGTGGTGGTCATCGGGCTTCCGAGGGGTACGACGCTTTCAGATTTTTGAGCCCATAGCGTCGCCGAAGGCTCTTGTTGTGGTCAGGACTTGTCTTTGAACTTGACCGTCACGTCGATGCGCTCGGGGGCGAGTGCGGCGACGATGACGCCAACGACGGTACCGACAGCGATTTCGGTGAGGGGGATGGCGGCAAGGGGCAGCATGGGGTGATCTCCTGGAGTCAGAAAAGAAAAGCCCCGGGCGCCATGACGGCGACCGGGGTCAAGGAGATGATATGGACCTGGCAGGTTACGGTCCGACGCCGCGTCATAGATCGTCAGCGGCGAGCGGTCGCGCCTGCGGATCTAGTCGGTGATATCCATGCCGCGTTCGTGGTCGAGTTGCGTGTCTTCCGGGTCGAATTGCTTGCGCATCCAGTAGAAGTAATCCGGGCGCGGCGTGTGAACGACGAATTCGCGCGCGCCAAGGATATGGATCATGACGTCGCGCCACGATCCCAGATAGCGACCACCAAACCCGTTATCGACGAGGTCGGCGAAGACATGCGGTGACCAGCCATCGGGCTCGGGCAGGTTTTTCTCGACGGGCACGAGGTGGCAGGAGTCATCGTGCAACACGCCTTTGATCTCGACCCATTGTTTGCGGGCGAGCTGGACTGCGCCATCGAGGAACGGTTGCGTATCGGGTTCCGCGCCGTTGGCATAGCTGAATACCGGCATCAGGAATTGCGTTCCGTCGGCTTGGATGCCTTCATAAAGGTTGACCCAGGCGCCAGGGCAGAGTTGGCCCCGTCGAACCCCTTCGGGGTGAGCCAGCCACCATTGCCCATTGTGGTGCGTGCACAGCAACGGGCCGACCGTGCGCGTGGCATCCGGATGAATCCGGAACGGACCCTTCGGGAGGGTGATCGCGATCTCGATGTCAGGAAGCCACATGGTCAGCTCCTTGAGTCGCAGGCGCGGGTTGTGTAGGCGTGGCGGATTGGCGTTCGGCCAACCAGCGCTCTACGGTCGCTTCGTCGTAGCGGATCGAGCGGCCGATCTTGATGGCTGGCGGGATGTGCTGGGAGCCGGACGCGCGCAGACGCTCGACGGTCGTCAGGGACAAGCCGAGCCGCTGGGCGAGCCAGCGGGACGACCGGAGGATGGATGGTTGCATGTGCGATGTCTCCAGGTGACAGGGGGGATTCCCTATCGCTTTGTTTCGAGGTTTGGAGGCAAAAAGTGGTGCCTAACGGAGCCTGGTGGCGGGTGATCTTTCGGTGGGCTTGCCGTTAGTCATTCGCGTGCTGAGGAAACGGAGAGCTACCGCCGGAGGTTGGGCGCTCGACCGTCGGCGAAGGAGGTTATGACCTGTTGATGCCGTGGCGAAATGAGACTATCGTTTCAGCACGTTCGGGCGACACCGGGTGACCGGTGTCGAGCGTGCTTTGGTGAGTCATGGTCTTCCTTGGTTAGGGGTTGTATCGCAGCAAGGGTAGTTTCTTCCAAAAGTCATGAGGCGGGTACTGGATACCCTCGAACGCATCCAGCCGGCGCTCCTTTTTCTATTTGTCATTTCGTTAGAAAGGAGTTCGCCATGTCGAACCAGCAAGTACGTGCAGAGAAAGCCCTTGAGCAACGCGCCCGCCGTAAGGCAAAACGCGTTGGGCTGGTGGCTCAGAAGTCCCGCCGCGGAATCGGCAGAATCGATAACTGCGGCGGCTTCAGGCTCGTCGATCCGAGACTGAACACTATCGAGGCAGGTTATCGTTTCGATCTGTCAGCCGAGGAAGTGATCGAGTACTGCGCGGCTGTTTAGACAGCGCTACGGGAAGGCCGGGAGGGGGGACCCTCTCGGCTTTCTTTACCATTGAAATTTGCGTGACCGTAACTCGGCCAAGTCTCACCGTGATCAAGCTGAAAGATCGAGAAGTCCAGTCTGATCGCTTCGTTTGCTGAAAGCAGCTAGCATCCAAAACCAAGTTGTCAGTGGAGTGCGCAAGTTAGAACTTTACGACCTCCAATCCGTAGAGTTGTATCTACAAGGATCTGGGGCAGTTGCCGGTCCATTCGGACTAAACTTCATTGACGACCTCTTCATCAGTCGCTGTTAGTTCTTGTTCGTCATCGAATACACCTTCCAGATACTGTGCATGGCGTTCTTGCAGGTGTTTCAAGGATTCACCTTTATCGGCCTTGTACTCCAGGCGCTCTTGGAAAAACTGCAGCCGAGACCGATTTTCATCAAGAACTTGTGCCCAGGTCTTGATGAAAATCGAGACGTTGCCAGCTTTGTGGATCAAACCCGTGGGCTCGCCTGCAATGCGGAATTTCGCGTGCGGCCCCAGTTCGTCGCTGATGACCCAAAACACCCAGTTCACTCCAACATTGCGGAATCGAACGTCATCCATGATCGACGCGGCATATCCTTCAATCTGTGAAATTTCATCGGTGTTGATGGGCACCTTGGGCGCTTTAAGCTCGACAACCAAGTGAGTGAGGGCGTTGGCCCGATGCTGGCGTATTGCCTTTGAAAGAACCAAATCCACAATACCTCGTGTCTGCGAGATATGCTTGACCGGCGCGTCGATGACAACATCCTCGCCCAGAAGTTTTTTGTGCGATCGAAGTACCTCCGTCAGTGATTGATCGTCGACAGAAAGCGCATACTCTTCACCGAACAACCAGCAGTTTTCGGCGATGATTCTGTGAAGCTGTGAGCGTTCTTTGAGCCGTTTCTTTGGCTCCGGATCGAAGAGCACTGCGTCGAGGCCGGCAATAAATTTAAGCCTATCGGACACGACTTTCGCTGCGCTGATGATTGAAGACAGAGATACGTCACGCAGTAATTCGGAAAGTTCATCCCGCTTTCGTTTGGGAAGGTTAAGTACTTCGGTCAGGATCAACTGCAGATCATCAGGGCTTTTTTCGATTGCCTGGCGCAGCATTCGCAACTGGAATGCTCTATTTTTCGACGGTGAATCGGCAAAGTCTGGGAGATGTCGGGCGACGTTGAGTGCCACGATGTCGAAAACTTGGCGCTCGACTTGTTCGACATGGGTAACGGCCTCCCCCTGGTAGGGGTAGATTGCCTCAGCTTTCCATTCCTGCACGAAGCTACGTGCTTCTTCAGCAGCGCGGTTCCGGAAGTAGTCTTTGATACTCTTGATCGCTTCCTCAATTGCGATCACGATCGGTTGCTGCATCTCCGCCAATTCGATGGTTCCTTCCTGCTGCGCGACGCTGAGATAGGAAGATTGCAGGTAGGCCGAGAATTGGAAGTTGCCGATATGAAAGCGTCGATCGACTTGGGTTAGCGGAAAACGCTTGTCGTTGCAAAGAAAAAGGGTACGGTTTAACACCCCATTCCATTCGACGATCTCCAACCTTACAGGATGGACCTTACCGGACACTTCGATGTCGGCAAGATTGAATGCCTTGCGGCTGGCGATGACCGTGGTCGGGTCGATTCGTTGCCCGCCAACGAGAATGGTTACATCACCGTAGTCTGCGAGATACAACGCAAAAATCTGGGTCAGTTCGGTCAGCGCAGATTCGCTATCAAGCGATCGAAAATCTTTAACAGGTTCCGTAATTGTGAGGGTGATGCCCGTTTCAGTATCCGGCTCGGCTTCAACCTCATCCGAGATGGAAACATGGCGGATGTCACCCCCAGACATCGTTATCGTGTACGACCAGCACTTGCCATCTCGATGGTACGTAACGGCCCATTCCGCAAAACCCCCGATGGCAAACGCCTTGAAGCGCCCTCTACCTTCCTGACCGTGTAAAAATCGTCCGTTAGCGGTCGTGGCACCCGGACGCTTCCAGGAGCCACCGAGGCGACGAAATCGTTCTGGTGCATCGCCGTAGGAAAGACCGCTTCCATTGTCACGGACGGTAATGCGATCGAGAGCACCGAGATCATTTTCCTCGAAGCTGACGCTGACACGGGTCGCATCAGCGTCTAGACCATTCCAGACCAATTCCGATAGAGCTTGTATGGGCTTGGCCCGCGTGATTTTTTCCAGGTGATCAGGTTGAACCTCTACCGGATATTGGTGAATAGCCATCTGAAAATCCTTTGGTCAGATATCTCAAGCTGATTCAGCTGAGCTGCATCGGGGCCGCGATACTCAGTAGTACTGCCGAATGTAGCTGTACGCCTTTTCGAACAACTCCTCATCGGCATGTAGCTTGTACTTGAACAGCGCCTTCCGCAGCGCCTTCTTTATCTCCCGTTCACCGGCCAGAGTGTCCTGCCAGCCGGGGAAGCGCACTAGGCGCACGATCTCGTCGATGTCCGCCACCACGCGCTCGACCATGATCGGCGTCTCGGCGGTTTTGACTTCATTGAATAGATCGGTCAGCGCCGCCTTGCCGCGATCCTCATCTTCCTCCGGCGGCACGTCCTTCTCGGCCTGAAGCACTTCCCTGGCCAGTTGCAGCAGTTGCTTCAGGAACTCGACGCTGTTCAGCACGCCGGACTCGAAGCGATCCCGCAGGGCATCGAGCCGTTCTGAAAGCGCCTTGAATTTCGGGTTGCCGAGGTGCTTGCGCAGTCGTCGCGCCACCTTGATATCGATTTCCTTGGTCTTCGTCGGATCAGGATTCGACAGCACCGCTTCCAGCAAATCGGCATCCAGCACCAGCGTATCGAGGTCATCGCGGACGGCATCGACATGCACGTTCTGATGGATCAGTTCGATGGTCTTGGCCCCAAGGGAATGCCAGATCAGCTTGCCGTGGCCGCTGGAGGGCTGCACCGACTGATACACCTGCGACAGCCACTTGTAGTCCTTCTCGTACTGGCCAAGGATGGTGTCGGGCGAAATGGCCTCCCACAACTTATTGAGCAGGCTAAACGCTCCGGCGAAGTTGTCGCGCACCTCGTTATTGGGTAGGCATTGCTGGGCGGCGATCAGTCCTTCGTAACCCTCGACGGTGCGATCGACGCCGGCAAAGAAGGCCAGACATTTCTGCATTGCCTCGGGTAACCGGTCCTTCAATTCCTGAATGTTCGACACCACCGCCGTTACGCTCTTGTCGTCGAATTCCAGCGCCTTGGCCACATCGTCGAAGATGCCGAGGTAGTCCACGATCAGGCCGTGGGTCTTCTGTTCGGAGTACGTCCGGTTCACCCGGCAGATGGCCTGCAACAGCGTGTGGTCGCGCAGCGGCTTGTCGAGGTACATCGCCTGGAGAATCGGCGCATCAAAGCCAGTCAGCAGTTTGGACGTGACGATGATCAGCTTCAGCGGATCGTTTGGGTCGCGGAAGCGATCCAGCAGACGTTCCTCTTCATCCCGGCTACGACTGAACGCCTTGTATTGGGGCTCGTTGGCGTTGACGGTCATGACGACCTCGCTCGCCTCCGGCGGCAGCAGCTTGTCCAGTTCGGTCTTGTAGAGCAGGCAGGATTCGCGGTCGAAGGTGACGATCTGGCCCTTGAAGCCGTTCGGTTCCACCTTGTTCTGGAAATGCTGAACGATGTCCTCGCAAACGCGCCGGATGCGCTCCGGCGTCTTGACCAGCACCGCCATCTTGGCGGCGGTTTTACCGAGGTTGTCCTTGTCGATATCGGAGAGCCCGCCGGTCATCTCCTTGAATGCGGCGTCGATGGCGGCCTTGTCGATATGCAATTCCAGCAGACGCGGCTCGAAGTGCAGCTTCAGCGTCGCTCCGTCGCGAATCGACTCCTCGAAGCCGTAACGGCTCATGTAACCCTTGGCATCCTCATCGGCACCGAAGGCGTAAAAGGTGTTCTTGTCGAAACGATTGATCGGCGTACCGGTCAGGCCGAACAGAAAGGCGTTCGGCAGAGCATCGCGCATCTTGCGGCCCAAGTCGCCCTCCTGGGTGCGGTGTGCCTCATCGACCAGGGCGATGATGTTGCTGCGCTCGTTGAGTGCACCATCCGCCTCGCCGAACTTGAAGATCGTGGTGATGATGATCTTGCGCACATCCTGCGCCAGCAGTTGCTGCAGCTTGTCGCGCGTCTCGGCCTTCTCCAGATTCGGGATGTCGGCCCCGGTGAAGGTGCCGGTGATCTGGGTATCGAGGTCGATCCGGTCGACCACGATCAATACGGTCGGATTTTTCAGTCGGGGATGCAGGCGCAGTTTCTGCGCCGCGAACACCATCAACAGCGATTTGCCCGAACCCTGGAAGTGCCAGATCAAGCCCTTCTTGGGGTAACCGGCCAGCACCCGCTCGACGATCTTGTTCGCTGCCTCGTATTGCTGGTATCGGCAGATGATCTTGATGCGGCGCTTTTTCTTGTCTGTGGCGAACAGGGTGAAACTGGAGAGGATATCCAGCACCACATGCGGCCGCAGCATACTCTCGGCGGCGAGCTTCAAACCATGCAAGGGATGCCGTTGCGGGTCACCGCCATCGGCATCCAGATTCCACGGCCCCCAATCCTTGACCGGAAGGCCGAGCGAGCCATAGTGGTATTCCTTGCCCTCAGTGGCCACCGAGAACACATTGCAGACAAATAACTCGGGCACGAACTTCTCGTAGTCGTCATGCACCTGCAAGGCGCCATCGACCCAGCTCACTGCCGCCCGCGTCGGCGTCTTGGCCTCGATCAGTACCAGCGGCAGGCCATTGACCACCAGCATCAGGTCGGCGCGACGTTCGGCGCTGCCAGCGCGGAAGGTGAATTGCTGGGTGACGACGTATTGGTTCTGCTCCAGGTTGTCGAAATCGATCACCCGCACCGGCACATGTTCATTGTTCTGGCCGAAGGGCATCGAGCGTTCGCCCCTGATCCACGCCATCATTTCCTCGTTGGCGCGAATCAGGCCGTCGGAGCGCACCGACAGCACGATGGCGCGCAGCCGATACAGCACTTCGTCGGCGCGGTCGGGCTGGGCAGCGATTTCCGGGTTGAGGCGGATCAGCGCCTCGCGCACCCAGGACTCGACCAGCACTTCCTGCGGCTGGCGCGGAAAGTCGGCGCTGGCGAGACGGCGCCAGCCGAGGCCCTTGTGGTTGCGGCCGTAATGGCTTTCTGGCTCCTGAACAGCGTTGACCGCAACAGGCTTGCTGGAGCCGGAGAGCAGGTCGTAGAGGTAGGCTTCGACGGTGTTGGCTTCGTTAAAAATCGCCATCTGGTTACTCCACGGACAATGCCACTTGATGGGCGACCTGCCTCATATCGGCTGCTTTCTTAAGTCTGGCTACCAATTGCTGTTCACTGACCTCTATGTCCCTAATGGATTCAACGATTTCACGTTGCCTATCCAGACCTGGAACCGGTATCGGAAAGTCCTTCAATAACCCGCAGCTCAGTGCGTGCTGGTTCGTGCCCTGTGACCAGTGACGCAAGGCTTCGTAGTTGCTTTCCAGAAAATAGAACAGATACCAAGGATCAAGAGTGTTGCCTGGGATAACCGCACCAAAATTCTGATTAATGCATGCTTCAATTGCCAGCATTGCTGCTCGCCCTCTCGTCTGCCCTTCGCCGATCATCGCAACGAGCGTCGAGCCCGCTGGAATCAGTGTCAGTGGACATTCTTCAAGTGCTTGCTCGGTAATAAACTCATCTGCGGCTTCAATGATTCGGTCATTAACTTTGCCGGTCGGCAACCATGGAATCGAGCCCTTCCAGTATTCATCTCGTGCCCTTCTGGGCGTTGTGCCGTTGCGTATGTCGGCAACTGCTCCCATTTTTAGACTCTGGCCATCTACTGACGAAAATGCATCCAGTGCCGCTGACTTTCGCAACTTGGTAGCTGCCGTTAGCGCGACTCGGATTGCTCCAATCTGGTCTTCCAAAGCCATCAGCAAATTAACTGTTCGCTGCTGCTCCTCCATCGGAGGCAGCGAGAACTCCTGTATCGCCATCGTCTTCCAATTGATTGTCGGCGACAGCGAGCCCACCGAAATCTCAATCGCTCGATTCATGAACAGATCACTCTGCATGAAGAAGGGCAGGAACTCCGGCAAAACGACCTCGGGCTTTGCGCGCAGCACCATGGCGTGGGCCGAGCAGATGCCATCGAACTCGGCAACGCACAGCTTGCGCTGGTAAGCGCGCCGCTTGGCAAAAATGATGTCGCCAGTTTTGAAGAAAAGCTTTCCCGCCTCTACATCGCTCGGGCTACCCCAGCGGCGGATGCGTAACGAATCAGGGTCGAGATGCTCCAGCCCAACGTAATGTTCCATGCCGGATTCGGATGGATTGTCGATGCGCACATTGACGTTGGCCGCCATCTGCTCAAAGCGCCAGGTCTTCCAGCCGGGTTTCAATGTCTTCTCAGCCACGCTCGACCTCCTGGGCTTCCAGTCCATCGAGCGTTTCCACGATGGCGTCCATCTGCTGCCAAAACGCGCGGCCATCGGTTTGCCATTTTTCCCAGGCCGAACGCAGGCTGACGACTTCGTTGGTGCCGTTGCTGTTCGTTGCTGCGGTCGACCGTTTCACGTAGAGCGGAATCGATAGGTTCGCACCATTTGCGGCAATTTGCTCACGTGTCGCGACAGCCGAGAATCCTTCCTCAGTGGCGTAGGCCCGGAAATTTTGCAAGATGCGTTGTTGGTGTTCCGGCTTGAGGAAGCTCTGCGCCCGCTCCCGCGTCACTTCGTTCAAGGCGTCGATGAACAGCACCTTGCCCTTGCGTGCGGCTGGCTTGCGCCGGTTGCAGACGACGACGCAGGACTCCATCGGCGAGTTGTAGAACAGGTTCGGGCCCAGGCCGATTACCGCCTCGACCCAATCCAGCTCGACCATCTTGGCGCGCATGGACTGTTCTTCGTTGCGGAACAGTACGCCGTGTGGCCAGAGGATGGCGCAGCGGCCCTTGTCACTCAAGCTGGCCAGGATGTGCTGCTGGAACGCATAGTCGGCCCGGCCTTGCGGCGGGGTGCCGAGGAAGTTGCGGCCCCATTTATCCTGCCCCCAGGCGTCACGATCCCATTGCTTGATCGAATACGGTGGGTTGGCCAGGATTACGTCAAACTGGCGCAACCGGTCACCCTCGATGTGCTGCGGGGCGGCCAGGGTATCGCCCCGGCTGATCTGGAAGTCCTCGACGCCATGCAGAAAGAGGTTCATCCGGGCGATGCCGGAGGTGATCAGATTGCGTTCCTGCCCGTAGAGCTTGAGCGTGCGATATTCGCCGCCGCTACGCTTGACCTCGGCCAGCGCCGAAATGAGCATGCCGCCGGTGCCGCAGGTGGGGTCGTAGATCGACTCGCCGGCCTGGGGCGCGAGCAGTTGCGTCATCAGGTGCACGACGGTGCGGTTGGTGTAGAACTCGGCGGCCGTGTGGCCGGAATCGTCGGCGAACTTCTTGATCAGGAATTCGTAGGCGTTGCCGAGCTCGTCTTCGGGAACGTTGGCCACCGAGAGCGTTTGCGTCGAGAAATGCTCAATCAGGTTTTTGAGGGTTTCGTCCGGCAGACGCTCGCGGTTGGTCCACGGCGCATCACCGAAGATACCGGCGAGTAGATCGGGGTTGGCCGACTCCAATTGCCGGAGGGCCGACTGGATCGCCATGCCGACATTCTTCGGCACCTGGCGCACGTCGTTCCAGTGCGCGCCCTGGGGAATCTGGAAGCGGTGGTTCTCGGCGAATTCGGCGTATGACAGGTCGCCATCCGAGTCGGCTAGCGCTGCCTGGTATTCCTCGTCCCAGACATCCGAGATACGCTTGAAGAATAGCAGCGGGAAGATGAACTGCTTGTAGTCGCCGGCATCGATGAGGCCGCGCAGCAGGACGGCGGCGCCCCACAGGTAGGATTCGAGTTCTTGTTGGGAGATTCGCGCTTTGGTTGCATGGGTCATTGCAGCCAGCCTCCCTCGACCATTACCCGTGCAAGCCGATCCTCGGCCTCCCGGCAACGGGTCAGTGCATCCTTGAAGGCGGCAATGGCCTCCGGCAGCGGGGGAATGTCCTCTTGCAGGGGCGGCAGCACGTAGCGGGAGATGTTGAGCGTCCAGTCCTCGGCCTTGATTTCGTCGATACTGACAATGCGCACGGCGTCCTGCACGTCTTCGTACTTCTCGAACCAGCCCTGGATTTCGAGGGCGTGCTCCGGCTCCAGATAGTTCTGCGCCCGACCGCGTCTGAACAGGCGCGAAGCGTCAGCGATCATCACCTTCTTGCGCCGCCGGGCAGGCTTCTTCTTGCGCAGCACAAGGATGCAGGCGGCGAGGCCCGTGCCGTAGAACAGGTTGGGCGCCAGGCCGATGACGGCCTCGACCAGATCCATCTCCAGCAGCTTCTGTCGAATGCTGCCTTCAGCGCCCTTGCGGAACAGAGCGCCCTGCGGCAGCACGACGGCCATGCGTCCGGCACCCTCGGCCATCGACTTGACCATGTGCTGCACCCAGGCGAAGTCGCCGCTGCTCGATGGCGGCAGGCCGGCGAAGTTGCGGCCGAAGGGATCGTTGATCCATAACTCCTCACCCCACTTTTCCAGGGAGAAGGGCGGATTGGCGATCACGCAGTCGAAGTTGGCCAGGCGATCGACCTCAAAGAAGGCCGGATTACGCAGGGTGTCGCCGCGCACGATCTGGAAGTCCTCGATGCCGTGCAGGAACAGGTTCATGCGGGCGATGGACGAGGTGGTGAGGTTTTTCTCCTGGCCGTAGAGCTTGCCCCACAGACGTTTCACGTCGCCATGACGTTCCTTCACGTGCTGGACGGCGGCAAGCAGCATGCCGCCGGTGCCGCAGGCCGGATCGTAGATGGTCTCGCCTTCCTTGGGGTCGAGCATCTCGATCATCAGTCGCACCACGCTGCGCGGGGTATAGAACTCGCCGGCCTTCTTGTTGGTGGCGTCGGCGAATTTCTTGATCAGGTATTCGTAGGCATCGCCGAGTACGTCCGAGGCGATGTCTTTGTTGCCGAAGGAGATGCGCGAGAAATGCTCGATCAGATCCTTGAGCAGGGCATCGGAGAGGCGATCCTTGTTGGTCCACTGGGCATCGCCGAAAACGCCGTACAGAGTGTCCGGGTTGGCTTTTTCGATTTCGCGCATGGCGCGCTGCAGGGCATTGCCAACGTTGGTCGCCACGGCACGAACGTCATTCCAGTGGCAGTCATCCGGAATCTGAAAGCGATGCGACTCGGGGAAGAGGGCTAACTCGGCATCGCCGGTTTCATCGACGATCTCATCGTATTCCTCGTCCCACACGTCGCAAATCCGCTTGAAGAAGAGAAGCGGGAAGATGTAGGTCTTGAAGTCGGCCGCATCGACAGGGCCGCGCAGGATGTTGGCGGACTCCCAGAGGTGCGACTCCAATTGGCTTAAAGTTATCTGCATGACGATAGTCTAACTAGATCAGCGGTTTCGGTCAGTACGAGTTGATGGCACACGGTCAAAGAAAAAGCCCCAACCGAAACGGTTGGGGCTCGATCTGGTGGGCCCGCAGGGACTTGAACCCTGGACCAAAGGATTATGCTTACCACTACGGTTTTCACCGCCCCTTTCGGGTTTGTGGTCTGGACTATACCTTCCCATTACAGGCTGGCCGTCTAGTCTCTACACCTTCCCCCGTCGAGACGGGGGCTTGGCTCGGTATTGGCATCTCCCGCAGGAATTAGCTTTCACCGACTTTGACCAGTTCTACCTGCCGCCAGAGCGAACTTGGCGACGGGCAACCCAGTAGAAACTTGCCGTGCACCCGTTACCCGGTGTTTAGGCTCATCTCGCTAAGTCCTCTGCTCTAACCAACTGAGCTACAGGCCCGAAACTGCAATTCTACCGGCATGCCCCAATCGGGGTGTGTCGGCAGTTTGTCGTCCGCTCCAAAGCTGGACCAGAAATGGACCAGACGACTGTTTTACTGCTCTTCCAGGTCAGCCGAAATCGGCCTGGAAGCCTTGCTGCACAAGGGCCACTGAAAATGCTCGGTTGAGATGTCAGAGGATTATGAGTCCTCTGCTCTAACCAACTGAGCTACAGGCCCGAAAAGGCTTAACTGCTGCCACTGTCGAGGAAGCTGCGCAGCTTGTCTGAACGCGACGGGTGACGCAACTTGCGTAGGGCCTTGGCTTCGATCTGGCGGATACGCTCACGGGTGACGTCGAATTGCTTGCCGACTTCTTCCAGCGTGTGGTCCGTATTCATTTCGATGCCAAAGCGCATGCGCAGCACTTTGGCTTCGCGCGGGGTCAGGGTGTCGAGCACGTCCTTGGTGATGAAGCGCAGGCTCGAAAAGAGCGCCGCATCGGTCGGGGCAAGCGTCGCCGAATCCTCAATGAAGTCGCCAAGATGCGAGTCGTCGTCGTCGCCGATCGGCGTTTCCATCGAGATCGGCTCCTTGCTGATCTTGAGGATTTTGCGGATCTTTTCTTCCGGCATTTCCATCTTCTTGGCCAACGTCGCAGGATCAGCTTCGAGACCGGTCTCCTGCAGAATCTGGCGGGAGATGCGGTTCATCTTGTTGATCGTCTCGATCATGTGCACCGGGATGCGGATGGTGCGCGCCTGATCGGCAATCGAGCGCGTGATGGCCTGGCGGATCCACCAGGTGGCGTAAGTCGAGAACTTGTAGCCGCGACGGTATTCAAACTTGTCCACCGCCTTCATCAGGCCGATATTGCCTTCCTGAATCAGGTCGAGGAACTGTAGGCCGCGGTTGGTGTATTTCTTGGCGATCGAGATGACCAGGCGCAGGTTGGCTTCGGTCATTTCACGCTTGGCGCGACGTGCCTTGGCTTCGCCGGTGGACATCTGCTTGTTGATGTCTTTCAGTTCCTTGAGTGGAATGCCAATGCGGTCTTGCAGGGCCAGTAGTTTTTTCTGCTCTTCCTTGACGTTGGGAGCATTGCGCGTCAGAACAGGGGCATAGGCTTTGCTGCTGGCCGATGCGAGCTCGGCGTCGACCCAGTCGAGATTAAGCTCGTTGCCTGGAAAGACCTTGATGAAATGCGGGCGCGGCATGCGCACGGTATCGACGCAAATGCGCTGAATCTTGCGCTCGCAGCCACGAACTTCCTCGACCATGCCACGCACCGATTCGCACAGGCGCTCGATGGTCTTGGAGGTGAAGCGAATGCCCATCATCTCTTCCGAGATTTTCTCCTGGAGCTTCAGATAGACCTTATCCTGCGAGCCTTTCTTGAGCAGAGCACCGTGCGCCTTGACGTAGAGCGACTTGATGACATTGAAGCGCTCCAAACCTTCTTCCTTGAGTTTGAGCAGGGACGCTGCAGCAGCAGCACCTTCAGCCGCTTCGACGTCTTCGGCTTCCTCACCCTCGACTTCGGCTTCTTCGTCTTCAGCCAGTTCTTCGATGATTTCGTCGGCGTTAGAGTTGATCAGACCATCGATCAACTCGTCGATGCGCATCTCGTCGCAGGCGATCTTGTCGGCGCAATCAACGATTTCGGCAATCGTGGTCGGGCAGGCCGAAATGGCCTGAATCATGTGCTTGAGGCCGTCTTCGATACGCTTGGCAATTTCGATTTCGCCTTCGCGTGTTAGCAGTTCGACCGAGCCCATCTCACGCATGTACATGCGCACCGGGTCGGTCGTGCGACCAAACTCGGAGTCGACGGTAGACAACGCTTGCTCAGCCTGCTCTTCCACATCAGCATCGTCGGCGGCCACCGGCGCCGCAGCATCGGACATGAGCAGCGTCTCGGCATCTGGCGCCTCGTCATAGACCTGGATACCCATGTCATTAAAGGTGCTGATGATGTTTTCGATCTGCTCGGCATCGACGACGTCATCCGGCAGATGGTCGTTGACTTCAGCGTAGGTCAGGAAACCCCTCTCTTTGCCCAGCTTGATCAATGTTTTGAGGCGCGTCTTGCGTGTCTCATCATCAATCGGTGAAGGCTGACCGCCAAGTTGTGCCAACAGCTCGGCTGCTTTAGCTTTTGCTGACTTACTGCTTATTGCCTTTTCCCTTGCCATGACCAATTCCCGGTTAGCGTTGTATTGGAAAAACCTCGAATTGTATCACAACTTGCCTTGCTTTAGCCGACCCGCCCGCTGGCGCTCAGGGCCTGCAAGTAGTGCTGCTTCTCTTCGCCCGACAGCCCGGCAACGCCGAGCCTGTACACTTTCTCTTGCAAGTTGGCAAAAGCCCGCTTACTTTCACCCTCAACCAGACGTTTGACTGCGCCATCAAACTCGGCATCGATATCCTCTTCGGCAAAGGGCTGCTGCATCAGTTCAGCCGCCGCTTCACGCAGGATGTTTTCGTCTTCACTGCCACGCAAACGTTCCAGCAAAACCGCATACGGTGGCGCCGGATCGCCCGCCGCCAGAATCGTTTTACACAAATGCTCCACCGCACGTGCTTCCGCCAAATTGGGTGCCAGTGCACCAAGCGGCAGACCCTTGGCCAGTTCCGGCTTTTGCAGCAACAGGCGCAACAAGGGCCGCAATAACGACGGTGCTTGCCTGGGCACCCGCGCCGGCGCGGCCCGGGCAATCGGCCGTAAGTCGCACAGACGTTCAACCTCGGGCTGTGAGAACCCGCTGGCTTCAGCCAAACGCTTAACCAACTGTAGTCGCAATAATGGCGTTTGCAAGCGGCCGAGCAGAGGTTTGGCCTCGGCCACCAAATTGGCTCGTCCCTCAGCGCTGGTCATGTCGGAATGGGACGCCAGTTCACGCAACAGAAATTCGGAAAGCGGCATGGCCTGCGTGATCATGCGCTCGAAAGACTCCGCGCCCTGGTCGCGTACAAAGCTGTCAGGATCGTCGGCCTCGGGCAAAAAAACAAAACCGATGCTTTTTTTCTCGGGCAGCACTTCCAGGCTATTTTCCAGCGCCCGCCAGGCGGCCTTGCGGCCGGCTGCGTCACCATCAAAACAGTAGACGATGCGATCGACCTGGCGAAAAAGCTTTTGCACGTGAGTTGCCGTGGTCGCCGTACCGAGCGTCGCCACCGCATTGCCAATCCCGTGCTGGGCCAGCGCCACCACATCCATATAGCCCTCGACGACAATCGCCGTATCCTTGTCGCGCAATGCCGCGCGCGCCTGCGGCAGACCGAATACTTCGCGCCCTTTTTCAAAGAGCGGTGTTTCCGGCGAATTTAGGTACTTGGGCTCGCCTTCGCCCATGACGCGCCCGCCGAAGGCAATCACTTCACCCTTCTGGTTCATGATCGGGAACATCACCCGGTCACGGAAGCGGTCATAAAGACGGCCTTGCTCGTTCTTGATGACCAGACCAGCCACCTGTAGCTCGGCAAGGGTGTAATCCTCGAATGTGGCGCCAAGATTCTGCCATCCCTCCGGCGCATAGCCGATGCCGAATTTCTGGGCGATTTCGCCGCTGACACCGCGCCCCTTGAGGTAATTGACAGCCTTCTCGGAGCGCTTCAACTGCTCGTAGTAGTACTTTGCCGCGCGCGCCATGACCTCGGTCAGCGCGGTAACTTTCGGGCCGTCATGCGACCTCCGGCCTTCGTCTTCCGGCATCTGCAGGCCAACTTTGTTGGCCAGTTCCTTGATGGCGTCGATGAAGCCGAGACCGGAATACTCCATGAGAAAACCGATGGCCGTACCGTGCGCCCCACAACCAAAGCAATGGTAGAACTGCTTGCTCGGGCTGACGGTAAACGAGGGCGATTTCTCGTTGTGAAACGGGCAACACGCCGCAAAATTAGCGCCCGCTTTCTTGAGCGGAACGTAGCCGTCGATCAGGTCGACGACGTCGACGCGATGCAGCAGTTCCTGAATGAAGGATTCGGGAATCATGACTGCCGTGAGGCGGAAAACCGCAACACCGATTTTGCCTCCTGTCGCCTCACTGCGACGCCAGCGCCGCCTTCACTCGCTTTGAAACCTCGCTCATGTCGGCACGCCCGGCCAGTTTCGGCTTGAGCAGGGACATCACTTTGCCCATGTCACCGGGGCCGGCGGCGGCAGATTCGACAATAGCCGCCGCCACTGCTGTGGCAATGTCTTCATCGGAAAGCCCAGCGGGCATGTAGGCGGTCAGCAAATCGGCTTCGAAACGTTCGCCATCGGCCAGATCCTCACGTCCGGCGGCAGCGTATTGAGTAATGGAGTCGCGACGCTGCTTGAGCATCTTGTCGATGACGCTGACGACGGCCGCATCGTCAAGTGCGATGCGCTCATCGACTTCCTTCTGCTTGATTGCTGCCAGCAGAAGGCGAATGGCGTCGCGCTGTCTCGTTTCGCCGGCGCGCATGGCGGCCTTCATGTCTTCGTTGATGCGCTCTTTCAGGGTCATCGCGAATCTCCTTGGTGTACGGCGGCTAGCAGAAGCCAGAGCATAAATGCCAAAAGCCGTCCATCGCGAAACGGGCGGCTGATTGGCAATCTGCAATCCGGTGTTAAAAAAGCTTTGGCGGCAGGGTCTGGCTGCGCATGCGCTTGTGATGTCGCTTAACAGCGGCGGCCAGCTTGCGCTTGCGCTCGGCAGTAGGCTTCTCGTAGAACTCGCGCGCGCGCAACTCGGTCAGCAGACCAGTTTTTTCAACAGTGCGCTTGAAACGCCGAATGGCTACTTCGAACGGCTCATTTTCCTTCAGACGAATGGCGGGCATTAACTCTATCCTAGTTTCAAAGATCGACAGGCTACAAACTTAGCCGGACATTATAATCAAAGACAGCGGAAAACACCTAGCCCTTTGTTGTTTTTTCTTATCTGAAAAAGAAATGGCTTTGGCAAAGCGCTGGAGGACATCCTGCTGAAAGAAGGGCAAACCGTCGAGTTGCTGACCGCTGCTTCCATTCGCCAGGCCTTTGTCGAGAAGGGCTACCGAATCGTCGACAGCAAAGAGAAGACCACCGACAGTACCTACGTCGTCGATGCCGAAATAAACAAGTTCTGGTCCTGGATGAATCCCGGCTTTGTGGCCATTACATTGAGCACCGAAATTTCAACCGGTCTCACCATCAAGTCGCAGGACGGTACAGAGAGGCAGACTGTTTCCGTCAAAGCCGCCGACAACTATCAAACAGATATGGAGGGCAACTGGAAAATGAAGGGTTGAAAGTTCGCCCGTTTTACTTGCGATTTTTGTCCAGGCACGAGGGCTGTTGCGTGCAACAGGTTAAAATCGCGCCTTGGCTCACTCTGAATGATTGCTGCGACAAATGAAACAAATCTCCGCATCCCAGCTCGATGCACTGGCCAGGACAGCACAGGCTGCTCCACGGCGCCGAGCCAATCTGAATCTGCATGAAATGCTGACGGACCCGGTCCAGCGACTGGCCATTGCGATGGAGCCCGAGACGCTGATTCGTCCGCACCGCCATCAGCAGACCTGGGAACTGCTGCTCCCCGTGCGCGGGCGCTTTGTCGTCCTGCATTTTGACAAGGCCGGGGTTGTCACCGGCCGCGCCGTGCTCGGCGAGGACACTGCCGCCCTGGAAACCCCTGCCGGGCAATGGCATGCCGTCCTCTCGCTTGATACCGGTGGCGTGATTTTTGAAATCAAGCATGGGCCGTACACTCCGATTGAAACGGTAGACTTTGCCCCCTGGGTTACTAGCGATGAGGAGCCTCAGGCGTTGTTGAGCTGGTATGGAACGGCCAGACTCGGCTCTAGTTTCGCTGATCTCAAATGAGCGAGCCTGATCAGTACCGCCTGACCATCATCACCGCGCTTCATGCAAGGTGTCCTGCGTGGCTCTGAAGAATCCTGACTCGCTGCCAAAACATGGGCTTCTGCTTTTCTGGTTGATTTTCGTCATCTTCTGGTTCGCCACCCTGGGCCAGCGCGCGCTGATTCACCCAGATGAAGGCCGCTATGCCGAGTTGTCCCTGGGCATGCTGCAAAGTAGCGACTGGGTAACGCCACGCCTTAACGGCCTTCTCTACTTTGAAAAGCCGGCGTTGCAGTACTGGATGGGCGCACTGAGTTTCCTCGTCTTTGGCATCAACGAATTCGCCGCCCGCTTCTGGCCCGCGCTGACCGGCATCCTGTCCGTCCTGGCCGTCGGACTGACGGCGCGCCGCCTGTGGGGCTGCGGGCAGTTTGCCGCGCTGGTTATGGCGGGTTCGGTGTGGGGGATTGCCAACAGTCATTTCCTGAACCTTGATATGGGGGTGACCTTCTTCCTGACGCTTACCCTGTGCGCCTTCGTCTGGGCGCAGCAGGACGGCGCCTCGCCCGCTGAGCGGCACTACGGTACGTGGCTGGCGTGGGCGGCGATGGCCGCGGCGACGCTGTCCAAGGGCCTGATCGGCATCCTGATTCCGGGTTGCACGCTGGTGCTTTACAGCCTGACCAACTGGCAGTGGGACGTCTGGCGGCGCATGCAATGGCTGCCGGGGATCGGCATTTTCCTGCTGCTGGCGGCGCCCTGGTTCTGGCTGGTATCAGAGCGCAACCCCGGCTTTGCCCACTTCTTCTTCATCCACGAGCACTTCGATCGCTTCCTGACCAATGAAGCGCGCCGCGAAGGTCCGTTGTGGTACTTCGTACCGGTACTGCTAGTCGGTTTCCTGCCCTGGATCTCGCTGTTGCCACGCCTCGTGCGCGAAGCCTGCCCACGCTGGCCGGGAGCGCAATTCAAGGCCGAGCGCTTCATCCTGATCTGGGCGCTGTTTGTCTTTGCCTTCTTCAGCAAATCCAATTCCAAGTTGCCTTCTTATATCCTACCCATGTTCCCCGCCCTGGCTTTGCTGCTTGGTCAAACGCTGTCCAGAATCCGGTCCGCCGAGCTGAAAAAACACCTGTGCCTGCCAATGCTCGTCTGGGGCCTGCTGGCCTGCGCCTATCCATTCATTGACCAATTTGCGTCGGACGCCTCGCCCCTGCCGGTCATGCAGCATCTTGCAATTTATCTGGCGCTGGGCGGCGTCGGATTTTTGTTGTGCGCGGCACTGGCCTGGTATTTTCTCGACCAGGGGAAAACCTTGCCTGCTATCATGCTGCTCGCTGCCGGAAGCCTGTGGGGTGTATCAATGGCCAGCCTTGGGCATAATTCCTTTGGTCAGCTCAAAAGCAGCAAAGGGCTGGTCGAACAAATCAGACACCATCTACGCCCGGATATGGAAATTTTTTCCGTGCGCACCTATGACCAGACCTTTCCTTTTTATCTGCGCCGACCGGTGATTCAGGTGGACTATGTAGATGAATTCGCCTTTGGCCAACAGGCCGAGCCGGACAAAGCCATCCCGACGCTGAACAAATTCATAACGCGCTGGCAAGCGGCACCGCATGCCATGGCCATGCTTGAGGAGCAGACATTCGAGGAATTGCAACGGGAGGGGGTGGCGATGCAACCGGTGTATCAGGACGTCCGGCGCATGGTGGTGATCAAGCCATGAAACTGCTTGAGTTTTCACTGATCCTGTTCGGAGTTCTGTTGAACGCTTTTGCCCAGTTGTTGCTCAAGGCCGGGGTGCGCCAACTGGGGCATTTTGATTTTTCCCTGGACAACACCTGGCCGGTGACCAGCGCTTTGGCTACCAATTGGCCCATTATTGGCGGATTATGCTGCTACGTGGTCAGTGTGGTGGTCTGGATCCTGGCCCTGTCACGGGTTGAGGTCAGTATCGCTTATCCGATGCTGTCAATCGGCTATGTGATCAATGCCGGGCTGGCCTGGTATCTGTTTGACGAAGCGGTGGGGCCCCAGCGTTTACTTGGGATTGCCGTGATTATTGTCGGTGTCATTATCGTTGCGAGAAGCTGAGCTGATGGACCATTTACCCCTGACTCTATTACCTTTTACCCGACCGGATATCGATGAAGAAACCATCGCTGCGGTAGGCGATGTTCTGCGCTCCGGCTGGTTAACCACCGGCCCGAAATGCAGCGAACTGGAGGCGGCCCTGTCACTGCGCGCCGGAGGGCGACCGGTTCGCCTGGTCAGTTCGGCGACTGCCGCGCTGGAGTTTGCCCTGCGTATTGCCGGCGTTGGCCCCGGCGACGAAGTCATTACCACTTCGCTAAGCTGGGTGGCGACATCCAATGCAATCCTGACCGTTGGCGCCCGGCCAGTCTTCGTCGATATTGATCCGGTAACCCGCCTAATTGACATGGCGCAGATCGATGCCGCCATTACGGCGCACACCCGCGCCATCATTCCGGTTGATCTGGCCGGATTTCCGGTCGATCGCGATCGGCTCTACACCGTCGCCGGGAAGCATGGACTGCGCGTCATCGAGGATGCAGCCCAGGCCCAGGGGGCGCACTGGCATGGGCGGGAGCTCGGCAGCTTTGGCGATCTGGTGGCCTTCAGCTTTCACCCAAACAAAAACATGACCACCGGCGAAGGCGGTTGCCTGGTCATGAATTCGGAAGTGGAAGCCAGCCAGTTTGAAAAGCTGCGGCTGCAAGGGGTCAGCCGCAACGCCGACGGCACCTACGACTGCGACCTGCTGGGCGGCAAAGCCAACCTGACTGACATTGCCGCCGCCATTGGTCTGGGGCAGCTCAAGCGGCTCGATGGATTCATCGAGCGCCGGCGTGAACTGGCCCGACTCTACTTTGCACACCTGGACGGATTGCCTCTGAACCTGCCGCCGGCCGACTTCGTGCACAGCAACTGGCATATGTTCCAGGTGCTGTTGCCTGCCGGACTGGCGGCGCGACGCGCGGACGTCATCCGCCTGATGCGCGAAGCGGGCATTGCGCTAGGCATACACTACCCGGCAATTCATCTAATGACGCTGTATCGCGAACTGGGCCTGGCTGCGCAAGCACTACCGCACACAGAATCGGTGGCGTCGCGCATTCTGACCTTGCCACTCTTCCCGGCCATGCAGGATGCCGATGTCAAGCGCGTCGCCCTGGCGCTGGATCGGGTGCTGCGTGACCTGGGCGCTGCCGGAGAGAGCGCATGAGCACTCCCAGACTGAGCGTTGTGATTCCGGTCTATAACGAGGAGGCCACGCTCACCGCCTTGTTTTCCCGACTGTACCCGGCTCTTGATGCGCTCGGGGCAAACTACGAAATCATTTTCATCAATGACGGTAGCCAGGACAAATCGGCGGCCATCCTCTCCGCGCAGTATCACGCGCGGCCAAAGGTGACGCGGGTTATTCTGTTCAACGGCAACTTTGGCCAGCACCGCGCCATTCTGGCTGGCTTCGCCCATGCCCGAGGCGAGTGTGTCGTCACCCTCGATGCCGATTTGCAAAATCCGCCTGAAGACATTCATCTGCTGCTCGCCGAAATGGACAAGGGCTACGACTATGTCGGCTCGATCCGTCGCCAGCGCAACGACAGTTGGTGGCGGCATGCCGCCAGTCGCGCCATGAATCGTCTGCGCGAACGTATTACGCGCATCCAGATGACCGATCAGGGCTGCATGATGCGCGCCTACAGCCGACGTATCGTCGATACCATCAATCAGTGCAATGAGATGAACACCTACATTCCGGCACTGGCCTATTCGTTTGCGCAAAATCCAACCGAGGTGATCATTGGCCATGAAGAGCGCTATGCCGGTGAATCGAAATACTCGCTCTATAGCCTGATCCGGCTAAATTTCGACCTGATGACCGGTTTTTCAGTCGTGCCGCTGCAATTTTTCTCGATGCTGGGCATGCTCGTTTCGTTCGGATCCGGCCTGCTTGTCGCCTACCTGCTGGCGCGGCGCCTGATTCTCGGTCCCGAGGAGGGCGGGCTGTTCACCCTGTTCGCGATTGCCTTCTTCCTGCTTGGCATTGCCCTCTTCGGCATCGGCATGCTGGGTGAATACATCGGCCGAATTTACCAGGAAGTGCGCCACCGTCCGCGTTATCTGATTGCCGCGATACTGCAACAGGGGGAAGAATGAGCAGTGCGGTCGTCTTTGCCTATCACAATGTCGGTGTCCGCTGCCTCTGCGTCTTGCTCGCTGGCGGCGTCGATGTGCGGCTGGTCGTCACGCACGAGGATAATCCGCAGGAACATATCTGGTTCGCTTCGGTACGCCAGTTGTGCATCGACAACAACATCCCCTGTATCACGCCAAGCGACCCCAATACGCCCGAGGTCGAAGCGCAGGTGGCGGCGCTTGGCGCCGATTTCCTGTTCAGCTTCTATTATCGCCACATGCTACGGGCGCCGCTGCTGCAAGCAGTGCGGCGCGGCGCCTATAACCTGCACGGCTCGCTGCTGCCGAAATATCGCGGGCGGGCACCGGTGAACTGGGCGGTGTTGCGCGGCGAGCGGGAGACTGGAGCAACGCTGCACCAGATGAATGTCAAGCCGGACAACGGGCCGATTATCGACCAGTTTGCCGTCCCCATCCTGCCTGACGACACGGCGCAGGAGGTATTCGTTAAGGTAACGGTGGCCGCCGAGCTGTGCCTTTACCGAACACTGCCGCAACTGCTTGCCGGCACGGCACTACATCGCCAGCAGGATTTGTCACAGGGCGCTTATTTTGGTGGTCGACAGGCCGAAGATGGCCGTATCGATTGGCGACAGAATGCACGCCAGATCCACAATCTGGTGCGTGCCGTGTCCCGGCCGTATCCAGGAGCCTTTAGCGATTTTCCGGCCGGCCGGCTGATCCTGTGGCGCACCCGGGTGCTTGACGAACTGAGCGTCAGTTCCGAGTCGGGCACCTTGCAGCAGCGCGCCGATCGCATCGAGATACACCCTGCCGGCGGCGGCGTTCTGCACGTCCTTGAGGCCGAACTGGCTGGCTCATCCCTGCGCACTACTGATGACTGGCCGCTGCCCCTTCCCTACTAATTCTTATTACCAGAGATCACCCATGAAAAAAATCCTGATTCTCGGCGTAAACGGCTTTATAGGCCACCATCTGACCAAGCGCATTCTGGAGACGACCGACTGGGATGTTTTTGGCATGGACATGTTCGCCGACAAGGTCGGTGAGTTCATGAGTAACTCGCGCTTTCACTTCTTCGAGGGCGACATCATGATCAATCAGGAGTGGATCGAGTATCACGTCAAGAAGTGCGACGTCATACTTCCCCTGGTTGCGATTGCGACGCCGGCAACCTATGTGCAGTCACCGCTTTCCGTCTTTCAGCTCGATTTCGAGGCCAATCTGCCGATCATAAAATGGTGCGTGAAGTACAAGAAACACGTGGTCTTTCCGTCCACCTCCGAGGTGTACGGCATGTGCAAGGACAGTGAGTTTGATCCGGAAAACTCCGAACTGATCTACGGCCCGATCAACAAACCGCGCTGGATCTATGCCTGTTCGAAGCAACTGCTCGATCGCGTGATCGCCGCCTACGGTCAGCAGGAAGGACTGAGCTACACCCTGTTCCGTCCGTTCAACTGGATCGGTGGCGGCCTCGATTCGATCCACACCAAGAAGGAAGGCTCCAGCCGCGTCATCACGCAATTCTTCGGGCATATCGTGCGCGGTGAAGCCATCAAGCTAGTCGACGGCGGCAACCAGAAACGCGCCTTCACCTACATTGATGACGGGATCAGCGCGCTGATGAAGATCATCGAAAACAAGGACGGTATCGCCAGCGGCCAAATCTACAATATCGGCAATCCGAACAACAACTACTCGGTCCGCGAACTGGCCACCATGATGCTCGAACTGGCCAAAAACTATCCAGAATATGCCGAAGGACTAGCTCAGGTAAAGGTCGTGGAAACGACGTCCGGCGAGTACTACGGCAAGGGCTATCAGGATGTGCAAAACCGCGTGCCGAAGATCGAGAACACCCGGCGTGATCTGGACTGGTCCCCGTCCGTGACCATGGCCGACGCCCTCAAGGGAATCTTTGACTACTACCGGAGCCAGCTGGCCAACGCCAAGGATTTGGTTAATTAATCGAATTTCTCTGCGAACTCTGCGTCTTTGCGATCTCTGCGTCAAAAGAGGTTCAACCAATGTGTTTGTAATCAAATGACCGCCAGACTGCTCGCCCTCAAGATTGATGTCGATACCTGGCGTGGCACCCGTGAGGGCGTGCCGCGCCTGCTCGACATTCTGTACCGGCACCAGGCCGCCGCCACCTTTCTTTTCAGCCTTGGTCCTGACCATACCGGTCGGGCGATCACGCGGGTGTTTCGCAAGGGCTTTCTGCAGAAGGTATCGCGCACCTCGGTGCTCGAACATTATGGCCTGCGTACCCTGCTCTACGGCACCTTGCTGCCAGGCCCGGACATCGGTCGCCGCGAAGCCAAACTGCTGCGCTCAGTACACGATGCCGGCCATGAGGTGGGGATTCACTGCTGGGATCATATTCGCTGGCAGGATCATGTGGCCGGGCAAAGCGCGGCCTGGACGCAGCGAGAAATGCACCGGGCCGCCACGCGCTTCAAGGAGATTTTCGGTTTCCCCGCGCGCACGCACGGCGCCGCCGGTTGGCAGATGAATCCTGCGGCCTATGCCGGTGAGCGGGAACTGGGCTTTGACTACGCCTCAGACGG
>NZ_JAPUVO010000118.1 GCF_029255185.1 Propionivibrio sp.
GCCGTGACCGCCAGCGTGGACGACGCGTTGCGCCTCGGCTGCGCCGCCATCGGCTTCACCATCTATCCCGGGTCCGACAACATGTATAACCAGTTCGAGGAAATCCGCGACCTGTCCCGCGAAGCCAAGGCCAAGGGCCTCGCCACCGTCGTCTGGTCCTACCCGCGCGGCGGCGATCTGTCCAAGGACGGCGAGCTGGCCGTGGACGTTATTGCCTACGGCGCGCATATGGCGGCGCTGCTTGGGGCCAACATCATCAAGGTCAAGCTGCCCACCGCGTTTCTCGGCAACAAGGAATCGCAGAAGGTGTACGAGGACAAGAAAATCCCCGTCGCCACGCTGGCGGAGCGGGTGCAGCACATCATGCAATGCTGCTTTGATGGCCGACGCATCGTCGTGTTTTCCGGCGGCGCGGCCAAGGGCGAAGACAGCGTGCTTGAGGACGCCCGCGCCATTCAGGCGGGCGGCGGCAACGGCTCGATCATCGGCCGCAACTGCTTCCAACGCCCCCGCGCCGACGCGATGAAACTGCTCGACGAACTCGTGAGAATTTACCAGAACAAGGCGGCGTAACCATCTGTTTCTGAACAAAAATCATCGCGCCATTGGCGTGGGCCGCAGGCGTGATGATTTGCCGCCTTATTGCAACGCCTTAAGCGTTGGGGCCAAAATCGTGTGGCAGGGGAGTTCTGCGTGCCGAATTTGGCGTTGTTCTCTGGACGAAATCGGCGCGTCGAAAGCAGCACGCTATGGCGCTGGACACCCGCGCTTTTAGCTGCTACACAGCCGGTCTTCCCTTGGGGAAGGGCGATTAGCTCAGTTGGTAGAGCAGCTGACTCTTAATCAGCGGGTCGTGGGTTCGAGCCCCCCATCGCCCACCAAAGTGCCGCCGCTGGCGGTTCTTCGGTGATTTCCCCGCATGTTGCGGCCATGGTGTCTGTGCGCATTTCTGCCCCTGTCTTACGCAAGACAAGTGGACTTGGGAGGTTGTTTCCAGCGACCATCCTGGGCCGCTCGTTCTTTGAGACGACGTCAAGAATCCGTGCCCCCCTTCCACAACGCCTGCAATTTCCCTAGTTCCAGAAGAATTGCGGCGCCTGCGGAACCGGCGGAACCTTTCAAACGCTGCTGGAGGGCTGTCCGGACGCTGGCCACATGCCAGGCGATGATCTCGAAGTTTCGCGGTGACAGTCGGTCGGGGCCGGTTTGCTCGCAATAGAGGTGCAGGGATTTCGCCAGTGCCGAGGCGAGGTCATAGCCGCCCATTCCGGCTTTTACCTTCATTTCGAAGGCCTCTTGGATCAACGCGGACAACAGCTTTCCTGCATCGGTCGGCGCTTGCTGCAACGCGGCGCGGAGCTTGTCGATTTCGGCCAGATGGTGGAGGCAGGCGGTGAGAAACTGGTCGGCGCTTTTCTCGATCACGGACTGCGCCGACGCCACGACTTGGGGCGACAGCAGGTGGTCGAGATTGGCGACGCCAATCTTGATCAACAGGCTTTTGTCGGGCGCGAAAATCTTGACGTCGTCGGTTTCGTTCGGATCGGCCATCGGCTTTTTCCTTTAGGCGTTCGTTATTATGATTCGGAAGGTTCTGGTCTGTGCCGCTGTTTCCTGCGCTCCTTGCCGTCGGGTGGCGGCAGGTCTTGATGGCGGCGGTCGGGACCGCGATAGGTCTTGGTCACCACGAAAGGGCGCGGCTTTTCGATGACGGCGCGGATGCGCTTCACCAATTGTTCGGCGGCGAACGGCTTGATGATATATTCGTTCACGCCGGCGTCCCGCGCCCGCACCACATAGTGCGCCTCGGAATTTCCGGTCAGCAGAATCACCGGCACATGCGGACATTTCGATTCGGGCGACTTGCGCACGAATTCGACCAGATCGATGCCGTCAAGATCCTGCATTCGCCAATCGGTGATGACAAAATCGAACGGCTTTGTCGCCACCAGATGGATCGCCTGCCTGCCGCTGCTCGCCACCGTGATCTGGCGAAAGCCGAGTTGCGCCAGCACGTCATAGACCAGACGCTGGATCATCTTTTCGTCATCGACGATTAGAACCTGAATATTCTGCAATTGGCTGTTGCTGCCCACGAGCCCATCTCCGTCCCGTTCTTGACGACCACGCGTTTCCGTCGTGCCCTGCGTGCCCGCCATCTTCGCGGTGGCCCATGGCAGGCACAGGGGTGAAGCGCAATGATTCGTCGCAGAGTAGCGCGACGAATAGTTTGAAGCCAAGGCATTTTGTGGGGCATGAACTTTGCCCGCGCATTAACCGTTGAAGCAGCGCGCCCCCAAAATTTGCCGTCACCCCAGCCTATAGTCGTACCAAAAAAATCCCCAAGTCCTCTCCGCATCGTCATTCCGGAGACTTTTTCTTGCGTCCCTCTTGGGACGAAAGAAAATGGCATCCGGAATCCCGTTCCACTTTGTTTTCCAAGCAGTGAAGAAACCAAACGCGGTTCCGGATTAAACTTTCTTTCGCCTTCTACGAAGTCGAAAAGAAAGTTTCTCCGGAATGACGATGGGGAAATGACTCGGAAAATTTTCCGGCGCGGCTATAGGCTGACCTGACGATGTCGCCTAGAGCATTTACCCTTAAGGTGGAAACGTCATGCCAGCGAAGGCTGGCATCCCATCTGGTAGATCCCCGGCCCATAACAAATGGGACCCCAGCCTACGCTGGGGTGACGGCAACTGGCTTCTCTTGTTCTGACTAAACGGATAGTGCTCTAATGCCGCAAACCAAAGGTCAGCGCCAGGAACACCCAGACATCCTGCCCGCACCCCCGTGCGATGGCCGTGGCATCCAAAGGCTTGGGCGGCGTCGTGCCGTAAAAGGGGAGCCATAGGGCGGGGACGGACAAATCTCCGTCGCGCACGGCGAAATCCTGCACTCCCAAAGCGGCGGGATCGTTTCCATAGAATTGTAACAGGCGGCGGCAGGTATGGGGCTTGATCCGCGTTTCGATTCGCACTGTCTGCCGTTCCGGCGTAACGAACACCTTAAGCGATTCGCCCCAAGGGTTCGACATGCTGCGCTGGCCATCCTTGTCCGCAGGGCCTACGCGCATGACGCTCAATTTCGCGAGACGCTCCATCAAATTTCTGGTCGCCGCTGCGCCGCTGGCGCCGGAGGGCGTCGCCTGATCCCGCGCCACGTCGACGATGCCCAGAATCTGATCCATGGCCTGCGCCAGCAGGATATTTTCTCGCCCCGCCGCCACCGCCAGCCACAAGCCGACAAGGATCCCGACCCCGACCACCGGCGCGACGAAAATCATCGCCCAATTTATCCGCGCTCCCCGCTTCATGCCATCTCCGAAAAAGAAAAAGGCGGGGAGGTGAGTCCCCGCCTTTCGCTTGTTGACTTAGACGAACTTCAACCGATTACGCACGCAGGCGGAAGGTGAAGGCAATTGGTTGACCTGCTGCTAAGGTTACTGAACACCCCGTCACAGCAGCCGACACCGAAATGGGGAAGGCGGCTGCGGCTATGTTCGTGGTATTCAACAGCACGTTTGTAAGTCCAGCATCTCGCCCCGCACCAGTTGATCTTACGGCAAGATCAGCACATGGCTGTTGTGGTACGCCGGCATAGTTGATCGTGAACGTGGTGGGGGTAGGCGCGGTGATGGTGACGGCCCCACCCCAAACATTGGTTACTGTGGTGGGGTTAGTAGCGTTGTCAAGCATATCCTTTGGAATGCCCCCTGCTCTGGCGACGTCGAGTGCCGTGATGGCAGTAATCGTTGTCGAGGTAGCATGCAGCGCCCGAACCGCTTGCGCGATCTGAAGTATCTGTTCCGTAGTCTGCTTAACGCGCAGATTGGCGTAAACAGAGGCGGCGGCGACCCAGATGGCGCCCAGAATCAGGCCGACGATGCCGAGCACAATCGCGGCTTCCGTCAGGGTAAAGCCCCGCGTTTGGCGGGCGGTGCGTTGATGAGTCATTCGGAGATCTCCTTTTGTGGTGTGGTGTTGCGTCAATCCCAGCAGGCACTGCGCCCATATCTCAGATTTGCGGCAAATTATACGAGAACTGTGGCTAAAGGTAACAGGAAAGTATTAGCTAAAAATTAACAGCGCGGGGGCTGTCTTAAAATTTTTATGCCGTTCCGGCAGGTAAAACCGGCTGCCCCATCCCTTGAGCGTCATGCCTGCGCAGGTGCGTGGGCATGACCTTGCCGAGGGCGTAAATCTTTTCATTGGGCCGTTGGTACAAGCCGCTGGTTTTGTTGGTTCATGCGCTCGCGATCACGGGCCGCTGGATTCCCGCGTGCGCGGGACGCCTGATGGAGGCCCTTGGATAGGCTTTAAAGCCTTATGCTCCGGCTCTCATAGCGGCGGCCGAGGAAGGCGGGGAGTTTGCCACCGGACTGGCTGCCGGGGAATTGCGCCATCTGGTAGGACGGGTCGGTCTTGGTGCGATAGCTCCACAGCGC
>NZ_JAPUVO010000119.1 GCF_029255185.1 Propionivibrio sp.
CAACACCTCGCACAGATGCTCAAGATAGCGCTCAAACTCGGCCTCGTTTCCCATTACTTCCTCCTGCCAACATGGAATACCTCCTTATCGGCAGGATTTGAGATAACTTAACACAGTAAGACTAGCTTTGCGTTTCAGCCACACGCTTGGCGATATGCGCCAGTGCCTCTTCGACCTGATCGATGAGAATCAGGCACAGATCGCCTTCCTGAAGTCCCGCGAGCGCCGTGTCGATGGCCAGGAATTCGCCGTGTATTTCCTTGATATCTTTGGCTCGCCGCGCATTTTTCAGCCCCAGTTGAAGCAGGGCCAGCACCTCGCCGTCAGCGCGGCCGCGCTGACATTGGTCCTGATAGAGCAGGACCTGGTCAAAGGCGTCGCCGAGAATTTCGGTCTGCTGGCGGATGTCCTCGTCGCGCCGGTCGCCAGCGCCGCTGATGACCACCGATCGGCGGCTCTGCGGCGTTGATGGCATGTTATCGATGGCCTTGACCAGCGCCGCAATGGCGTCAGGATTGTGGCCGTAATCGGCAATCAGCGTTGCGCCGCGATAGCTGAAGAGGTTGAAGCGTCCTGGCGCGGACGCCACATCATTCACAAAGCTGGCCAGACCGCTGCGGATGATGTCCCAGTTGAGGCCGAGCGCCCAGCCGGCGCCGGTAGCGGCCATCGCATTTTCGACCTGGAAGCCTATGGCGCCATTGGCGGTGACCGGGACCTGTGCCAGCGCGATACGTTGCGTGAAGCCCCCTTCAGAGGCGACGATCGCATCGTCGTCGAGGTAGATGATGCGTTTGCCGCGCGCGCGGTGCATGGCCATCACCGGATGATTGCGGTCGCAGGCAAAGAAGATGACCTTGCCGGGGCAGGACTCGGCCATGCGGGCGACCATCGGATCGGCGGCGTTGAGCACGGCGACGCCGGTGTCCGGTTTGACGTTCTGGACGATCACCCGCTTGACGACCGAGAGGTCTTCGACCGTGCTGATGTACGACAGGCCAAGGTGGTCGCCGCTGCCGATATTGGTGACCACCGCCACATCACAGCGGTCGAAACCAAGCCCTTCGCGCAGTACGCCACCGCGCGCGGTTTCCAGAACCGCCGCGTCAACATCGGGGTGGAACAGCACATTCTTGGCGCTTTTCGGTCCGCTGCAATCGCCCGTGTCGATACGCTTGTTCGCGACATAGACGCCGTCGGTGGTGGTCATGCCGACGCGCAGGCCGCTGCTGCCGAGAATACTGGCAATCAGGCGCACGGTCGTCGTTTTACCGTTGGTTCCGGCAACGGCAACCAGCGGGATTCGCGCATCGTCTCCGGCGTCAAACATATTGGCGATAATCGCTTCACCAACCGCGCGGCCTTTGCCGTAAGAGGGTTGCAGGTGCATGCGCAGACCCGGCGCGGCATTCAACTCGACGATGCCGCCGCCTTGCTCCTCGAGCGGGCGCAGGACGTTGTTGCACACAATGTCGACGCCAGCGATGTCCAGCCCGACCATCTGCGCGGCGGCAACGGCGCGTGCCGCGAAATCCGGATGTACATCGTCAGTGACGTCGGTGGCCGTACCGCCGGTCGATAGATTGGCGTTATTGCGCAGGATGACGCGCATTCCCCTGGCCGGAATCGAGTCAGCAGTCAGGCCATCTTCCGCCAGGCGGGCTAGCGCAATGTCATCAAAACGGATTTTGGTCAGCGAGGTGGCATGGCCAACGCCGCGCCGCGGGTCGCTGTTGACCTGGTCGACGAGTTGGCGGACGCTGTGCGCGCCATCGCCAACCACCATCGGCGGTTCACGGCGGGCGGCGGCGATCAGCTTGTTGCCAACCACCAGCAGACGATAGTCCTGACCAGGCAGGTAGCGCTCGACCAGAACTTCGTCGCTGATTTTGAAGGCGACGGCATAGGCGGCTTCGACCTGTTCCCGGGTGGTCAGATTGACCGCCACGCCTTTGCCCTGGTTGCCATCCTGTGGCTTGACGACCACGGCGCCGCCAATTTCGAGCGCGGCAGCCCAGGCGTCGGCGGCATCGTCCACCGGACGACCACAAGGCACCGGGACCCCAGCGGCGTGCAGCAAGGTCTTGGTCAGTTCCTTGTCCTGGGCGATGGATTCGGCCACGGCGCTGGTGCGGTCGGTTTCGGCGGCCTGGATGCGACGTTGTTTGCTGCCCCAGCCAAATTGCACCATGCTGCCTTCGGTCAGTCGGCGGTACGGTATCTTGCGGGCGACGGCGGCATAGACGATGGATCCGGTGCTCGGCCCGAGGCGAACGTCTTCGTCGAGTTCGCGCAGCCGGGAGAGGGCGCCGGCGATATCGAAAGGCTGGTCGCCGACGGCGGCCTGGCAGAGTTCCTGCGCCAGTTCAAAGGCGAGCCGGCCAACCGCCTCCTCGCTGTATTCCACGACCACCTGGTAGAGGCCAGGTTCGAGGGTCTGTGCCGTGCGGCTGAAGGTCACCGGACAACCGGCCTGCGCTTGCAGTCCGAGCGCGGCGTATTCAATGGCATGGGCCATCGACACCACGTCATTGCTCGCCGTCGGCTGGAGCAAGGCGATTTCCGGAAAGCGTTCGCGCAAGCGGGCCTCAAAACCGGCGATGTTGCCGATGGTGCATTCGCTTTCGTTGCAGGCGATGATGGCCTCGATTGCGGTATGCCGACTCCACAGATTGGGACCGCGCAATGCCCGGATACGTGATACTTCCATAGACGTTTTCCTTTTGTTTTGTTGCGACACCTAGTGGCTATTCAACGAAGAAGGTTTCGATTCCGGTACGCATGACATCGGGCGAGATGCCGAGTGCCCAGGCACTACCAACGGCGGCAAGTATATTCTCGACCTGGGGCACTAGCTGACCACCCTCGGTTAGCGGAATGTCGTTTAGTCTGGCGAGCGCAGTCTCGTCCAGGCCGCTGGCGAGCACGATGGCCCCGTCGCGAACGATTACGGCGCGCTTGCCCAGTTGGCGATGCGCACTGACGGCAGGCAGTTCCGGATCGAGCGCGAAGTAGATGATTTCGCCATCGCATAGCGGTGCCATCTTGACCAGCATGGCTTCCCGGGCATTGAGTACCGCCGTGCCCTTGGGCAGAACCAGGTCGATCTGGGTGCGCAGCACGTTGAACACCTGTTCCGGTGTTTCGATGTAGTAGCGACCGGTGTGCTGTGCGACGTCGACGTTGGTGATGACGCCGACCTGGCAGCGGTCGTAAGCCAACCCTTCGCTGAGGATGGCATCGCTGCCGTTCTCGAAGACGGCGGCCTCAATGGCGCGGTTCATCAGAATCCGGTTGGCCGCTGTCCAAGTCGCGCAATCGCCTTTCTGGGCCTGTCGGCGATCGAGGTAGAGGCCGTCGCTGCAGGCCATTCCGGTGTATTTTCCGGAGAGCGTCAGCAGCCGGGCGATGAGGCGACAGACCATGGTCTTGCCGAAACTGCCGGTGACGCCAACGATCGGGATGCGCCCGTCATCGCCATTCGGGAACAGGTGCTCGACGATGGCGCGACCGACTGGACGCGCTTCGCCGTTGGCCGGCTTAAGGTGCATCAGCAGGCCGGGGCCGGCGTTGACTTCAACGATGGCTCCGCGCTGTTCGTCGAGTGGGCGTGAGATATCTTCACAAACCAGATCGACACCGGCGATATCGAGGCCGACCACGCGCGCCGCCAGCGAAACGGTGTCGACGACGCTCGGATGGACCAGTTCGGTAATGTCGCAGGAGTGGTTGCCGGTGCGATCAATCAGTACTTCGCGCCCCTCCGCCGGTACCGAGTCGGGCGTAAATCCCTGGCGTGCGACTTCGTTCAGTGCCACCCGACTGTTGCTGAGGTTGATCAGGTCCAAGGGGAATTCTTCGGCGTCGCCACGGCGCGGATCGCAGTTGATCTGACTGTCGATCAGTTCATTAAGTGTTGATTTTCCGTCGCCGATAACGGCCGCCATTTCGCCGCGCGCAGCGGCGACCAGCTTGCCGCCGACGACCAGCAGGCGGTGTTCTGAACCGCGCACGAAGCGCTCGACGATAACGCCGCTACCCTCGTTGAGAGCGGCCGCGTAAGCGGCTTCAACTTCACTCTGCGTCATCAGGTTGGCATATACGCCGCGCCCGTGATTGCCATCGTAGGGTTTGACGACCACCGGAACGCCGATTTCTTCTGCGGCCTCCCAGGCGTCAGTCGGGCCATTGACCATGCGGCCTTCGGGCACGGGTACGCCGCAGAACTGAAGCAGTGTCTTGGTCAGGTCCTTGTCACGCGAGATGGTTTCGGCAATGGCGCTGGTGCGATCGGTTTCCGCTGTCCAGATGCGCCGGCTGCGGACACCGTAACCGAGTTGCACGAGGTTGCCGTTGGCCAGCATGCGAATCGCCGGAATGCGGCGTCCCTTGGCCGTTGCCGCTTCGACGATGCAGCTGGTGGAGGGCCCGAGCAGCTTGCGTTCAGCCATGTCGCGCAGGCGCCCGACCGTCGCTGCGACATCGAAGGGAGCGTCCTCAATGGCCGCCATCAGCAGTTCGCGACCGGCCTCCAGGCAGGCGCGGCTGACCTCTTCATGCCAGGCGCGGATGACGACTTTATAGACGCCGGGCAGCGAGGTCTGGCGCGCTTTGCCAAAACCGCCAGGCATGCCGGCAAGGTTTTGCAGTTCAAGCGAGACGTGTTCAAGGATATGCCCTGACCAGGTGCCTTCTTCGAGCCGGCGCACAAAACCGCCGCGCTCTCCGTAGCTGCAGCGGTGCTCGATCAGTGAGGGCAGAAAGCCTTGCAGGCGGTCTATAAAGCCAGGCAGGGTGTTCGACGGAAAATCTTCCAATTCTCCGATGTCCACAACGGCTTCAATAACCGGGCGGTACGTCCAGATGTTCGGTCCGCGCAGATAGCGGATTTCCAGAAACTTGATGTCTTTCGTTTTCATTTGTTTCGTCCGTGGCATTTACAGGAAACGATCGAGAATTTTTCGACTCTGCTTGTCAAGAGCATAACGGTCGCGGATCAGGTAGTTAATGCCGTTACTGTCTGCAATCAACAAGGCGGGCGAGGTCAAACGGCGGATGTCCTCTTCGCCCTTGAGGAGCAGTCGGGTGTCGCCATGATTGGTCTTGATCTGCCAGATGCACGGCGTGGCAAAGCTCGACACGTTGAGGATCTGGCTGATCACGGGCATGAACTCGCGGCTGGCGAGTTCATCTTCGATCAGCGTGCGCAAGGCCTCTGGCAGGTCGCTCAGGCGGTCAATCCAGGCCAGTTCGTGGCCATGCGGATCGACCAGGGCAATGCCCTGATCTGGAGAAGCGATTGGAAAAGCACGCACCGGAACCACGCCTTCATGGATTTCACCGTCATCGCCGGCGAATGACAAACGGCCCAAGGCGTCACGTCGCAACTGATAGTGTGGTGTGGTGATCAATCCCGAACTCCCCCGATCATGGTGTCGATTTCGGCGCGGCGCACTTCATCCTCGACATCGACGTTACGTGCCTGCGCCTGATAAAGCTGGTAGTAGTGGCCTTCGCGCGCCATCAGTTCATCGTGGCTGCCGACTTCGACAACGCTGCCGCGATCAAGAACCACCAGGCGGTTGGCATCGCGCAGCGTCGACAGGCGGTGGGCGATGGCGATGGTGGTGCGACCGCGCACCAGGTTGTCGAGCGCTTTCTGGATTTCTTTTTCGGTCGTCGTATCCACCGAAGAGGTGGCTTCGTCGAGAATCAGGATCTTCGGGTCGATGAGTAACGCTCGAGCAATGGAGATGCGCTGGCGCTCACCACCAGAGAGTGCCTGGCCGCGTTCGCCAACCAGTGAGTCATAACCCTGAGCCAGACGCAGAATGAATTCATGGGCATGGGCGGCACGCGCAGCGGCGACAATTTCTTCGCGGCTAGCGTCGGGTTTGCCATAGGCAATGTTTTCGGCAATCGTTCCAAAAAACAGGAAAGGCTCCTGCAACACCAGTCCGATGTGCTGGCGGTATTCGGCGACCGGCAGCGAACGGATGTCGACGCCGTCGATCAGAATCGCGCCCTCGGTCACGTCATAGAAGCGACAGATCAGGTTGACCATGGTGCTCTTGCCCGAGCCGCTGTGACCGACCAGGCCGATCATCTCCCCTGGCTCGATCATGATGCTGATATCGCGCGTGACGCTGCGCGTGCCATAGCGGAAACCGACGCCACGCAGCTCGATGCGGCCGCTGACATTGGCCAGATGGACCGGGTTAACCGGCTCGGGAACGCTGGACACGTGGTCGAGAACGTCAAAAATCCGTTTCGCGCCAGCGGCCGCTTTCTGCGTTACCGAGACAATACGGCTCATCGAGTCGAGGCGCAGATAAAAGCGACCGATGTAGGCCAGGAAGGCGGTCAGGACACCGACCGTAATGTCGTTCCTGGAAATCTGCCAAATGCCGAAACCCCAGACGATGAGCAAGCCGACTTCGGTAAGCAGCGTTACCGTCGGCGTGAACAGCGACCAGACCTTGTTGACCTTGTCATTGACCTCAAGATTATGCACATTGGCCGCCCGGAAGCGCGCCGCCTCGCGATTCTCCTGAGCGAAGGCCTTGACCACGCGGATGCCGGGGATGGTGTCGGCCAGCACATTGGTGACTTCGGCCCAGATGCGGTCGACGCGCTCAAAGCCGGTACGCAGCTTCTCGCGCACCACATGAATCAGCCAGGCAATGATCGGCAGCGGCAACAGGGTGACCAGCGCCAGATGGGGATTGATCGAAACCAGAATGCTCGTTGTCATGACGATCATCAGCACGTCGGTGACGAAATCGAGGAAATGCAACGAGATAAAAATGTTGATGCGGTCGGTTTCCGAACCGATGCGCGCCATCAAATCGCCGGTGCGCTTGCCGCCGAAGTATTCCTGCGAGAGTTTGAGCAGGTGCTCATAGGTGGTGGTGCGCAGGTCGGCTCCGATGCGTTCGGAAACCAGCGCCAGAATGTAGGTGCGTGCCCAGCCGAGCACCCAGGCCAGCAAGGCTGCACCGAACAGCCCGGAGAGGTAGAGGGTGACCAGCGCGGTGTCGATCGGTTTGCCGTTCTGGTAGGGGATCAGCACCTTGTCCATCATCGGCATTGTCAGGTAGGGCGGCACCAGCGTTGCCGCGGTTGATCCTAGTGACAGCAGGAAGCCGGCCAGCAGGCGCCAGCGGTAAGGGTAAGCAAAGCGCCAGAGCCGGAACAGGGTCCAGGTTGAGGGCGGCGCGTAGATCTCCTTGCTGCACACCGGGCATTCTTCCTGTCCGGCAAGCAACGGCGTTTCGCAATTTGGGCACAGCGCCTGGGTCGGCGGCGGCGGGAGTTCTCCGGTGAGGCAGAAGGCGAGTTGCCGCGTGAAGTGCTCGATCAGTCGCCCGGCGGCGATGTCTGCGCCAAGGGTGTAGCGCCAGATCGCCAGTCGTGAATTCCCGGCACAGAGTTCGAGACTGCCCACCCCTGAATGGTCACGCCGGGTCAGCGTAAGCCCATGGCGAAACACATGCGTTTGCCAGTTGGCATCGTCGACTGATTGGGCCAGCAGTCGCTGATTGGTCAGCACGATCAGGCCTGAAGAAAAATGCAGCCGGGTGTCAAGGTCAATTTCCAGCCAGGCGAGAATTTTTTCATCCCCGGCGAGCTGCGCCTGGACCGTATCAAGCCATGCCGCGGGCAGCGGTAAGGCAGCAAGGCCGGGCTGTGTGTGATTCGTTACAGGGTTTGTAGGTGTACTATTTGTCATTATTGCGTTTATTATCGGTCAGGCGACTGGGAATCTGCAGAGTGTCGAAGTATACCGTCTTCGCCGCAGTGCTGCTGCGGCTCTTGCGAATGGGTGTGGGTTTGAAGCGCAGCACCTGAATGAACGTGCGATCAGATAAATTAAACCCGAGCTGCACAAAACTCATACTGGCTAATGCCTGGTGTTTTGTCGAACAAGAAAAGTTATTGTAGTTGGGAATAATTCTCATGTATGATGCGAATCATTCCCAATAAGACCAGCTTTTATTCCTGGATTTTTGCCATGCTTACTGTTTTTTTAGGATCGGCCAAGCGCTTTGCTCTCCAAGCGGCATCAATGACGCTGGCCGGACTTTCATTTTCGGCCTTTGCCTTCCAACCCCTGATTACCGACGATACTGGCACGCAGGGTAGCGGTGGCAACCAGCTCGAATTTTCGTACAACGAAGATCGTGCAAAAACGGCTGGCAACATCGAGCGTTTGTACATCTTGCCGCTTGTTTATACGCGTGGCCTGACCGAGTCGCTCGATGTGTTTGCCGGGTTCAGCTACGCCCGGGTTCGTTCGAATACCGCCGATGGCAACGCCAGCGGCGGTGGTAATCCCTCTTTTGGAGCCAAATGGCGCTTCTATGAAAACGAAGCAAGCGGGAGCAGTCTGGCGGTCAAGCCGGAAATTGTTTTCCCGGTCAGTGCTGAGCGTGAAAATTCCGGGCTGGGCACCGGCAAGACCTCGGGCAAGCTGACCTTCATTCTTACCCAGACGCGTCCGTTTGGCGCACTCCATGTCAATGCCGGCCTTGGCCGCGACCGTTTCCGCGATGGCTTGAGTAATCCTGACAGCACAACATCGCGTTTTTCGCTTGCACCGGTATGGGATGTCAGTGAGCAATGGAAGCTGGCCGTGGACCTCGGGGTGGAATCCGCGCGTGCCGCAGGCAGCACATTGCGCTCGAATTTTGTCGAGCTTGGCGCGATCTATTCGCCGGGCAAGGATCTTGATTTTGCGATCGGAATCCTGCGCTCGTCCGACAACGACAGCCCGCGCACAACGACCAATACAGCCAATGCCGGCATTACCTGGCGATTCCGGTAAAAGGGAAGGCAAGCTCGACTCAGGAGACGAAGGTGTCAGCCACAAAAAATGGAATCTCAGGCGCAACACTCGATCTGGCCGCGATTGGCCACGCGTTGACCGTACATGATGTTCAGGCTCCGCCAACATCACCCGAATGGGCGCGCTGGCTTGAAGAAATCGGTTTCATTGACGGCGAATACGTCATGTTGATGGCGCGTGGGCTGCCTGGCGGTGATCCTCTGGTTGTCCGTATCGGTCAATCGACCTTTGCCTTGCGCCGGGCCGAGGCCGCCTGTGTGCGGGTGGCGTCGGTGGCGCAGCCCAATGTTGAGGGGTGCAAGGCATGAATCAGGCCGTCATCCATCTCCACCCGAGTGGGCCATTGCTGGCTCTGGTCGGCAATCCGAACTGTGGCAAGACCGCGCTCTTCAATCTGCTCACCGGCAGTCGGCAGAAGGTCGCCAACTACGCCGGCGTGACCGTCGAACGCAAGGAAGGGCGGCTCACCACGCCGGGTGGAAAATTCTTGCGCGTGCTCGATCTGCCGGGCGCTTACAGCCTCTATCCCCGCTCGCCGGATGAGCGCGTGACCTGTGACGTGCTCTTTGGTCGCGCGTCTGGTGAAAAGCGGCCGGATCTGATTGTCTGTGTGGTCGATGCCACCAACCTGCGGCGTAATCTGCGTCTGGCAATGGCCGTCAAACGCCTGGGCCTGCCTTGTATTGTGGCGCTCAACATGGCGGATCTGGCTGAAAGGCGTGGCATCAAGGTCGTACCCGAAGCGCTGGCCGTTGAGCTGGGCATGCCGGTTGTCAGTACCGTCGCCATCCAGAGTTCGGGCGCTGAACCGTTACTCGCGTTATTCGACGATCCGGCGATCTGGTGTTCCATGGCGCTCACGCCTCCTGCGCAAGGTATGCCCACAGAGTCCGATCACCTTGTCGTGCGCCGCATCCTGCAACGCCTTGGCCTGGATGACGTTATCCCGCACACGCCGAGTGATCGCATCGATGGCGTCGTATTGCACCCGGTGATCGGGCCGATAGTGCTGGCCGTGGTGCTGTTCCTGGTCTTTCAGGCGGTATTTGCCTGGGCCGAAATGCCGATGACTCTCATCAAGACAGCAACCGCCAGCTTGAGCGAGGTCGTCGGTGTAGTGATGCCCGAGACTTGGCTCAGGAGCTTGATCGTCGACGGCCTGATTGCCGGTGTTGGCGGGGTGCTGGTGTTCCTGCCGCAGATCGTCATTCTCTACTTTTTCATTCTTTTTCTGGAGGAGTCCGGTTACCTGCCGCGCGCCGCTTTTCTGCTTGATCGGCTGATGGGCAGTGTCGGCCTCAGTGGACGTTCATTCATCCCTTTGTTGTCCAGCTTTGCCTGCGCCATTCCCGGAATCATGGCCGCACGCAGCATCGCCAATCCGCGTGACCGTCTGGTGACGATCATGATCGCGCCGTTGATGACCTGTTCGGCCCGGCTGCCGGTGTATGCTCTGCTAATCGGCGCTTTCATTCCGCAGCGCCTGGTGTGGGGGGCGTTCGAATTGCAGGGGCTGGTCTTGCTGGTGCTCTACCTGGCGGGTGTCATTGGCGCGCTGGCCGTGGCCTGGCTACTCAAGCGCTTTACCGCCGCCGGACGGCAGGTCCGCCCGCTGATGATGGAACTGCCCAGTTATCATCTGCCAACGGTGCGCAATATCGCCATCGGCATCTGGCAAAAGGTGATGATTTTCATGAAGCGGGTTGGTGGCATCATCCTCATTCTGACCATTCTCCTGTGGTTTCTGGCGAGCTTCCCGGCAGCGCCGGATGGCGCTACCGGCGCGGCCATTGAGTACAGCCTGGCCGGCATGCTGGGGCAGGCGCTGGCGCGGGTTTTCGAGCCGATCGGCTTCAACTGGCAAATCAGCATTGCACTGGTGCCCGGCATGGCGGCGCGCGAAGTGGCGGTCAGCGCGCTCGGTACCGTCTATGCGCTTTCGGCAACCGGCAGCGATACGGCACAGGCTCTGGCGCCGTTGATCGCGCAGAGCTGGAGCCTGGCCACCGCGCTGTCGCTACTCGTCTGGTATGTTTTCGCGCCGCAATGCCTGTCGACGCTGGCCACCGTCAAGCGCGAGACCGGCAGTTGGACGATGCCGCTGATCATGGCTGGCTATCTGTTTGCCTTGGCCTATGCCGCCTCGTTCATTACCTATCGGGTGGCGCTGGCGCTGGGGGTGGGCTGAGAGGCGGCACCGGTCCGCACGAGCAAGTGAGCTTGGCCGTATAATCCGTGTCTGTGAAAATTCGTTCGCTCATCCTTCGTGCAGCACTCGCCATTTCCCTGCTGGCCTCTCAGCAGTGGGGGATGGCGCACGCCATCACACACCTCGACGCTTCGCCTCACCAGGAGTCACACGAACACAAGCTGCCCGGTGAGGCGTCCTGTGAGCAGTGCCTGGCTTTCTCATCTCTAGCTTCGGCGCTCGCCAGTCCGTTGTTTGTTTTCCATGGTGGCCTGGCAGACTGCGTAAGAAACGTTGCGCACGTCATTGCAGGCGTCATCCCGGCCACTCTCCTTCCTTTTTATAGTCGCGCCCCTCCGTACATCGCCAGAACGACCTGATTTAAGCACCGTGCGGACTACTGCCGCACGGTTTTGCGTCGTCATTACTGGAACGGACCCCATGTTAAAACACTCTGTCATAGCGACAGCGCTGGCGGCTGCGCTGAATGCCCCGCTGCACGCAGTTGCCGCCGATGATCAAACACTCGCGCAGATTCGCGCCGAGATCAGACAAATGAAGGAGAGTTACGAGGCGCGCATTGAGGCTCTTGAGCAGCGCTTGCAAGCGTCGGAAGCAAAGGCAGCGCTGCCGCAAACTGCTGCTGCACCCCCATCGGCAACGAGGTCGGGCAACGGATTTAATCCTGATATCGCACTCATCCTTGGCGGAACCTATGCCAGGCTGTCGCAAGATCCCGGGAATTACCGTATTCAGGGGTTCGTTCCCGGCGGCAACGAAATCGGCCCCGGAAAACGTAGCTTCAATCTCGGAGAGTCGGAATTGACACTAAGCGCGAACGTTGACCCTCGTTTTTCCGGCAAGCTCACGTTTTCGCTTTCCCCGGAGAATCAGGTCAGCGTTGAGGAAGCGTTCTTTGACAGCATAGGCCTGGTCAACGGCGTCAATCTTAAGGGCGGACGTTTTCTTTCGTCCGTCGGCTACCTTAATGGCCAGCATGCCCACACATGGGATTTCGTCGATGCCCCGCTCGTCTACCAGGCCATGTTCGGTGACCAATACAAGCCGGATGGATTGCAATTGAAGTGGTTGGCGCCAACCGAGCGGTTTTTCGAAGTTGGCATGGAGGCCGGCAATGGCGCTGCGTTTCCCGGAAACGACCGTAACAAGAACGGTGTTGGTTCAGCCAGCTTGTTTGGCCATGTCGGTGACGACCTCGGTGAGAGCAGTAGCTGGCGAGCCGGGCTAGCGTATTTGCGAACCGGTGCCGCCAACCGTTCGTACAGCGACCTGGACCATACCGCCAGCGAAGTAAGCAATTCGTTTGACGGGAAATCAAGGCTGTGGATCGTTGATGGCGTTTACAAATGGGCGCCCTCTGGCAATGCCACGCATACGAACTTCAAGCTGCAAGGCGAATATTTCTGGCGCAAGGAGGATGGCACGCTCGTTTACGACAGCCTGGCCCAATCGCTCGGGAGCGCATCACTACCTTTTTCGAGCGCGCAATCGGGCTGGTATATGCAGGGCGTGTACCAATTCCTTCCCGCGTGGCGCTTTGGTCTGCGCTATGACCGCCTGAATTCGGGCGCCCCGAAATTTGGCTTCGAAGGCAGCGCCTTAGGCACCATCGACTTCCAGCGTTTGTCGCCTTATCAGCCTACACGCAGCAGCATGATATTTGATTATTCGCCATCGGAATTCAGCCGCTTCCGCCTGCAACTTGCCCAAGATAAATCACGCCCGGAAGTTACGGACAAACAAATTTTCCTGCAATACATCATGAGCCTTGGCGCGCATGGCGCCCACTCGTTCTAGGAGAACCCCATGAAAAAACCTTCTTTGCCTCTGATCGGTCTGCTTTTTGCACTGGTCTCAATGCCATCCCATGCGTTGCTTAACGTCATGGCCTGTGAACCTGAATGGGCTGCGCTGACCAGCGAACTTGGCGGCGACAAGGTTAAGGTATCGAGCGCCACCACCGCCCTGCAGGACCCGCATCGGATCGAAGCTCGACCGAGCCTGATTGCCAGGACGCGCAATGCCGATTTCCTGGTCTGTACCGGGCTTGAACTCGAAGTGGGCTGGCTGCCCGTACTCTTGCAGCAATCGGGCAATCCAAAAATTGCGCCAGGGCAAGCCGGCAACTTCGAGGCCGGAAGCTTCGTCCAGCGTCTGGACATTCCTTCCCATGTCGACCGTAACGACGGCGACGTTCATGCCGCAGGCAATCCGCATATCCAGCAAAATCCGCACAACATTGCACAGGTTGCGGCAGCGCTGAGCAAGCGTTTAAGCGGCATTGACCCGGCCAATGCAGGCTATTACGAGGCGCGCTACAAGGATTTCTCTGTGCGCTGGAATGCGGCAATGAGCAAGTGGGAGCAGCAGGCGGCGAGTTTGAAGAATGTCCCTGTTATCGAGCACCACAAGAACATGGAATATGTCTTGCAGTGGCTTGGCATGCGGCAGGTCGGCACGCTGGAACCTAAACCCGGAGTCGAACCGAGCGCCGCCCATTTGACGCAGTTGCTGGCCCAGTTGCAAAGGCAGCCGGCGAAAATGGTCTTGCGCGCCGCCTACCAGGATGAACGCGCGTCGCAGTGGCTGTCTGAACGCGCCCATATTCCGGCGCTAGCCTTGCCCTTTACGGTTGGCGGAAACGACCAGGCCAAGGATCTGTTCAGCTTTTTCGACGACACCGTGCAACGCCTGCTGGAGGCGGCCAAATGAATTTTGACTCGCTTGATCTGACAATCATCGCCCCCGCCTTCCTGGCCGGACTCCTGGTCCTGGCGACCCATGTTCCGCTGGGTGCCCAGGTACTCAAGCGCGGGATCGTTTTCATCGATTTGGCCATTGCCCAGATCGCAGCCCTGGGCGTCATCGCCGCTGGCCTGATGGATCTTGAGCCGCACGGTTGGCAGGTTCAGGTCGCCGCCGGCTTGGCCGCAGCCCTGGGTGCACTGTTTTTGACCTGGACCGAGAAGCGCTGGCCCGAGGTGCAGGAGGCGCAAATTGGTGTCGTCTTTGTGCTGGCAGCCACCGGTGGCCTGCTCTTGCTGGCCCATAATCCCCATGGGGGCGAGCACCTGCGTGACTTGCTGTCCGGCCAGATTTTATGGGTAAGCTACGCGCAATTGCTGATGCCGGCAGTCGGCACGCTGACGATCATTGCCGCACTATCGCTGTTCAGGAAACGCATCAGCAGGCTCGGGTTTTATCTGGCGTTCGCCCTGGCAGTGACGGCATCGGTGCAACTGGTTGGCGTATACCTTGTCTTTGCCAGCCTGATTATCACGAGTCTGGGCGTACGCAACCATGCAAGAAGAAGACGTTTGCCGCTGGCCTATCTGACGGGGCTTTGCGGTTATGCAATTGGACTGATGCTATCCCTGCTCTTTGATCTTCCATCAGGCGCACTCATTGTCTGGTGCTTATCTCTGATGGCGGTGCTGGTCTATGCGCTGGGGCCGGAAAAAAACGCACTTGAATTTGAAGTGCCTTGCTAATCCTTGTTTCAGCCGGCGCTGCCGAGAAAACTGCCATCACGCAGCGTCAATATCCGATCCGCGCGTCCGGCAAGCCCGGGGTCGTGGGTGACGATCACGAAACTCGTTTGCCGCGAGCGGTTGAGCGCCAGCATTAGTTCAAACACGCCCTCGGCGGTTTGCCGGTCGAGATTGCCGGTCGGTTCGTCGGCCAGGACGCAAGCCGGCGCGGTGACCAGCGCACGGGCAATCGCCGCCCTTTGTCGCTCGCCGCCGGAAAGCTCGGATGGCGTGTGCTCAAGCCGGTGTGACAGGCCGACTTCGGTGAGCACGGCTGCCGCGCGCTCTTGGGCCTCGGCTTTGGGCAGGCGACGGATGAGCAGCGGCATGGCGACGTTCTCAAGCGCCGTGAATTCAGCCAGCAGATGGTGGAACTGATAGACGAAACCGAGATGGCGGTTGCGCATGACGCCGCGCTCGGCGTCGCTGATCGCGGAAAGATCGCGACCCATCAACTGGATTTTTCCGGCGCTGGCCGAGTCCAGCCCGCCGAGCAGATGCAGCAGAGTGCTCTTGCCCGAACCGGACGCACCGACCACGGCGACCCGCTCGCCAGCCACGATTTCCAGATCAACGCCAATCAGCACGGGCACTTCAGCGCCCTCGCCGGTTCCCTGCCGGTAAATTTTCTTGAGCCCCTGACAGGCCAGCACCACAGCCTTATTCATAACGCAAGGCCTCCGCCGGATTGACGCGCGCGGCACGCCAGCTCGGATAAAGCGTCGCCACCAGCGACAGCACGAAGGACACCCCGGTGATGGTGCTAACGTCTTTCCACTGTAATTCGGACGGCAGGTTGGAGATGTAATAGACCTCCTTGGACATGAACTGCGTTCCGAGCAGGCGCTCGATGCAGGGCACCACCACATCGACATTGAGCGCCAGCGTGACGCCACCGGCAATGCCCAGCCCTAAGCCGATAAAACCGATCAGCGCGCCCTGCACCATGAAAATGGCCATGATGCTGCCAGGGCTGGCGCCCAGCGTGCGCAGGATGGCGATGTCGGCCTGTTTGTCGGTGACTGCCATGACCAGCGTCGACACGATGTTGAAGGCGGCCACCGCAACGATCAGTGAGAGGATGATGAACATCATGTTCTTCTCGATCTGCACGGCTCTGAAAAAGTTGGCGTGGCTCCGAGTCCAGTCGCTGATGTAGGCTGCTGTATCCAGACGGTTGGCCAGTTGCCGGGCAATGGCCGGCGCCTGGAACAGATCGTTAAGTTTGAGGCGAACGCCGGAGACACGATCATCCATGCGGTAGAGGCGCTGCGCGTCTTCCATACGGATCAGCGCCAGCCCGCTGTCGTATTCGAACATGCCGACTTCGAACAGCCCGCTGACAGTGAAGGTTTTCAGGCGTGGAATGACGCCGGCTGGTGTAACGACGCCCTGCGGCGCGATGACCGTCACCTTGTCGCCGACAAAAACCCCGAGTGCATGCGCCAGTTCGCTGCCCAGGACAATGTTGAACGAATCCGGCATCAGTGCATCGAGGCGGCCCTCTTTCATGTGTGTGCCAAAATCGACGACCTTGCCTTCGAAATCGGGCAGGATGCCACGCACCATCGCGCCACGCACCGATTGCCCGAAGGACAGCATGCCTTGTGCCTGAACAAAGGGCGCCGCGGCAAGCACTCCCGGTTCCGCGACCGACTGCGCGGCGACATGCGGCCAGTCGGTCATTTCTCCGCTGGCGCCACTGATCTGGATGTGCGAAACGACGGCCAGAATGCGCCCGCGCAGTTCGGTCTGGAAACCGTTCATCACCGATAGAACGACGATCAGCGCGGCAACGCCCAGCGCAATGCCGAGCATCGAGATCATCGAAATGAAAGAAATAAAATGATTGCGCCGTTTGGCCCGCGTATAACGCAGGCCGATCAGCAGTTCGTAGGGTAGGGCCATCAGTGGCAGTTTTTTTGCGGTGGTTAGCTACTAGGAAAAGGAAACCGCTTTCAACGCAGAGAGCGCAGAGACGCAGAGATCGCGGAGAGAAGCAAAGAAATTTCTAGGAATGAGTGTACCATGGCGACTTTGAACGACATTCAGGTTTTTCTCTGCGCCCTCTGCGTTGAAAGCGGTTTCCGGTTTTTTACCGTGCCTCGATAGCCATGCAGCTCACCCTCCTCGTCCCCGAACTGATCTGGCCCGAACCCGACGATGGTACCCTTGATGGTCTTGACTGTCCGGCGCTGGGTACGCTGCTGGTGCGCAGTCCGCGTACCAGCCGCCCGGCACAGTCGTTTGAAGCCACGCTCGCCGATGCCTTTGGCCAGCCGGAGGGCGCGCCCTATGCCGCCTTTCGTCTGCTCGGCGAATCGAATACAAAGATCGAGGTCGGCAATCACTGCTGGTTATGCAGTGACCCGGTGCATCTGCGCTACCATCAGGAAGGTTTGATTCTTGCTGATAGCGGCAGCTTCGGAATCACCCCGGAGGAAGCACAAGTCCTTGCCGGGGAACTTAACTGCCAGTTGGCCGACGTTGGCCGATTCCACGTGACTGCCGCCGGGCGCTGGTATCTGCAACTGGCCGACAGCACCCTGGCGCATGGTTTCCAGACGCCGCCGCTGTCTGCCGTTGCCGGTCGCCGCATCGACAGCCTGCTACCCGAAACGGCTCCAGCCAGGCGGTTGCGCACCCTGCTCAACGAAGCCCAGATGCTGCTGCATGCCCACACCATTAACGAGCAACGCGAGAGCGAAGGCCGCTTGGCCATCAATAGCTTGTGGCTGTGGGGCGCCGGAACATTGCCACCACGCCGGGAAAGCGATTTCGATGGGGTGTGGAGCACCAATCCGCTGGCGCTCGGACTCGCGCGCGCCGCTGGCGTGCCGACCCATCCGCTGCCGGTCGATGCAGCAACGCTGTTTGACCATGCGGCGCCCGCCAGCAACCATCTCGTCGTTCTCGACGATTTGCTCGGGCCGGTGCAGTATGAAAACGGCAATGCCTACCGCAGCGCCCTGAGCAGCCTCGAAGGCCACTGGTTCGCCCCGCTGCGCGCGGCGCTGACCAGTGGCAGGATCAGCCAACTGCGCCTCGAAGCTTCGACCGCCTACGGCGTGCTGGTCTGGGACATCCGGCGCAGCGACCAATGGAAACTGTGGCGCCGCCCGCAGCCGCTGACCACGCTGGCGCAGAAATTGGCGAAAGAATGACCATTGCAAACCGCTTTCAACAGCCCTTGTCGAACCACATTCAACGCAGAGTGTGCAGAGAAAACCAAGAGAACGCAGAGATTTCTGGAAAGCGGACCATTCACCTTATGGGTAAGTGTCGTATTTTTCTCTACGCCCTTTGCGCCTCTGCGATCTCTGCACCCCAAGGGTATTTCCTGCGGGGCACGTCGAAAGAGGTTTCAATGCTTAAGGGACGTCCATGACCCATCTCAAAACCCGCCCCGTCCCGCCGCGCATTGAATGGCAACTCACGCAGCAGGGGCTGCATCCGCTGCTTGCGCGTCTTTACGCCGCGCGCGGCATCACGACGCGCAGCGAACTTGACTACGAACTTAAATCCTTGCTGCCGCCCGCACTGCTGACCAATAACAGCGCCGCAGCCATTTTACTTGCCGACGCCATTGAGGCGCAGGCCAGAATCCTGATCGTCGCCGATTACGACTGCGACGGCGCGACCGCCTGCGCGGTCGGTATTCGTGCGCTGCGCGCGATGGCCGGAAACTCCGGCGCGACGGTCGACTACCTGGTGCCCAATCGCTTTACCTACGGCTACGGCTTGACGCCGGAAATTGTCGATCTCGCCGCGACCCTGACTCCCGACCTCATCGTCACCGTCGACAACGGCATTGCCAGCCTTGAAGGCGTCGCCCGCGCCAACGAACTCTCTATCGCCACGCTGATCACCGACCACCACCTGCCCGCAGACGAACTGCCCGCAGCCGACTGCATCGTCAATCCGAATCAGCCCGGTTGCGCCTTTCCGAGCAAGTGCATGGCCGGTGTCGGCGTCATGTTCTACGTCATGCTTGCCCTGCGCGCTGAACTGCGCGAGCGCGGCTGGTTCAATGACTCGCTCAAGGAACCGAATCTCGGTGCGTTGCTCGACCTGGTTGCCCTGGGCACGGTCGCCGATGTCGTTCAGCTCGACCACAACAACCGCATCCTGGTCAATCAGGGCCTCAAACGTATGCGCGAGGGCAAGCTAACGCCCGGCCTGCGCGCCATCTTCCGTGCTGCCGGACGCGATCCGGCCAAGGCTACCAGCCTTGATCTGGGCTTCATCGTCGGCCCGCGCCTGAATGCCGCCGGCCGGCTTGCCGATATGTCGCTCGGCATCGAAAGCCTGATCACCGACGACGAGGCGCGCGCCCTGAATATCGCGCAGCAACTCGATGCGCTCAACCGCGAACGCAAAGACATCGAATCGGGAATGCAGGAGCAGGCGCTAATCCATCTCGAAACACTGGAAACGCCCGACGGCGCCGGCGTCGCGTTGTTCGACCCAGATTGGCATCAGGGCGTGATCGGCATCCTCGCTTCACGCATCAAGGACAAGTTGCATCGCCCGGTGTTCGCCTTCGCGCGCGGCGAGAGTGGGCAAGTCAAGGGCTCCGGCCGCTCGATCCCCGGCCTGCATTTGCGCGACGTACTCGACCTCGTTTCCAAACGCGCGCCCGGCTTGCTGCTGCGCTTTGGTGGCCACGCCATGGCTGCCGGTGCATCGATGATGGAGGCTGACTTCCCGCGCTTTCGCGAACTGTTCAGAGAGATCGCCGACGAGTTGCTGTCGCCGGCCGACCTCACGCGCACGCTGGAAACCGACGGCCGGCTGGAATCCGGCTATCTCTCGATCAACACCGTTCATCTGCTGGAAAACGAGGTCTGGGGCCAGGGCTTCCCAGCGCCAATCTTCGCGGATGAATTTGTCGTCGAAAGCCAGCGGATACTGAAGGAGAAGCACCTCAAGCTGCGCCTGCGCAAAGGCGATGAGCGCCTCGAAGCGATCCAGTTCAACTTCAGCACTGCCCCCGGCGGTACCATCCGCGCCGCCTACCGGCTGGCGATCAACGACTACAACGGCGTGCAGACACCACAACTGATGATCGAACACATTGAACGCATCGAGACCATCGGGAAGTAGCCGCGCGGTGCCAGTATTTATCAGAACTGACCAAGGCTCAGGCGCTCGTCAAACACGGCCTCGATCCAGTCGTTAACGCCACGGCAGCCGCCAACCACTTCGGCGACCCAGGCAAAGTACTCGCGTTTACGGGTTGCCGACCAGCCGCGCCACTTCGGTCAGGTGGTTGACGTAGGGTTCATGTGCTCCGCCCTTGCGCCGCTGAGTCGAATGCGCCCCGGCGGCAAAATCAAGTGCAAAAACAATCTGCAGTACTTTCGTCGCTTTCATGCAAGCTACCTTCCTCCATGCCTGTTATTGCTCTCAAGCTACGCCGCATGGCCTTGTGGTAAACGCACATCCACGACAATTTTCGAATAGGGGGTAGAAACAAGCCCTTTCTCGTCCTTCTCAACGACCTGCCATTCAAACAGCCGTTCCACATCGCCATGCACATTCTTGTAATCCCGCTTCAGGCGTCGGGCCAGCTCGGCGATGCTCATCGGCCCACTTTCGCGTAGGGCCGCGAGCAACTCCCAGCGTCGTGGTGTGAATACCGCGAATATCTGCCCGACATTGGAAAACCCGATACTGAAATACGGTGTCGGTGACTCGCCTCGCTCCAGCGCCTCCATCGTCTGCGCAGCCCGATTCATGGAGGATTCCAACACCCCGCCAACCGTCACATTGAGAATGCGTTCGCTCATAGTCCAGCTCCTTTCACATCGGCCATGAAGTCCGCCATCAGTTGCCGCGGACTCACAAAAGAGTAAGCCTCTTCCCGATCGCCAAAATGCCTGTGGTCGCCCTTGCCGCGTTCGTTGTCATACCCGACGACCCGCTTGCCTTCGAGCACATAGACCAGTCGATACTTGTACGGATGCCCGGAAGGCGGAATCGGCTCCGGAACTTGCCAGATCACGATTTCGACGAATCCAGCACCGTACGACTCCTTGATCCGAAAAAGTTCTTTGGCTTTCATGGAGTCTACTGCACCATAGTTAGTTTATGGCGTCAAGAACCATATGCCGTGCAGTTCGGACGAGACGGCAAGCCGACCGAAGACCGAAGTCAGTGTAAAGCGACGCATGCGACAACGGCGTCAACAGGCCATCTTGGCAAAGAACGTGTCGGGTTAGGCCGTCAGGCCGTAACCCGACGTTTCGGCGACCGTCGGGTTACGCGAAAAACCGCTAACCCGACCTACAGTACTACTGATGATCGAACACATTGAACGCATCGAGAGCATCGGGAAGTAGCCGCGCGGTGTCAGTATTTATCAGAACTGACCAAGGCTCAGACGCTCGTCAAACACGGCCTCGATCCAGTCGTTAACGCCACGGCAGCCGCCAACCACTTCGGCGGCCCAGGCAAAGTACTCGCGTTTACGGGTTGCCGACCAGTCGCGCGGCGGGGATTGCAGAATCGAATTGAGGTTGGCGGCCTTGTCGGCGATCTTGAGAATTTTCGCACGCCGCGACAGATGCGGCGCATGGACCACCTGCATGCGCTTGCGCTCGGCCTTCGGCAACGATTTGTCGTCGGTCACTTCCCGCACGATCCTGGCGACACGCTTGCCAAAATTCTCGACCAGCATCACGTAACTCACGTTCATCGACTGGTCCTCAAGCACGTCGTGCAACAGCGCGGCAATGATCAGCTTTTCGTCCTTGCCGCCGGTGGCCTGCGCCACCAGCCGCGCCACTTCGGTCAGGTGGTTGACGTAGGGTTCATGTGCTCCGCCCTTGCGCCGCTGAGTCGAATGCGCCCAGGCGGCAAAATCAAGTGCAAAAACAATCTGCAGTACTTTCCTGGCTTTCATGCAAGCTACCTTCCTCTATGCCTGTCATTCGCAATAATTTCGATGGTAGACCCTAATGGCACTACCTTAAGCCATAAGCATAGCTGAAACATCCCTCCGCCCATCGCAAACGACCGTCACACCGGCGCAAGCGACCGAAGGTGTCCTTCTCTACCCCTATCGTGTCACCCTGCGCTGTGTATCGAACTATTGCGCGTGCAGCGGGCAGACTACGCGCTTGACGGCCGGGTCTTCGTGGTGCGGGTGAATGGTGAAGCCGAGGGTAGTCATCAAGCGGAACATCTTGGTGTTTTGCGAAAGCACGTCGCCAACCACGGCCCGGTAGCCTTTCTGGCGCGCACTGTCGATCAGTGCGCTCATCAGCTTGCGGCCAACACCGTGCTTTTGCCAGTTGTCGGCAACGGCGAGGGCAAATTCGACGGTTTCGCCGTCAGGGTTGGTGACATAGCGCGCCACACCAATCTGCAATTCCTTACCGTCATCGCCGGTCAGGGTGGCGACCAGTGCCATTTCACGGTCATAATCGATTTGGGTAAATCGTACCAGCATCGACTGGGTGAGTTCGCGCAGTGTGTCCATGAACCTGTAATACTTGCTTTCGTCGGACAGGTTCTTGACAAATGCCTGTTCCATTTCGGCGTCTTCGGGGCGGATCGGGCGGACGGTGATGATGCGTCCGTCCGGCTGCTCCCATTCCTGGATCAGATGCACCGGATAGGGGTGGATGGCCATGTGTGAATAACGGTCGCCGGTGGTTGCTGCGTAGTCGATGATGATCCGTGCGTCGGCGGCGATGGCGCCGTGTTCGTCGACGATCAGGGGATTTAAGTCGAGCTCCTGTAGCCAGGGTAGCTCACACACCATCTCGGAGATATTCAGCAGCACTTCTTCCAGCGCGTCCATGTTGATCGCCGGCATGTGACGGAATTCGCCAAGCAGTTGTGCGGCGTGGGTTGACTGAATTAGATCCTGCGCCAGGAAGCGGTTCAGTGGCGGCAGGGCGACGGCGCGGTCACTGAAAATTTCAACTTCGCTGCCGCCAGCGCCGAAGGTGATGATTGGGCCAAAGGTCGGGTCACGTACCACGCCGATCATTAGTTCGCGGCCATTCGGACGCGCCAGATAGGGCTCGATCGAGACGCCGTTGATGCGTGCGCCCGGATGCTTTTTCTGAACCGTTTCAATGATGTCGTGATAGGCGTTGCGAACCGCCGGTGCGTTGGTGATATTCAGGCGTACGCCGCCCGCTTCGGTCTTTCGGATGAGGTCCGGCGAATCGACTTTCATGGCTACCGGGAAACCAATTTGTTCGGCAAGCAACAAGGATTCGGTCGGCGTGCGCGCCACCATGGTTTGCGCCACCGGGATCCGGAAGGCGCGCAATACCGCTTTTGACTCCATTTCGGAAAGCACTTTGCGGTGTTCTTGCAAGACCGCCTCGATCAGCATCTTGGCCCCTTCGGTTTCCTGCTGGGTGCGCTTGGAAGTTCCTTCGGGGGTTTGCAGCAGTAACTTCTGGTTTCGGTAGTAGGTTGAGATATGGTAGTAAAGCTCGATCGCTGCTTCGGGTCGGCGAAACGCCGGTATCCCGGCTCTCTCCAGCGCGGCCCGACCTTCGGCAACCTGATCCTCGCCCATCCAACAGACCAGAATGGCTTTGCCTGGCTGCTCGCTGATCTCGATAACGACCTGGGCAACTTCTAACGGCTTGGTCATGGCCTGGGGCGAGAGCATGACCAGTATGCCATCGACCCCCTCGTCCTGGGCAACGGCAAGAATTGCGTCGCGATAGCGGGCGGGCGTGGCGTCGCCGCGGATGTCCACCGGATTGCTGCGCGACCAGGTTGATGGCATCGTCGCGTTGAGCGTTTTCATGGTTTCCGCCGAAAGCTCGGCCAGTGGAATTTCCATGTCGCCGGCTCGATCCGCTGCCATGGCGCCGGGGCCGCCACCGTTGGTGATGATCGCCAGGCGTTTGCCGTGTGGGCGGAACTTGGACGCCAGCGCTTTTGAGGCGTAGAACAACTGTCCGATATTTTGCACGCGAACGACGCCAGAACGGCGAACGGCGGCATCGAACACGATGTCGGAACCAGCGATCATTCCCGAATGCACCTTGACTGCCGCCGAGCCCGCAGCGTGGCGGCCAGCCTTGAGCAGGATGATCGGTTTGATGCGGGCCGCCGAGCGCAGCGCGCTCATGAAGCGGCGCGAGTTTCGTATGCCTTCGATGTAGAGCAGGATGTAATGGGTGCGGTTGTCATAGACCAGATAGTCGAGAATCTCGCCGAAGTCGACGTCGGCGGTGCTTCCCAGCGAGATGACGCTGGAGAAGCCGACGCCGTTGCTTTTTGCCCAGTCAAGAACGGCCGAACAGATGGCGCCCGACTGCGACACCAGCGCCAGATTGCCAACGTTGGCACTGGCGCGCAGGAAGGTGGCGTTGAGGCCAAGTTCGGGGCGAATGATTCCCAGGCAGTTGGGGCCGAGGACACGGACGTTGTAGCTGCGGGCGATCTCCAGCGTTTTTCGTTCGAGCGCAGCACCTGAATGGCCGGCTTCAGAAAAACCGGCAGTAATGATGATGATGTTTTTAATGCCGCTACGGCCACATTGTTCAACGATGTCGGGAACCGTTTGCGCACGGGTGGCGATGACCGCCAGTTCGACGCGGGCGCCGATTTCCTCGATCGACTTGTAGGCCTGCTGGCCTTGAACCGTCTCGTGTTTCGGGTTGATCGGATAGAGACGCCCCTGGAAACCCGAGTTCAGGATGTTCTTGAACAGGAAGTGACCAACCGAATCCTCACGGTCCGAGGCGCCGATTACGGCAACCGATTTGGGTTCGAAAAGACTCCGTAGATAATGTTGTTCGAGCATCGATGTTCACCTTGTTGACGGGGCTGTGGCGGTTTATTAATAGTTCGCGGCAAACTAGCACAAAATGACAAGCGTGTCTTCAGGGGACTGATTCTTTTAGCCGTCCGCCCGTATCAGTGCTTCACCCGGCAATGCGGCTGTCGATCTGAATGTCGGAATGGAGCGTGCGATAAACCGGACATTTGTTGGCAATTTCGAGCAGGCGCTGGCGTTGCTCAAGGCTTAGCGCGCCGTCCAGGGTAATGATGCGCTCAATGTGGTCGATTTGACCCTGACCTTCAACGTCGATTTTTTCATGGCGCAAGGCAACGCTGATGCGGGTCAGGTCCAGACCCTTGCGTTCGGCATACATGCGCAGCGTCATCGAGGTGCAGGCGCCTAGTCCAGCCAGCAGGAGGTCGAAGGGCGACAGGCCGGCGTCATCGCCGCCAGCGGCCACCGGTTCATCGGCGGTGAGCTGGTGGCGGCCGACGCTGACTGTCTGCTGATAGCGCCCCAGGGCATTCTCGCTGACGATCAAGGGGAGTTGGGAGGTGTTCATGGCGTCCTTTCCGTGGTCGGGCTGGCGGCGATTTTGGCAGCAATTCGGGCCGCCAAAAGGTCGATGCCGGCAGCGCTTAAATCACTGGTGGTAAAGGTCTCCGGGCTGCCAAAGCCATTGAAGTTGCGATTCTGTGAGCGACGATACAGCGGGTCGTAATGCAGTTCGAGCAACTCGATGACCAGCGTTCGCCACTGCGCAATTTTTGCGTAGCCTTGCCAGCGGTTTATGGTTTCACGGCTTTGCAGTGTGTGCAGTACGTCAAGTCGCGAGTTGAACCAGTCAGGAGCATTCAGAAAGTAAGCGTAGTCTCTGAGCAGGAAATCAACGCGGGCCTCGAACCTTGCCTCGATATTGATGCATTCCCCCTCACGCAGGCGTGCGAGCAGTGCATCCGGCAACTGAATGCTGCCTATCCTGCGGCTTTCGGCCTCGACGTATACCGGGCGGGTCGGGTCAAGCCCTTGCAGGGCAGCAAGCAAATTGGATTCGAAGGTTTTTTGCGAGGGTTGTGCCGAATCGGGCAGTACGCCGAGCACCGAACCCTTGTGGCAGGCGAGTTCCTCAAGATCGAGCACTTGCTCGGAGCGTTGTGCCAGAGCGTGCAGTAGGCGGCTCTTGCCGCTGCCGGTAGCGCCACAGACGACTTTGAAGTGCAGCAGATGCGGTAACCGGGCCAGCTTGTCGATGACCTGCTTGCGATAACTCTTGTAGCCGCCTTCCAGTTGCTGGGCGTCCCAGCCGATGCGCCGCAAGACATAGGTCATTGCTCCACTGCGTTGACCACCACGCCAGCAAACAATCAGCGGTCGCCAGGTTTTGGGCCGGTCGTGAAAGGTTTCGCGCAGGTGGCGGGCAATGTTTTCGGAAACATAGGCCGCGCCAATTTTTTTTGCGGCAAAGGGCGAAACCTGATTGTAGAGGGTGCCGACCTCGATGCGCTGCGTGTTGTCGAGCACAGGGCAGTTTATCGCGCCGGGAATGTGATCGTCGGCAAACTCGGCGGGAGTGCGAACATCGATTATTTCTTCGAACAGGTGATAGTCTTCGATTTGCCCAACGCTGGCGACGCCATGTCTCATGGGACTCATTTTAACAGGGGTTCAAGCCCCTGCCAGACATTGTCGAGCAGACGCGGCTGTGCCTCGGCGGTGGGGTGCAGGTTGTCCGCCTGAAAAAGTTGCGCTTGTGCCGCTATGCCCTCGAGCAGAAAGTCCACCAGGGCTGTTTTCCGGGTCTTCGCCACTTCGCCGAAGACCTTGTGGAACTGCACCGCGTAAGCGCCGTAATTGGGTGGCAGGCGCTGGCCGACGATCAGCACCTTGGCTTTTTTCTGTTGCGCGCCGATGGTCATGGCCATGAGATTATCGCGCACGGTTGTTACCGGCAGTCCGCGCAGACCGTCATTGGCGCCAAGCGCGATGATGACGATGACAGGCGCATGCCTGGTCAGGGCGCCGTCCAGGCGTGCACGGCCGCCGCTGGTGGTTTCTCCCGAGATGCTGGCATTGACAACGTTATAATCGAGTTGCTTTTGCTGCAGGCGTTTGGCCAGCAGTGCCGGCCACGCCAGGTCCTGGCGGATGCCGTAGCCAGCCGAGAGCGAGTCGCCGAAAACGAGAATGGTTCTGGCCGCCTGTGCCGTTGGCGCCAGGCAGGCCAGTCCGACCAGTAGAAGGCAGGAAATCGACGGAAAGCGAAGCATGAGTTTGGAAACCCCAAATGTGGTTACGGTCAGCGGGCTGACCAAATGCGTTGATAACGGCGGCGAACCGTTGACCATTCTGCACGAGAATTCGTTTGTCGTTGCGGCGGGCGAAACCGTCGCCATCGTCGGCGCCTCCGGTTCGGGCAAGTCGACCCTGCTCGGTTTGCTCGCTGGCCTTGATTTGCCGAGCAGCGGTTCAGTGACCCTGGCGGGCGAGACGCTTGGGTCGCTAGGCGAAGATGCGCGCGCCGTGTTGCGCGGTCGACTGCTCGGTTTTGTTTTCCAGTCGTTTCAACTGCTGCCGGCGCTCAACGCCATCGAGAATGTGATGTTGCCGCTGGAGCTCGCGGGTACCGCCAATGCCCGCGCCGAAGCCGAATTCTGGCTTGAGCGCGTCGGGCTGTCGCATCGTCTGCGCCATTATCCCAAGCACCTTTCGGGCGGCGAGCAGCAGCGTGTAGCCCTGGCTCGGGCTTTTGCGCCCAAACCAAAGCTGGTTCTGGCTGACGAGCCAACCGGAAACCTTGATGCGGCCACCGGCCATCAGATTATCGAGCTGATGTTCGCCATTAACGCCGAGAGCGGAACGACGCTGATTCTGGTGACACACGACGATGAAATTGCCGCGCGCTGCGCCCGGCGACTGCGTATGCACGCGGGGCGGATCGAGGAGCTTGGTTGATAAAGCGGTCAACCACAACGAACACAACGAAACCGTAATCAAAATGACAAATAATGACGTATTCATTCTCACGTTGAGGGGGTGAAGGCACTCAGTACCAAGGTTTTTTCGTTGTGCGCGTTGTGTCGTTGTGGTTCGAATTTATGCTTATGGCCTATTTGCGCGGAATGGCCTGCAAGGCGGCGAGGCCGAACAGCAGACCCCAGAAGGCGCTGCCGATGCCGAGCAGGGTCAGGCCCGAGGCGGTGACCAGGAAGGTGATCACTGCTGCATCGCGTTCCCGGTTGTCTGAAAGCGCTGCGCCGAGGCTGTTGCCGACGGTTCCGAGCAGTGCGATTCCGGCAATGGCCGCCACCAGTTCTTTGGGCAGGGCGGTAAACACGCTGGCCACGGTGGCGCCGAGCAATCCGGTAATGAGGTAGAAAATTCCGGCCCAGACCGCCGCAAGATAGCGGCGTTCCGGGTTGCGGTCGGCTTCCGGGCTCATGCAGATGGCTGCCGTGATGGCGGCCAGATTAAAGGAAAATCCGCCAAAGGGAGCCAGCAGAAAACCGGTGAATCCGGTCCAGCCGATTAGCGGCGAGACCGGCGTTGTGTAGCCGTTGGCGCGCAGGACGGCGATTCCAGGTACATTCTGCGAGGCCATGGTGACGATGAAGAGCGGAATGCCGACACCGATGGCCGTCGCCAGGGTAAAGGTCGGCGCGGTGAACAGCGGCTGCGCCAGGGTCAGCGTTACCGCCGCGTAGTGAATCAGCCCGCCCTGGGCGGTCCACGCAAGCCCGCCGAGAAAAGTAAGCGGAATTGTATAGCGCGAATTGAAGCGCCGGCCAATGAAGTAAATTGCCAGCATCAGGGCCACCAGTTCGAACTGGGTGTGCAAGGCGACAAAAACGTTCATGCCAAAGCGCAGCAGGATCCCGGCCAGCATTGCTGCGGCCAGCGTTTTTGGAACATGTTTCATGAGCGCTTCGACCCAGCCGGTGACGCCGCACAGGGTGAGCAGTGCCGAGGCGAAGAGAAAGGCGCCGATCGCCTCGCTCATCGGGATGCCGGCCAGTGCCGTGGCAAGCATTGCCGCGCCCGGGGTGGACCAGGCGGTCAGCACCGGGCTGCGAAAATACAGCGACAGGCCAATGCAGGTCGCGCCCATGCCCAACCCCAGGGCCAGTAGCCAGGAGCTGATGTGTGCCGTACTGGCGCCGGCCGCGCTGGCGGCTTGAAATACAATCGCCGCCGAACTGGTGTAACCGACCAGCACTGCGATGAAGCCGGCGCAAACGTGTGAGACGCTGAAAAATCGCCCCATGCCAGCCTCGGTGTGTGGTTTGCTCATTGTTTTTCCGGCCGGTCTTGAAGCGCCCACCGGGCCGCTGCAATGCCGCTGCGCACGGCGCCTTCGAGTGTTGCCGGGTAGTTGGCGCAAGTGTAGTCGCCAGCCAGCCAGAGGCCGGCTAGCGGTGTTGCGGCTGTCGGGCGCGGCAAATCGGGACGGCAGGAGAACGTCGCGCGGCGCTCGCGGATGAGTTGGTGCCACAGTGCTTGCGGCAGTTTTCTGGCCAGCGCTTGCTCAAGTTCGCCATGCAGCGTGGCTAGCAGAACAGCGCTGTCGAGTTCGTCCCAGGCGCCTTGCGCGCTCAGGACAAAGCTCATGAGCCCGGGTGCGCCGCCGAGTTGGCCGCGATCAAAAACCCATTGCCCTAGCGCGTCGGTACCATCGCCGCCGAGTCCGAGCATCGGGAAGGGTAGGCGAAGTTCGGGCGGGTAGGCCGCGTAAACGGTGCCAATCGGCTCAAAGGTGTAGTTGGCGAGCAGGGCGGCGATGGCTTCGGTTTCGCCGTGTTGCAAAAGCAGGGGAGCCGCATGTTGCGAGGCCAGCGCCAGAATGACCCGGTCGAATTTTTCACCTTCGATGCGAAGGTCCTGCTCGATGCGGTTAACGCGCGATGACAGACGGATTTCGCCCAGGTGTGCACGAATGAAGTCGGCTGCGGGCAGCGGGAACACGCGGTCAAGATCGGCAGTGGGCACCAGCAGGTCGGTGTCGGCGCGGCTGTCGCCGAGGCTATCGTGCAGCACATTGACGAAAATCTGCGCCGAGGCGTGCTTGGGCGCGGTGTTGAGTGCGGCAAGGCATAGCGGCTCCCACAGGTGGCGGCGCAGGTTGCCATGCTGCACATGTCGGTCGAGTAGTTCGGTCACCGTGCAGTCAGCGTCGAGCCGATAGTTGCAGCCCTGAAGGAAACGCATGAAACGGACGGCGCCGAGTTTTTCGCTCAGGCTAGCGCCCTGTGCGCTAATGAGACCGATGGCCAGATTCAGTGGCACTGGCAGGCGCGGCAGGTGCAGGCGGAAAGCGGTGCCGGGATAGCGCAGGTCAAGCGCCAGCCGCTTGAGCAGTCGTGTCGGGTCGGCGCCGACGGTTGTCATCAGACGCAAGGTTTCGCGATAAGCGCCAATCAGCAGGTGTTGACCGTTGTCGAGTGCTTGCAAGTGCGGCTGGCCGTGCAGCTTAACGCTGCGCGCGCGTCCGCCAAGCTGTTTTGCCGCTTCAAAAAGGGTCACCTGCGCTCCACTCGCGCCGAGTTCAACGGCGGCGGCGAGTCCGGCCCAGCCACCGCCGACGACGGCGACTTTGAGGCGCTTGTTCAACCCTTGATCCAGGTACGCCAGGCGATCCACAGTTTGCGCAGCGGCGTCAGCGAGGTCCGCTGGTTCAGTACCTGGCAGCCGTCGTGCTTGATCTCGTCGAGCAGGGTGCGGTAGATCGCCGCCATGACCAGGCCGGGGCGCTGCGCTTTGCGGTCGATGGCCGGCAGTTCGCTCATGGCCTGCGCGTAGTAGTGTTCGGCGCGTTCGATCTGGAATTCCATCAGGCGACGGAAGTTGTCGCTATGACGGGCATTGAGGATATCGGATACCGGGACGGCGAAGCGTTGCAGTTCATCAACCGGCAGGTAGACCCGCCCTCGGCGAGCGTCTTCGCCGACGTCGCGAATGATATTGGTGAGCTGGAAGGCCATTCCCAGGTCGTGCGCGTACTTCTGGGTTTTTCGATCCTGATAACCGAAAATTTCTGCGGCGAGCAGGCCGACGACGCTGGCGACGCGGTAGCAGTAGAGCGAGAGTGCCTTGAAATCGAGATAGCGCGTCTGCTGCAAATCCATTTCCATGCCATCAATGATTTCGAGCAGTTGCTCCTGCGGCAGATTGAATTGCGTCAGCACCGGCATGAGCGCCCGGGTGACGGGATGGTCGGGCTGGCCGGCATAGAGCTTGCCCAGCTCCTGCCGCCACCACGCCAGCTTGGTGGCGGCGATTTGCGCATCCTGGCATTCATCGACCACATCATCGACCTCGCGGCAGAAGGCGTAGAGTGCAGTGATTGCGCGCCGCCGGTCGCCGGGCAGGAACAGGAAGCTGTAGTAAAAGCTGGAGCCGCTATCGGCCGCCTTGTGTTGGCAGTACTCGTCAGGAGTCATTCGCAGTTCCGGAATTTGGGTGCGGTTTTTCTAAAGGCAGATATTCTCACATGAACAGCGCCCGGCTGCCCATGCGCAGCCAATCCGCTGGTCGCAGCAGCGGGCGGTGGCGGTAGACGTCGCCACGCACGCGGCGAATCTGTTCGAGGATGCGCAGGCCACCCTGGATCGTCAGGCGGATTTCCCAGCCCATGCGCCCCGGCAGTTGATGCACCAGCGGGGCGCCTTCGAGCATCAGCGCGCGCGTCCTGTCGGTCTGGAAATCGAGCAGGGCGGCCCATTGCGCACTCCAGCGGAAGTCATCCAACTGCGCTTCGTCGATGCCGAAGCGCGCCAGGTCGATTTGCGGGAGGTATATGCGATTCTTTTGCCAGTCGATGGCGATGTCCTGCCAGAAATTGATCAACTGCAGTGACGTGCAGATGCAGTCTGAATGGCGCAGGTTCTCATCGCTGGCGCGGCCTGCGAGGTGGACCAGCAGGCGACCGATCGGGTTGGCCGAGCGCCGGCAGTAGTCGAGCAGTTCCGGGTAATCGGCGTAGCGCTTCTTGACGATATCCTGTGCAAACGCGTCGAGCAGGTCGCGGAAGAGCTGTAGCGGCAGGCGCCAGTGTCTGATGACGTCGGCAAGTTCGGCAAAGGGCACGCTGGCCGGAGGTTCGCCGCGTTCAATGCGGTCAAGTTCGGCGCGGTAGGTGTCAAGCCCCTGCAGGCGCTCTGCATCGCTGGCCTGGCCTTCGTCGGCAATATCGTCAGCGCCGCGCGCAAAACGGTAGATGGCCTCGATCGGGCGGCGTAGCCTTCCGGGCAGCAGGATCGAGGCGACAGGGAAGTTTTCGTAATGGTCTACAGGCATTGCGCAAATCGGGCTGTGGAGGTTTTTGCCAAGGTTTGCCAAGCTTAAGCGTTCAAGCGGCTGACAGTATAGAGTCATCTCGGGTAAAATGACCGATTGAGCGCGAGAGTGGCGGAATTGGTAGACGCACTGGATTTAGGTTCCAGCGCCGCAAGGCGTGGGGGTTCGACTCCCTTCTCTCGCACCACATTAACTAATCAACCGAATGGCGTAATAATGGAAACGAAGGTCACAAACACCCCTGTCGAAGCTGCGCATCTGACCAACGCCCTTGAGCGTCGTCTGGATCTGGCGGTGACCATCGCCGATCTTGACAAGGACATCGAGCGGCGCTTGAAGCGTATGGGCAAGAACATGAAAATGCCTGGCTTTCGCCCGGGCAAGGTGCCGATCACCATGGTCAAGCAGCAATACGGTCAGCAGGCGCGCCACGATGCGCTGAACGAGGCGCTTAACAAAACGTTTGGTGAAACGGCCAAGGCTCGGCAACTGCGCGTTGCCGGTCACCCGAATATTGAGCCAAAGACTAGCGAAAGCACGACGCACATCGAGTTTTCAGCCGTTTTCGAGGTTTACCCCGAAATCAAACTGGGTGATCTCACGGGTGTTGAAATCGAGCGGCCGGTGCTTGAGGTCGGTACCGCTGAAATGGAGAGTACCCTGGCTGTGCTGCGCAAGCAGCGCGTGCGTTACGAACCGGTTGATCGAGCCGCCGCCGTGGGTGATCGCGTGACGATTGATTTTCTTGGCAAGAAAAATGGCGAAGCGTTCCAGGGCGGTCAGGCCAATGATTATCCTTTCGTCATCGGTGAAGGCGCCATGCTGGCCGACTTTGAAAACGCCGTGCTTGGCCTGACGGCCGGCGAAAGCAAATCCTTCGCTATGACTTTCCCGGTGGATTACTCATCCAAGGATCTGGCAGGCCAGGCCGTCACCTTCGACATCACCGTCAAGGAAGTGCGCGAGGCCATTCTGCCCGAGGTTGATGCGGATTTTGCCAAGACCCTCGGGGTCGATGACGGCGACATCGTCAAGATGAATGCCGAGATCGAGACCAACCTCAAGCGTGAGGTGAAAAAACGCTTGCAGAGCAGGATCAAGGATCAGGTCATGGACGCGCTGCTCAAGGCTAATCCGATCGATGTTCCGAAGGCACTGGTTGAGATGGAAATTCAGCGCTTGATGCAGGTCGCTCGGCAGAACATGGAGCAGCAAAGTGGTGGCAAGATGAAAGATTTTCCGATGCAACGTGAGTGGTTTTTCGAACAGGCCAAGCGTCGCGTCAGCCTCGGCCTGATTCTCTCGGAGCTCGTCAAGGTGTACGAGCTGCATGCCAGGGCAGATCAGGTCAAGACCATTGTCAATGAGACGGCGCAGAGCTACGAGCATCCTGAAGAGCTCATCCGCTGGTACTATGCCCAACCGCAACGTCTTTCCGAAATCGAAGGCGTGGCTATCGAGGATAATGTTGTTGCCTGGGCCCTATCTTCCGCCAAGGTTGTCGATAGAGCTGTCGCTTTTGACGAGTTGATGGGGCAGAAGTCTTGAACAGCCCAAAACCGGAACAGGGAGTGAACAATATGAGTCTTGATCGTTTTGAAGCCGAAAGCCGCTGGAATCCGCAGGCGCTCGGCATGGTGCCCATGGTCATCGAGCAGAGCGGCCGTGGCGAGCGGGCTTATGACATTTATTCACGCCTGCTCAAAGAGCGCGTCATTTTCCTGGTCGGGCCGGTCAATGACATAACCGCCAATCTGGTGGTGGCGCAACTGCTCTTCCTTGAGGCCGAGAATCCTGACAAGGACATCCATTTTTACATCAACTCGCCGGGCGGCTCAGTGTCGGCCGGAATGTCGATTTATGACACCATGCAATTCATCAAGCCGGATGTGTCGACACTGTGCATGGGGCAGGCCTGTTCAATGGGCGCGTTTCTCCTGACCGCCGGCGCCACGGGCAAGCGCTTTGCCCTGCCCAATTCGCGCGTGATGATTCACCAGCCGATGGGTGGTTTTCAGGGACAGGCGTCGGATATCGCCATCCATGCCAAGGAAATTCTGGCCCTGCGCGCCAAGCTCAACGAGATCATGGCGCATCACACGGGTCAGCCGATTGAGCGTATTGAGCGCGACACCGATCGTGATAATTTCCTTTCTGCTCAGGAAGCGGCAGACTACGGCTTGATCGACAAGGTATTGGTCAGCCGCGAATCGGCTGTGCCGAAAGCCTGATCCGGTTTGAATCAATCGCCACATGACATGAGGTAAGCGCAGATGGCTGAAAAGAAAAGCGGCAGCGAAAAACTGCTCTACTGTTCGTTCTGCGGCAAGAGCCAGCATGAAGTGAAGAAGCTGATTGCCGGGCCGTCCGTGTTTATCTGCGACGAGTGCATCGAGTTGTGCAACGATATCGTTCGCGACGAGATCTCCGCCGAGCAGGGAGGCAAGGCCGCCAAGAGCGACCTGCCGACGCCAAAAGAGATTTCGGCATTGCTCGATCAGTACGTGATTGGCCAGGAAACGGCCAAGCGCATCCTGTCGGTGGCGGTTTATAACCACTACAAGCGTCTGCGCCATCGCGGCCAGCTCAGTGATGACATCGAACTGGCCAAAAGTAACATCCTGCTCATCGGGCCGACCGGTTCGGGTAAGACGCTGCTTGCCCAGACACTGGCGCGCATGCTCAATGTGCCCTTCGTGATGGCCGATGCAACGACGTTGACCGAAGCCGGCTACGTCGGTGAGGATGTCGAGAACATCATCCAGAAACTGCTGCAAAAATGTGATTACGATACCGAGAAGGCGCAACAGGGTATCGTTTATATTGATGAAATCGACAAGATTTCACGCAAGTCCGACAACCCCTCGATCACTCGCGACGTCTCAGGTGAAGGCGTGCAGCAGGCACTGCTTAAACTGATCGAAGGCACCGTGGCTTCGGTTCCTCCGCAGGGCGGACGCAAGCATCCGAATCAGGACTTTGTGCAGGTCGATACGACCAATATTCTCTTTCTATGCGGTGGTGCTTTTGATGGCCTGGAAAAAGTCATTCGCAATCGCTCAGAGCGCGGTGGCATGGGCTTTGGCGCCGAAGTCAAGAGCAAGGAAGACAAGAAGGCCATCGGCGAAGTGTTGCGCACGGTCGAACCTGAAGACCTCATCAAGTTCGGCCTGATTCCCGAACTGATCGGCCGTCTGCCGGTGATTGCAACCCTTGAGGAGCTATCCAGCGAGGCCCTGGTGAAAATTCTCATTGAGCCGAAAAATGCCCTGGTCAAACAATATCAAAAGCTGTTCTCGATGGAGGGTGTCGAACTCGAAATCCGTCCGGCAGCGATGACCGCCATTGCCAGGCGTGCGCTTGAGCGCAAGACCGGTGCGCGCGGCCTACGTTCGATTCTGGAATCCGTTCTGCTCGACACCATGTACGAACTTCCGGGGATGGAGAATGTCTCAAAGGTAGTCATTGACGAAAACATGATCAGCAGTGATGTCAAGCCGATCTTGATCTACGCTGATCAGCCAAAAGTTTCCGGTTCCAACTGATCTGTTGCCGCAGCGTGCGGCTTGAAATACGGCCTCATGCCCCAACCTCCGAGGCTGATCCAACTCCTATCGAGCACAATTGATGTCCACCAATCTTCTCCTTTCTGCCGAGTCTGTTGAACTGCCCCTGCTGCCCCTGCGCGACGTGGTGGTTTTCCCGCACATGGTGATTCCGCTCTTTGTCGGGCGGCCAAAATCGATCAAGGCGCTTGAAGTGGCCATGGCCGCCGGCAAGTCCATTATGCTCATTGCGCAGAAGCTGGCCGTCAAGGACGAACCCGAAGCCGAGGATCTCTATAGCATCGGTTGCGTGGCCAATATTCTGCAAATGCTGAAGTTGCCTGACGGTACCGTCAAGGTTCTGGTCGAGGGAACGCGGCGTGCCTACATCGATTCGATTGAATCGCGCGAGCAAATGTTTGTCGCCATCGCGCGACCGCTCGCCGAAGAGGACGGCGTTGATCACGAAGTCGAAGGCCTGCGCCGCGCCGTCATCTCGCAATTTGACCAGTACGTCAAGCTCAACAAGAAAATTCCTCCGGAAATCCTGACCTCGATTGCCGGTATCGAAGAAGCCGGTCGCCTGGCCGATACCATCGCCGCACACCTGCCACTCAAACTTGAGCAGAAGCAGGAAGTACTCGAAATGTTCGAGATTCGGCCGCGTATCGAGCGCCTGCTTTCACAGCTTGAAACTGAAATCGATATCCTGCAGGTCGAGAAGCGCATCCGTGGTCGCGTCAAGCGTCAGATGGAGAAGAGCCAGCGTGAGTATTATCTCAACGAGCAAGTCAAGGCGATCCAGAAAGAACTTGGTGAGGGCGAAGACGGTGCCGATTTTGACGAGCTCGAGAAAAAGGTCAAGGCCGCTGGCATGAGCAAGGAAGGGCTGGCCAAGGCGCAGTCCGAACTCAAGAAGCTCAAGCTGATGTCGCCGATGTCGGCGGAGGCCTCGGTTGTGCGCAATTTCATCGAAACGCTGATCAACCTGCCATGGCGCAAGAAAACGCGCATCAGCAAGGATCTGGCCGAGGCGGGAAAGGTTCTCGACCGGGATCACTGGGGGCTGGAGAAGGTCAAGGAACGCATCATCGAGTATCTTGCCGTGCAACAGCGTGTAGACAAGCTCAAGGCGCCCATCCTATGTCTGGTCGGGCCTCCTGGTGTTGGCAAGACCTCGCTTGGCCAGTCGATCGCCAGCGCCACCGGCCGCAAGTTCGTTCGCATGAGCCTGGGCGGCGTGCGCGACGAAGCCGAGATTCGCGGCCATCGCCGTACCTACATCGGTTCGATGCCGGGAAAAATACTACAGAACATGACCAAGGTTGGGGTCAAGAACCCGCTCTTCCTGCTCGATGAAGTCGACAAAATGGGGCAGGACTTCCGTGGCGATCCGAGTTCGGCGCTGCTTGAGGTGCTCGACCCCGAGCAGAATTCGACCTTTGTCGATCACTACGTTGAAGTCGAATATGACCTCTCGGAAGTGATGTTTGTGGCCACCGCCAATACGATGAACATCCCGGCGCCGTTGCTTGATCGCATGGAAGTGATTCGCCTCTCGGGCTACACCGAGGACGAAAAGATCAACATCGCCCGTCGTTATCTGCTGCCCAAACAGATGAAAAGCAACGGCCTGAAGAAGACCGAACTGACCGTCGCCGAGAGCGCCTTGCGTGACATCGTCCGCTACTACACACGCGAAGCCGGCGTGCGTTCGCTTGAGCGCGATATTTCGAAGATCTGCCGCAAGGTGGTGAAGACCTTGTTGCTCAAGAAGAGCCAGACCAAGCTGGCGGTGAGCACGCGCAATCTCGACAAATTCCTAGGTGTTCGTCGTTACAACTTCGGCATGGCCGAGCGCGAAAATCAGGTCGGACAAGTGACTGGTCTGGCGTGGACGGAAGTGGGCGGCGAGTTGCTGACCATCGAATCGGTCGTGCTGCCTGGCAAGGGCAAAACGATCTGTACCGGCAAGCTCGGTGAGGTGATGCAGGAGTCGATTCAGGCCGCCCTGTCGGTGGTCAGAAAACGCTCCCGCTCATTGGGCATTGCCGACGATTTCTACCAGAAGAGCGACATCCACATCCATTTGCCCGAAGGCGCTATTCCCAAGGATGGTCCTTCGGCCGGTGTCGGCATTTGCACGGCGCTGGTTTCTGTGCTGACCGGGATTCCGGTGTATTGCGATGTGGCGATGACCGGTGAGATCACCCTGCGCGGTGAAGTGTTGCCGATTGGCGGGCTCAAGGAGAAACTCCTGGCTGCGGTTCGCGGTGGTCTGGGGCGCGTGCTGATTCCCGAAGAAAATGTCCGGGACCTGGCCGAAATTCCGGACAACATCAAGAACAAGCTGGAAATCATTCCGGTCAAATGGATTGATCAGGTGTTTGAGTTAGCGCTGGAACGTCTGCCACAAGCACTGCCGGAACCAGAGCTGGCGCCCGTCGTTGCCGGAGCCGAGAACGTGTCTGCACAATCCCTCGTTACTCATTGATTCAAAATCGAAGTATGCCGGGAGCAAGTCTTTTGGCATATTCGTTATTTTTCTTTAGCTCATAAAATTCTCCAGAACCCCCTTGACACAAGCTTTTCAGCCTTGTTATAAGGTTCTTGCAGTGCTTCCAGTTCTTCCACTATTTAAGGGGACATCGTGAACAAATCTGAAATGATTGATCAAATCGCCAAGTCTGCTGATCTGTCCAAGGCTGCCGCCGGGCGTGCGCTTGATGCAACGATTGCCGCTGTGAAGACCTCACTGAAAAAAGGTGGGATGGTAACGCTGGTCGGATTTGGAACCTTTTATGTTAGCAAACGCGCTGCCCGTACCGGTCGCAATCCACGCACAGGCAGCGCGATCAAGATCAAGGCGGCCAAAGTGCCCAAGTTTCGCCCTGGCAAAGGGCTCAAGGATGCTGTAAGCTAGCGGGCTTCGTGTTTCGCGACACGGGTGCTTAGCTCAGTTGGTAGAGCGCTAGCCTTACAAGCTGGATGTCGGCGGTTCGAGCCCGTCAGCACCCACCATTTCAAAAAATCACCGCAGATCAAAAACCCAGACGCCGAAAGGCTTGCTGGGTTTTCCTTGACCATGCTTCGGATCTCGAATCAAGCGTGGAACTGTGGAATTAGCAATAATCCCGAATTTGTATTATCTTTCGGACGTTCATGATTTTCTTGACGTCGATGACTACAAAACAATCCGGGCGAACGGTGCCAACAGTCTATCTGATTGATGATGATCCGGTGGTCACGTTCCTGCTTGGTGATATTGTAGAATCCGTCAGTCTGCCGTACGTCGCTTTCAACAGTGCGCTTAAGTTTCTCGAGCAGGATCTGGACGGCCTCCAGGGCTGCATTGTCAGCGATGTGCGCATGCCCGAATTGAGCGGTCTGGAACTTCAGGACGAACTGCGCCGACGCGGCGTCAACCTGCCGATCATTTTCATTTCGGCCTACGCCGAGGTGCTTTCAGTGGTGCGTGCCATGCGTGGTGGCGCCCTCGACTTTTTTCAGAAACCCTTCTCTTCGCAGGATCTGATCGAGCGCATTCAAGATGGCCTTCGTATCGACCGTGAGCGCTCGGAACTGCTGGCACGAAATCGCAAGATCGGCGAACGCATGGCACTTTTGACGCCGCGCGAGAAAGACGTTCTGCAAGGCATCTTCGAAGGCAAGCTGACCAAGGTGATTGCCGACGAGCTTGGGATTGGCGTCCGCACGGCCGAAACCTATCGTCATTTGATTATGCGCAAGCTGGAAGCTGGCTCGATCGCTGAGCTCGTGCGCATCGTTGTCGAGGCCATGCCGAAGCGAAGCGTCGTCGCTCAGTAATTGGGTTACTGTTGTCGAACCGCTGCACCGTCTAGCAGCGATCCTTATCTACCTGGATCGTCTTCAGATCATCGATCAGCCCTTGCAATCGAGGTGCCAGCGTGGTGTAACACTGTTCAATCACTTCCCGCCCGTTTTTGTGGCGAATCGAGGTGAGCAGCGCGGTGGTCAATTCGGCTACCTGAGTCGCACCGATGAGGCCGGTGGAGCCTTTTAGTGAATGGGCCAGTTGCTCGGCACTGTCCATTTCACCGACGGCCAGCGCAGCGGCAATTTTCTCTCCATCACGTTCATGGTTGCGCACAAATAGACTAATGACATGGGCGTATTTATCTTCGTTGCCGCGTAGCCGTCCTAGCCCTTTTTCAAAATCAAGGCCGGCCACTGTCGCCAGCCGCTGTTTCAATGCATTGTGTTGCGTCGGCGAGCTTTCTCCGGTGTCGGCAGGAGCGGGGCTTGCGGCGCTGTCGGTGCGCGGCAGCCACTTGCACAGGATGGCGTAGAGCGTATCCGGGTCAACCGGCTTGGTGATGAAATCATTCATTCCAGCCGCCAGGCAGTTGCGCTTGTCTTCGTCGAAGGCATTGGCCGTCATCGCCAGAATGGGTATCGCCGATCTGCCGGGCATCTGGCGGATCGCTTGAGTCGCTTCAAGGCCGTTCATTACCGGCATTTGCACGTCCATCAGGACCAGGTCGTAGGCGGTGATACGTATTTTTTCGATGGCTTCCTGACCGTTCTGGGCGGTATCCACCTGCAGACCGACGCCATGCAGCAGTAACTGCGCGACCTCGAGATTGACCTCGACATCATCAACAAGCAGGACTTTTGAGCCAGCGAAATTGCGCCGCAAGATATCATCATTGCGACCTATATTCTGAACGTCCGCCTGCGGCATGAAGCCGACAGCACGCTTGAGTCGGGCAGTGAACCAGAAAGTGCTGCCACGCTGGCATTCGCTGGTGACGCCGACGTCACCGCCCATGAGTTGTGCCAGCCGGCGAGTGATGGCTAGCCCCAGGCCGGTGCCGCCGTATTTTCGTGTGGTCGACGAGTCAGCCTGTTCGAAGGCTTGAAACAGGCTGGGCAGTTTCTCGGCGGCGATCCCAACGCCGCTATCTTGTGCCTCAAGGCGGACGAGAAGCCCTTCGTCATTTTCTGCAAGCAGAATGGCGCGCAGAGTAATTTTTCCGTGCTCGGTGAATTTGACGGCGTTGCCGGCGTAGTTGAGTAGCGCTTGACGCAGGCGGCTCGGGTCGCCGCGTAACCATAGCGGCGTGCTGCCCAGTTCCAGAATGACCTGCAGGCGTTTTTCACTCGCCTGGTTGGCGATCATCGAACGCACACTATCAAAGACGGAAGAGAGGCTGAAGTCGGTCTCCTCAAGCGTCATCTTGTTGGCCTCGATCTTTGAGAGGTCGAGAATGTTGTTGATCAGTCCGAGCAGATGAACGGCGGCGCTATCGATCTTGAGCAACCGGTCGAGTTGCTTGGACGTTGGCTCGCTGTTACGCAGTAAGTGCGTCAGGCCGACGATGGCATTCATCGGTGTGCGAATTTCATGGCTCATATTGGCCAGGAATGAACTCTTGGCGATGTTGGCGGCTTCCGCCTTGATGGTGGCCTCGGCCAGTTGCGCCGTGCGCTCCTTGACCACGTCTTCGAGATGGAAGCGGTAGTTGTCGAGCTCTTTGCCTAGACGTGTCTTCTCGGTGATGTCTTCCTGGACCGCCACATAGTGCGAGATGCTACCGTCGGCCTGTCGGATCGGGGCAACATTTGAAAATTCGATGAACTGGCTGCCGTCCTTGCGCTGATTGTAAATTTTTCCCTTCCAGTGTTCGCCATTCGTAAGTGCTGCCCACATCGCCGTGAAGGACTCGGGCGGTGTCATGCCCGAACTGAGGAAGCGCGGGTTCTGCCCGATCGCCTCTTCCGGGCTGTAACCGGTGTGGGCAACAAAAGCTTCATTGACAAACTCGATGCGCGCCTGCGGATCGGTGATGACGACGGCCTCGGGGCTTTGTCGGATCGCTTCCGATAGCAGCCGCAGGTGTTGTTCGGTTTTTTTGCGTTGCGTGATGTCGCGCAGGGTGGCGGTGAAAAATATGCCATCAGTAACCTCCCAGCGGGTCAGCGAAAGTTCGATATCAATTTCGCTGCCGTCTTTGCGCAACGCGGTGAGCTCGACTACTTTTCCGCTCGCCAGAAGCTCGCCATCGTTCGAAAGGAAATTAAGAGCGGTACGATGGGTCTGGCGGTAGCGTTGCGGAATCAATTTATCTAGCCGCTGGCCGACAATCTCTGCGCTGCTATAACCGAAAATCTTTTCAGCGCTTGGATTCCAGGCGACGATGATTCCTGTGCTATCAGCGTTGACCAGCGCGTCGTTGGACGACTGGGTGACGGCTTCGTGGCGCGCGACGCTGCTACGCAGGGCGGCTTCGGCTTGGCGCAGGGCCTCGTTCTGCCGTGTCAATTCGTCCTGCTTGCTCTTGAGTTGGACGTTGGCGACATTGAGCGCCATTTCATGCATTTTGCGCGGCGTGATGTCCTGTGCCGTGCCGATCAGGTAGTCGAGATGACCGTTGGGCCGGCGCACCCCCTTGACGTCGGCAATGATGAAAATGACCGAGCCGTTCTTGCGGACCAGGCGTTGTTCAAAGCTAACGTTGTCGGTTTCGCCACGACTAAGCTTCAGGAGCTGAGCGAAACTGTGCTCGTAGTCATCGGGATACGTAACATCCATAAAAGTTTTGGCACTCAACTCTTCACGCGTGTAGCCGGTGAGCGTACAGCACTGGTCGTTAAATCTGAGTAATCGTTGAGATTTTGGAGAGGCGATCATCATGCTGACGAAAGGCAATGTGAAAAAATTATTGAGCAACTGGTCGGCCTCAGCTTTTTCTGCCAGCAGGGATAGGTATTTGGTGTGGTCGCGCTGACGCCAAAGCATGAGTAGGGCAGCCATGATGCTCAGAATAGCGGCGAGTACGATGGCTCCGATCCACAGCAGGTTTCGCCTCATCGGCGTTAGCACTTCATCGCGGTCGATTTTGGCGAGCAGATGCCAAGAGGTTCCAGCGATCGTTCGGTGGGCGGCGAGCACCTGAACCTGGCGATAATCGATGCCGGACACGACGCCGGTCGTATTGCCTAGCATCGTGCGGACTACGGGAATGTCGTTACGGGCTAGCGGGCTGTGCTGTCCGGCTGGCGAATTATCGGCGTGGCGCCGTGGGCTAAGGTAGGTGATATTGTCGTCCTTATTCTGCACCAGCAGGGTTTCTCCGCTCGGACTGAGGCTTGGCCATTGCTCAAGATAGGGGAAGACCTGCTGATTGAGGTCGGCGCAGGTCACGACAAAGCCGGTCAGCACACGCACTTCCTTCTCCGACTGAAACAGGGGGGCGACAAAGCTGATGATTGTTGTGCCTTCCTTGTCGATCGACAGTTCGTCGTGTTCTATCCGGGCGCCAGCGGCAACCTTGGCCAATAGCGCTTTTGTTTCGCTGGTGATGCGTAATGGATCACCAGAGTTGACAACGACTTCGCCGCGCGAGTCGAGCAAGGTCACCGACGTGTAGTGATTGGCCCTGCGGATGGCGGAGAAATTACTACTAAGCATCTGGCGCAACCTCGGATTCCCACTCTTTTGCAGCGCCATAACCTGTTCCGGTAAGTCGCTTATGCTCATGATCACTTCGAGATCAGCTTTGCGCTCGTGCAGCCAGTTCTCGATCTGATCTGCCTGCAGCCGGGCAATGGCATTCAGGTTGGCGAAAGTTTCCTGTTCAATCTGTGCAGTGCGCAGTCTGACGTACATCGTTCCGAGTAGTGGTACACAGAGCGAGAGGGCAAGAAAGCCCAGGAGTAGATAGCGGTTTTTGTAGGGGGTGACAGAAGAGTTTTCGCTTGCGGTGGTGTTACTGACGGAGGTCACCAAATTACGGTTTAGCACGAGATACAGCAGTCCGCCAGAGACAAAGACAAAGAGTAGTTGCGGGATAAGCGCGATGAGATGTCTTGTGTCAGGGGAAAAATTGTGAGCCAGCAGGTCAGTGCCCATGACCAGGATCGTGGCCAGAAGAACATAAAGCAGGGCAATGCTCGCCGACGCTCCCGGCATGATCCGGCTAAGGATATGTTGCTTAAGTGAATTCACTCGCCAACCTTTATGACGTAGCAATATTTGCGGCAGCCACGCCATCCTCCGTTCCAGTGAGCTGGGCGATTTCCTCAATTGACAGGACCATGTTGATATTGAGAATGATGACGAACTTGCCGGCGACCTTGCCCATGCCGAAGATGAAGTCGGCGCGGATGCGGGCGCCGAAGGTCGGCGGCGGTTCGATCTCGCTGCCCGGAATGTCGAGCACCTCCGAAACCGCATCGACCATGATGCCGATGTCGTGACGCATCTCCTCATCCGTGACCTCAACGATAACGATGCAGGTCCGCCGGCCCAATTCGGCCGACTTGCCGCCGAAGCGTGCCGAGAGGTCAATGACCGGTACGACGCTGCCGCGCAGGTTGATGACACCACGAATGAAGTCCGGCATCATCGGAATCTCGGTCAGATTGCCGTATTCGATGATCTCCTTGACGTTGAGAATGCCGACGGCGAACATTTCGCCGCCGAGTGCGAAGGTCAGGTACTGGGAAGGCGCTTCGACTACCTTGACGGCGACGGCCTCTCCCTTGGTGTGCACGAGTTGTCCCATGATGGTTCCTTAAAAGCGCTCGAAGTCACCGTCGTGGATTTGCACAGTCCCCATCCGCGAACTTCCCGCCGCCATGCTGCGGGCGGGTGGCGCAGGCTTATGTGTGCTGCGTGTAGTACGCGCGCCATGATCGAGCTTAAAGAAGGTCATGGTCTGTTGAAGTTCGCTGGCCTGGGCACCGAGTTCTTCGGCAGTGGCGGCGAGTTCCTCGGAGGCCGACGCATTCTGCTGCGTGGTTTGGTTGAGCTGACCCATGGCGCCGTTGATCTGGGCGACACCGGAGCTTTGTTCCTGGCTGGCTGAGGCGATTTCCTGGACGAGGTCGGAGGTCTTGCGGATCGACGGCACCATTTCGGTGAGCAAGGCCCCGGCACGTTCGGCCTGTTTGACCGACGAGCTGGCGAGGTTGCCGATTTCCTGGGCAGCAATTTGTGAGCGTTCAGCCAGTTTTCGCACTTCGGCGGCGACGACGGCGAAGCCCTTGCCGTGATCGCCGGCACGCGCTGCTTCAATCGCCGCATTCAAGGCCAGCAGGTTGGTCTGGTAAGCGATGTCGTCGATGATGCCGATCTTGCCGGCGATGCTCTTCATATCTTCGACCGTCTTGCTCACTGCGTCACCACCCTCGGCGGCCTCCTTGGCGGATTTGGACGCCATGCCGTCGGTTATTTTGGCATTCTCGGTGTTTTGCGAGATCGAGGCGGTCATCTGTTCCATCGACGAGGTGGTTTCCTCGACCGAGGCGGCTTGCTCGGATGACGACTGGGAGAGCGACTGTGCGGTGGCCGAGACCTGGGCTGCGGCATTGGTCAGCGCGTCGGCGGCGGTGTTGATCTGGGTGATCGTTTCGCTGAGTTTGGCGATAGTATTGTTGATGGCGTCCTTGAGGGTGGCGAAGTCACCCTGATAGGCCTTGGTGATGGTCTGCGTCATGTCGCCATGTTCCATTGCCGCCAACACGCGCTGTACCTCCTGAATCGGTGGAACGACATTGTTGAGAATGTCATTGACCCCATTCACCAACTGGTTCCAACCACCGACGAAGAGGTCGGCATTGGCACGCTTTTCAAGTTCGCCCGCAGCAGCGCCTTTGATCAGAATGTCGGTCTGGGCAAGCAGGTCGCTCATCATTTTGACCATGTTATTGAGGTTGTTCTTGATGATGTTGTACTGGCCCTTGTATTCGGTGGTGATGGCCGGCGGGATGATGCCCTTGGCGACCTTGTCGACGTAGTCGGCGGTGACGTTCATCGGATTGACGATGTTGGTGATCGCTTCATTGACACCCTTGACAAGCTGGTTCCAACCGCCGACAAACATGTCGGCGTTGGCGCGCTTGTCGAGTTCGCCGTCGGCGGCACCCTTGATGATAATGTCGGTCTGAGCAAGCAGGTCGCTCATCATCTTGACCATGTTATTGAGGTTATTTTTGATGATGTTGTACTGACCCTTGTATTCGGTGGTGATGACAGGCGGGATGATGCCCTTGGCGACCTTGTCGACGTAGTCGGCGGTGACGTTCATCGGATTGACGATGTTGGTGATCGCTTCATTGACGCCCGTGACGAGCTGGTTCCAGCCGCCGACAAACATGTCGGCGTTGGCACGCTTGTCGAGCTCGCCGTCGGCGGCACCCTTGATGATGATGTCGGTCTGAGCCAGAAGGTCGCTCATCATCTTGACCAGGTTGTTGAGGTTGCCCTTGATGATGTTGAAGTCACCGTTGTAGCTGTCGGTGATGATGGGTGGAATAACGCCTTTTGAAATGTCGTCGACATACCTGGCGGTGACGTTGAGCGGGCCGATCACGGCATCCAGGGTGTTGTTCACCCCAGTGACAACTTTCTGGAAATCGCCCTGGTGCTTGGAGGCATCAGCACGGGTGGCCAGGCGGCCTTCGACGGCAGCAGCGGACAGTGAGTCGGCGTCGGCGACCATGCGCTGAATCGCCGCCTGAATGGCTTCGATGGCCTTGGCCAACAGGCCGACTTCATCCCTGCTGCGAAAGTCCAGTTTAAAGTTGAGGTCGCCAACAGCCATTTTGTTTAAAGCATCGACCAGCTTGGCCGTCGGTCCGGTTATCGAACGGACGATCAGGAAGGCGAGAAGCAAAGTGATCAGCACTGCCCCTAAGGTTAAGCCGATAGCCAGTGTCCGTGTTGATTGAGCAAGGCTTTCAGCTTCGGCGCCCACTTTTTCGGAAAGTTCGAACTGGTAATCTGCGAACGCGTTGGTCTGTTTGAGATACTCGTTAAAAAGCGGTCGGTATTCGGTAGCAAAATATTTGGCAGCCTCGTCCCACTGTTTTGCCTTGACTTGTTCTTCAAACTTGACCATTACAATAGCATAGGCATGGCGTGCTTCAACAACCGCGGAGAGAGCGGCCTTGCCTTTGTCGCCATAACTGAGTTTGTTCAGGGACTCCATGATTGTGTTTACCCTCTTGCTCATTTCAAGACGGCGATCACTTTCAACGCGCGTTGTCTCATCGTTTTTATAAATCAGAATGTTGCGGTGAGCGCGGCCAACCGTGTTGATTGCGTCGACAATGTCGTTGGCCAGTTTGGTCTTGACGTTCTTGTCATTGACCAGAGAAGAGATTTCGGTTTGCAACTCGCTGACGCGGGTAATGCTGATGGCGGCGAGCACAATCATCAGGATGAGCGTGACGGCGAAGCCGATGCCTAGGCGGACGCCGATTTTCAGATTCTTGAACATGATTTACCTCCCGGATTGGACTGCTGGTGAATTACTGGTGAGTGCAGAAAACGATGGGTTGTTCCGGTGCGGCAGCAAACGCTCCTCTTCAGAGCGGGTGACGATATTCACCAGCGCCGCGACATCAAGGATGAGCGCCACTTCGCCGCTGCCAAGAATGGTCGAACCGCCGATGCCGCGCAAATGGGCGAACATGCGACCGAGCGGTTTGATGACGGTCTGGAATTCGCCCATCAACTGGTCGACCACGATGCCGGCGCGCTGCCCGGAAAACTGGACGACGACAATGCTTTCGCGCGCTGGTGCCTGACCTTCCGTCTCGAACAATTCGCGCAGGCGGACAAAAGGCAGCGCTTCACCGCGCAGATTGAGGAAGTTGCGGTCACCGGTGAGATTTTTGTGCTCAATGCACTCGACGACCGAATCAAGCGGAATGACGTAAGAGGCCTTTTCGATGCCGACCAGGAAGCCGTCGATAATCGCCAACGTCAGCGGCAGGCGGATGGTGAAGGTCGATCCCTCGCCTTCGACCGAGCTCACTTCGACGGTGCCGCGCAGCGACAAGATGTTGCGCCGAACAACGTCCATGCCGACGCCGCGCCCAGAGAGCTTGGATACTTTTTCGACGGTCGAGAAACCGGGTTCGAAAATAAGGTTGACCAATTCGTTGTCGGAGAGCGTATCGCCGGGCTGGATTAGTTCGCGTTCAATCGCTTTGGCGCGGATTCTTTCGCGGTTGAGCCCGCCACCGTCGTCCGATACCTGAATGACGATAATTCCCGAGTCGTGGTAGGCGTTAAGCGAAACGCGGCCGCAGGCCGGCTTGCCGCGCTCAAGGCGGACAGCAGCCGATTCGATACCGTGATCGAGCGAATTGCGTACCAGGTGCATGAGCGGGTCGCCGATCTTTTCGACAACCGTCTTGTCGAGCTCGGTTTCAGCGCCGCTGATCGAGAGCTCGATTTCCTTGCCCAGTTCCTTGGCCACGTCGCGCACGACGCGATTAAAGCGCGTGAAAGTGTCGCCGATCTGCACCATGCGCAGTTGCAGCGCCGAATCACGGATGCTTTCAACAAGGCGTGAAAGTACCGAGGTAGCTTCAACGAGTTCGCTCTGGCGACTTTTGAGCGCCAGCAAATTGGCCGAGGCGCCGGCGATCACCAGTTCGCCGACCAGGTCGATGAGTTCATCAAGCTTGTCGGCATGGACACGAACCAGTTGCGCTTCGTGCGCTTTTTTCTCGATGATCTGGGTTTGCTTGACGATGGCGGCGTCGACGATCTCCTTGTGTACTACCTTGCTCTCGACCAGGATTTCGCCCAGTGGCGGCTGATCGCATTCCCGGGCGGTGGCCGCCGAACCGGTTTTCTGAGCCTGCAGCCCCTGGTCGATTTCGCCCTGTGTCAAGGCGCCGCAGCGCACCAGCATTTCGCCGATGCGCATCGGGTCTTCCGGCAGTTCCTTGAGCAGGCGAATGTAGTCGGCCACATTACTGTGCGGTGGCAGGATACGCAGATCGCATTCTTCGCTGACGAAATTGAAGACGTTTTCGATATCGGCTTTGGTCGCCTTGGTCTGGAGGCGGATCTCAAAACCCAGGTAGCAGGATTCGGGATCCATGTCAGCGGCAGCCGGTATGGCGTCGGCGATGGTCTCGATGCCGATGATTTCACCCAGGCTGCCAAGGTAGCGGATGAAGGAGAGCGGGTCCATGCCACCGCGCAGGACGTTGCGACCGAAACGCACCGAGATGTGCCAACTGTCGGTGTTGACGACGCCGCCGCCATAGCTTTCAACTTCGACCAAATCGTCGTGTAGCGCAATGCCGGATTGGCCGGTGGTGGAGGGCTGCACGGCGTCGAGAATCTCTTTCAGGCGCAGGGTCAGGGCCGTGCCGCGCGCGAGCAGGTCGGCGGCGGGTTCGGCTTGTTGCGCAGCGAGTACGCCGATCAGGTTGCCCATGTGGTCGCAGCATTCAAGCAGCAGGGTGGTCAACGGCGGGCTAACGGCAATCTCGGAATTGCGCAGTGAGTCGAGCAGGTTTTCAACAAAGTGCGTGAAGGTGACGATGAAGTGGCATTCGACCACCCCAGCGCCGCCCTTGATGGTATGTGCGGCGCGGAAAATGCCGTTAATGTTGTCGTGATCGTCCGGGGTCTGTTCGAGTCGCAACAGGCGCGCTTCCATTTCGGCGAGCTGCTCGCGGCTTTCCTGAACATATACGTTGGTCAGTTCGTCCATGCGCTTCTCCGTTCACTCTCCGTTCATTCTCCGCTCAGGACGCTTCGGCTGCCGGGATGACCAGCGGGTCGCCGAGCTCTGCGGCGAGCTTGCAAAAGTCGATCACCGAGCGCACCGACTGGCTGTGCGCGACGATGGAAAGCCGCTTGCCGGTGCGTTGCGCCTCTTTTTTGAGCAGGATTAGCAGTTGCAGTCCGGCGGTGTCGATCTGGTTGACCTGGAGCAGGTCAAGTTCAAGGTCATCGGTGCTGTCCAGGGCGTCGAGCAATTTGTTTTTTTGCTCAAGCGCGTGGTAGATAGTCAAATCCTGGGTGAGTGAAAGGAGTTGGGTCGTGGACATGATGAACTCTCTGGGGCAAACTGAAGCAACTCGATTGAGCTGGCCTTGGCGGCGTGCGCCAGCCTTACTTGATGACCAGCTTGATGGTGTTGAGCAACTCGTCGGCAGTCGCCGGTTTGACGATCCAGCCCGAGGCGCCGGCAGCCTTGGCCTCAAGCTTTCTCGATTGCTGCGATTCAGTGGTCAGGAAAAGAATCGGAACAAACTTGTAGTCCGGCAGTTTGCGTACTTCTTTGATCAGCTCAATCCCGTCCATTCCGGGCATGTTGAGGTCGGTGATGAGCAGGTTGATTTTGACCCCGGCGTTGAATTTTTTGAGTGCCTCCTCCGAGTTGGCGGCCCTTTCGACTGTGTAGCCAGCCTTGTTCAGTATGCTAGAGATACTCAACAAGATTGTGGCTGAATCATCAACTAGCATGATCGTGCTCATGGTGCCCCTCTTTTGACTATTCCCGGCGTTGTACGCAGCCGATGTTCCAATGTGACGAAGGTCAGATACCCCTTCTTCCTTTACCCAAAGTACATGGTCTCAAAAATCCTTTACCTTGTGCATCCGTGGAAACCGCATAAAACTGCGGGAACTACGGAGTCGATTTTGGTCCAGCTTAGCCTTTCAATGCGGCGCTCAGCGAGGCGACCTCCGCAGCCGATTCGGCAAGGATGCTGGTCAGCGTTTCGTCGTCGATCAGCACGTCCAGTTCGACGTCCATTCCCTTGCGACTCATCCCGGCCAGGGCGTCGATTGGCGATTCGATTGGCGATAGTTGGTTGGCCAGCAATAGCGTGTCGCCGAGCGAGGATGGCGGCATAGCCAGGAAGCCTGACCACAGGGTCTCCATGGCGTCGAGAATGTGTGTCGGCACTTCCAGAGCCTGTAGCACGGCACGCCCGACACTGGCTTCGCCTTCGCCGTGCCAGAGTTCGAGATCGCGGGTCAGCAGGCCGGGAAAGGTGCTGGCGCGGGCGATCAGGTAGAAGCTGCCAACTTCATGCACGATGCCAGCGAAGAAGGCGGCATCCGGGTTTTGCCGGGTGACGCGGCGGGCGATGACGCGTGCCAGTGAGGCGACGCTGGCGGTGTGTTCCCAGAGCTTGGCGGCCAGTGCACGGTGCTCTTCCACTTTCGACATTTCTTTCATCTGGCGCACGATGACGGCGGCGGCGAGCGCGCGCAGGGTGGCGAAACCGAGCCGCGCGATGGCGCTCTTAAGCTCGGTGATGGCGCGGCCGCCGGGGTTGTAGGCGACCGAATTGGCGATGGCAAGAACACGTGTGACAAGGATCGGTTCGGCGCAGACCAGCTTGCCAAGCGCGTCGATGGCACAGTCGGGATCGTCAAGCATGCGTTGCACACGCAAGGCGATTTCAGTATGCGTGGGGAAGACGATGTCGCCGCGTGCGGCGTCGGCCGCTATGGCGTCGAGAGCTGAGCGAACGTCCATCATTGAACTTCCTTGGTGAGGTTGGCGCCGTGGCTGACAATGGCCGCCGGGATCTGATCGAGGGGCAGGGTCAAATCAACGGCCCCCAGCTTGATGGCTTCCTTTGGCATGCCGAAAACAACACAACTGGCTTCGTCCTGGGCGATGGTCCGGGCCCCGGCGTCATGCATTTCTTTGAGGCCGCGTGCGCCGTCATCACCCATTCCGGTCATGATAATGCCCAGCGCATTGGCGCCAGCGAACTTGGCGACCGAGCGGAACAGGACGTCCACCGACGGTTTGTGACGATTGACCAGCGGTCCGTCGATGACGTCGACGATGTACTGCGTACCGTTGCGCCTGAGCATCATGTGCTTTCCGCCGGGGGCGATGAGCGCACGGCCGGGTATCACCTGGTCACCGTTCTGAGCTTCACGTACCTCGATCTGGGAGAGGGTATGCAGGCGTTCGGCGAACATCGCGGTGAATACAGCCGGCATGTGCTGGACGATGACTATCCCCAGGCTGGTGGCCGGCAGGCGCGTGAGGACGGCTTCGAGTGCATGTGTGCCGCCGGTCGAGGTGCCGATGGCGATGACCTGGTCAGTGGTGCGTTTGAGCGCCGGGGTGTAGTTGGCGCTGAGTACGGCGTCGGCCGACAGTTTGGGGCGGTTGCTGGTCATGCCGAGGGTGCGCACGTTGGCTTTTGCTGCGCTAAGTACGGCCTGCACGATGTCGCCGGAGGCGTCTTCAAGAAAGCTTTTGAGACCGAACTTGGGTTTGGTGATGATCGCCACGGCGCCAGCCGCCAGGGCTTTGAAGGTCGCTTGCGTGCCCTGTTCGGCGAGCGAGGAACAAACGACCACCGGCGTCGGGTGCTCGGCCATGATTTTCTTGAGGAAGGTGATGCCGTCCATGCGCGGTGTTTCGATGTCGATGATCAGTACATCCGGCCATATCAAACGCATTTTCTCAAGTGCGAGAATGGGGTCGGAGGTGGCGGCAATGACTTCGATGCCGGGGTCGCTAACTAGCGCCTGGGTGACGAACTGGCGTACCACCGCCGATTCATCAACGATCATCACCTTGATTTTATCCACCATGGCCGCTCCTGATTTTGGCGCCGGCGCCTTCCGGGAAAGCTAGCCAGACCTCGCCGCTCCAGAGGTCGAAGTGCAGCTTGCGCCGCCCGCTGCCAGCCACATGTTCAGCGATCAGGGCGATATGCCGGGAGGCTAGAAGACGGTGCGCGTAGTCGATGTTGCGGGCGCCGATGTCCATGCCCTTGCCTTTGCCACCCGTGAACATGTTGGCGCCACCGAACAGCTTGGCCTGGTACTCGCTGGGGCGTGTTCCGGCCGCTTCGACATGCTGCAGAAAAAGATCGAAGGCTTCGCTGGCGTAACGGCCATCGAGCGCGCTATCCGGCGTGCGCGGGCGTTCGGTCATCATGTAGTGGCACATGCCGCCGATGCGTTGGCGCGGGTGCCAGAGGGTGATCGACACGCAGGAGCCAAGCAGGGTCGAGATGCGCGTCTGGCCACTGCCGAAATGGAAGTCACCGGGCCGCAGGACGACGGTGTGAGCGGCTTCGGTGGTGTGTGGTATGTGGGTCATTCTGGATGATTCTCTTATTCACCGCAAAGCCGCAAAGGACGCGGAGTGCCGCAAAGGGAATCAAGGACTTGTCCTTGCTGGCCGCCATTGATAGTCCTATCACCACAAGTGGAAAATAAAAAGACCCTAAATCCGTTCTTCTTTGCGATCTTCGCGCCTTTGCGCCTTCGCGGTGAAATCATGAGGTTCATGGTTTGCGGTAGATCGTCGGACGGATGGCGGTGACGTGGTCGGTGATGCCGTTGAGTGTTTCGGAATGGCCGATGATCAGGTGGCCGCCGGGCTGTAGCCGGGGTAGCAGGTTGTGCACGACCCGGGTCTTGGTCTGTGCGTCGAAGTAGATCATCACGTTGCGCAGAAAGATGACTTCGAACTCGCCAATGTCGGCGTCGACTGGATGCATCAGGTTAATCTGGTGGAAGCTGGTTTTCTTGCGCAGTTCCGGCGTGATGAGAAAGGTTCCGGAATTCGAGCGAACGCCTTTCAGGCAGTATTTGCGCATGTGTCCCGGCGGGATGCCTTCGGTGCGCGCCAGCGAATAATGACCGGCAGCGGCTTTGGCCAGGACCTTGCTGCTGATGTCCGAGCCGACGATTTCCCACGGGGTGTTGGGGAGTGCCTCAGCCAATGTCATGGCGATTGAATAGGCTTCTTCGCCGCTCGAACTGGCCGCGCTCCAGACGCGAAAGGTCGACGGGCTGGTGTGCGTGGCAAGAATTTCGTTGCGCAGGAAATCGAAATGCTTGGGCTCGCGGAAGAAGTAGGTCTCGTTGGTGGTCAGCAGGTCGACCATGGTCTGGATTTCTTCCGGAAAGTTGCCGGTGGCCAGCATCCGGTAGTAGTCGCCAAAGCTCGATAGCTCGTACTGCTTCAGTCGTCGGGTAAGACGGCCGACGAGCAGGATTTTTTTTGCGTCGCTCAGACTGATCCCGGCAATTTTGTAGATCAGGCGCTGGAACAGCCCGAATTCCTGGTCGGTAATGGTGGCATTGATCATCAGAAGAGCTCGATCTTGTGGTCGGCAGCTTTCGGTTTCTGCAACAGCATTTCGGCGTAGGCGCGCTCTTCACGGGCAATTACTTCGGCATTAACCATATTGGTCACCAGGCGCTTGCAGAAGGCTTCACCGTTAAAAGGGAGAAAAATTATTTTTCGCGACCAAGGGCCGAGGAAGTCGGAGGAGCGCAGCGGGATGCCCTCGCGCACAAGCCAATCTTTGGCGAAATTTGCGTTACGCAAACCGATACTCAGGGAGCCTGCGTCGGTATCGATGATGGTGCCGCCGCCAAACGCCTTAGCTTGTAGGCGCGCCTTCTTTGCCCCCTTGCCCAGCAAGGCGTTGAGCAGAGCCTCCATGGCGAAATCGCCGGACAGCATGGAGTCGACGTCGCCGTGTTTGCTGCGGCCCATGTCGGGCAGCATGAAGTGGTTGATCCCGCCGATCTTCAATTGCGGATCGAAAAGGCAGACGGCGACGCAGGAGCCGAGCAGGGTGGACAGGGGCTTCTCGCTGTCGATCAGCCAGGCTCCCGGCTGTACGACGCGGGCGTAACGCTCGATATCCTTTACCGGCAGGCTGGCGTAATCCAGGGTAATTATCTCGGGCAGGCTCGCTGACGGTTAGTTGCTGCGCAACTGAGCGAGATTGTCGTTCAGGCGTTGCAGCACCACCTGCGTTTCGTTGTCGCGATTGAGCAACTTGACCATCTGGTCCATGAAATTGCCGACCAGGTCTTGCAAGAATTTTTCCTGAATGTCGGTCAGCCCAAGGCGGTAGAAGGAGTTTAATAGCGTTTTCTGGAGCTCGTCGATGAGTTTGGAACTGGCGGTGGTATTGCCCTGCTGCACCTCGCGCAGTGACATGAGCGTGTCGCCAATGTCTTTCAGTGCGGTCTGGATGCCCATCTGGGCGAGGCGGTTGTCCTCTTCCATCTGCAGCGCTTTTAGTCGCGAGTCGACTCCCTGTGCGGCAACAGATAGGTGATCACGCAAGCGTCCGCAAAAGTCTGGATCGTCCTTCGGCAGGTTATTAACCATTACTGTTACGCGCTCGAAGTTGTGCACGCTACGCTTGTGGAACTCGAAAATGCGCCCCTGGTCACGAAGGTGTTCAATGATGGAGACCTCAAGTGGCAGATTTTGTCCAGCTGCGCTAAGTGTTTGCGTAGCGCTGCTAAGCCGTGTCTGCACGACACCGTCGAGCTTGAAGCGTTGCATCAGTTCGAGCAGGCCGATGGCGATCTCTTCGGCGCTGTCCATGGCGATCAGCTTGCTCATGAACTGGAGCAAAATGCCGGTCTCGTCCATGCTGGCTATGACCATTGAGGACAGTAGTTCGGCATCTTCAAGCCTGGCGGCCAGAGAGCGCTGATTGAGCATCAGGTTTTGCGCCACCATGAGCTTGCGCAAGAGTTCTTCGGGTTCGAAGGGCTTGACGATGAAATCTGCGCCACCGGCCTCGTAGCCCTGCACGCGATCCTCGATCCCGTCGTGGCCGGAGAGGAAAGTTACCGGCGTCAGGCGCAGCGCGGAATCATCTTTGATTTGGCGACAGAGGGTGTAGCCGTCCATGCCGGGCAGGCTGACATCGAGCAGAAAGAAGTCGGGTTTTTCCGTTGCCAGCCGCGCCAGGCAGTCTTCGGCGCTGGCAAAAGTCTGTACCTGGTAGTCGGGTTCGAGGGTGGTGCTAATGATTTCAAGAACGAGTGGGTCATCGTCGACAACAAATACCGTGAAAGACTGATCCATTGCTTGCCTCCTGTTATGTACGTTAGATGATTCAGTCGCGGTCTATTGCCCGCTTTCCCCCAGTGACGCTGAAATCGCCCGGCTCATCTCGTCGACCGTGCGCTCAAGCTCTTCAAGCCAGAGGTTGGTGGGTTCTCCACTTTTCAGAGCCATTTCTAGCGACAGCGCGATTGAGTGCAGTTCGACCATGCCTAGCATTCCGCTTCGCCCCTTGAAGGCATGGGTTAGCTTGGTTGCCGTATCCGTTGCGCCAGCGCTGATCGCCGCACGAATCTGGCTGGTGGCGGTCGGCCCGTGAGTAACGAACTCGACAAGCCAGTGCCGGTAACGTGCCTCATCTCCAGCAAAGCGGGCGAGTGCTTCCCGGGTATGCACCCCGGGCAGGGTGAGCCCGCCGGAAGGCGGTGGCGTGTGCGTTTCGTTCATGCCAAGATCCTTTTTGTGCTCAGAGGCTGTGAATTAATGGATAAACGCCTCCCAAGCCGTCATTCCGGCGCAAGCCGGAATCCAGTGCCTTCCTCTGATATCCATAAAACAATCAGATAAACGAGCTAGACCCCGGCTTCCGCCGGGGTGACGAGCGTGGGAATCAGACAGTAATGATTTTTTCACAAACCCTCAGGGGTTACCAAGGATTACCTATTGGGATGACATGCTCCCAGAGTCGGCACTATTTGTGCATCCGTAGTTTGTGCAGCAAACGGCGGAAACTACGGAGCCATCGGTACGAAAACCCACGGCTAGCGTTTTCCGATGCTGGGGTCGGCAGCATCGAACTCGCGCCATAGCCCGTCGATCAGCCCTTCGATCGGCCGGAAGTTGGCTTTGTAGGCCATTTTCCGGCTGTCGCGAATCCAGTAGCCAAGGTACAGGTAGGGCAGGCTGTTGGCAGCGCATTGAGCGATCTGCCAAAGGATATTGTAGGTGCCCAGGCTGGCGCCATCGATATCGGGGTCGTAGAAGGTGTAAACCGAGGACAGGCCATCATTCAGTATGTCGATGATGCTCACCATGCGCAGCAGGCCGTTCTCGGTAAATTCGATTAGCCGGCTGTCGACGCGGCTTTGCAGTAGGAAGTTGGCATATTGTTCATGGTCGTCCTGATCCATGCCGCCGCCGGCGTGTCGCGCTTCCTGATAACGCAGGTAGAGCTGGTAATGTTCGGCGAAGTATATAAGCGGCAGTTCACGGGCTTGTACGCCGTCATGGTTTTTCAGGCAGCGCCGCTGGCTACGGTTGGGCGCAAAGCGGGCGATTGGCAGACGCACTGGTATGCAGGCCTGGCAGGCTTCGCAGTTGGGGCGGTAGGTAAATACGCCGCTGCGGCGAAAGCCTTGGCGCATCAGGTCGCCGTAAATTTCGCTGGTGATCAGATGCGGCGGCGTGGCGACTTGCGAGATGGCCCGCTCACCCGGCAGGTAGCTGCACGGATAGGCTGCCGTGCTGTAGTACTGCAACAGCGAAAAGGGCAGTTCGGAGTCGCCCATGCGTGACATTTCAGCTCCAGTTCCGGATGGCGCCATCGATCGCCCAGCGGTCGCTAACGGGCGGGATGGTGGTCAGTTCGTACAGTCGGGCAATGAACTCGCTGCGCGGAATTTCGCGGGCGCCGAGCGAGGCCAGGTGCGACGTTGTCATCTGGCAGTCGATTAGGCCGAAGCCCTGGGTCTCGAGAAAGCAGGCCAGGTGCGCGAGGGCGATCTTCGAGGCGTCGGTGACATGCGAGAACATCGATTCTCCGTAAAACATCTTGCCGATGGCCAGGCCATAAAGACCGCCGACCAGTTTGTCATCAAGCCACGTTTCGACCGAGTGGGCGAAGCCAAGTTCATGCAATGTGCAGTAGGCGGCCTGCATTGCGGTGCTGATCCAGGTTCCCGCCTGGCCTTTGCGCCGTGTTCTGGCGCAGGCACGGATGACCGTTGGGAAACTGCTGTCGAGTCTGATCTGGTACCTGCCGGCGCGCAGTGTTCGGCGCAGCGAGCGCGACAGTTTCAACTCGGCCGGAACGAGCACCATGCGCGGGTCGGGGCTCCACCAGAGGATGGGTTCGCCTGGCGAATACCAGGGAAAGATGCCATTCCGATAAGCTTGTACGATGCGTTGCGGCGAAAGGTCGCCGCCAGCGCAGAGCAGGCCGTTTGGTTCGCCGAGGGCGAGTGCTAACGGCGGAAACGCATCGGTGCTGTCAAGCCAGGGAATCATCGCCGGATATTGATCTGCTGCGGTGTAGCGCTTGTCGGCGTGAGAAAGGCGACGACATGGTCGACGTCGAGCCGGATGCCGATGTGTTCGCCGATGGCATGGTTGTGGTGCGAAGGGACGAGCGAGAGCAGTTCGGCGCCGCTGTCCAGCCGCAAGGTGTAGAGAAATTCGGCGCCGCGAAAGGCGCGGTTCAGAACTTCGGCCTGCAAGGCGCTGCGGTCATCATGAATGACGTCGTCCGGGCGCAGCAGCACGTCGATGCGACAGCCCTTGCCGCAGGCAGCGCAGCCTTGCAGGCAGGCGAGCGGCAGGCTCGATTCGAGCAGGCCAAGTTCGACCTCGACACGATGTTCGTCAATGACCGTGCCGGGCAAGAAAACACCCTGACCGACGAAATCGGCGACAAAGCGGTTGGCCGGGCGGTGATACAGGTTATAGGGCGTAGCCCACTGCTGGATTTTGCCATCGGCCATGACGCCAATTTCATCGGCCATGGCAAAGGCTTCGTGCTGGTCGTGCGTCACCAGAACGGCGGTCATGCCTTCGCTCTTGAGGATGTTGCGCACTTCGAGCGATAGACGTTCGCGCAGGTCGACGTCAAGATTGGAAAACGGCTCGTCGAGCAGGATCAGTTGCGGGCGCGGGGCCAGGGCGCGAGCCAGGGCAACTCGCTGCTGCTGGCCGCCGGAAAGTTCATGCGGGTAGTTGCCGCCCTGGCCATCAAGGCCGACAGTGGTCAGTAACTCATTGATGCGCGCCTGGCATTGGCTGTTCGGGAGCGCCGACAGGCCAAAGCCAATGTTGGCGGCAACCGTCAGGTGCGGGAAGAGTGCATAGTCCTGAAAGACCATGCCGATGCGCCGTTGCTCGGGCGCGACGCGGAAACCGGCGTGAGTGACCAGCGCGCCTTCGACGCGAATTTCCCCCTCGGCGATCGGTTCGAAGCCGGCGATGCAGCGCAGCAGAGTCGTCTTGCCACAGCCCGAGGGGCCGAGCAGACAGGCGATGCTGCCCGCTTCGACATTAAAGCTGACGCCATCGACAACGGTGTGTGATGCGTAACGCTGAACAATGTTGTGGAGTTCGAGATGAGCCATCGGATAAGGTGAAAAATCAGATTGCGTAGATGATGTTTGAAACATCGAGCAGAATCACAGAAATCGCCTTGTATCATACATACACTTGGAAACTTCTCGAACCGGAGCTTTCCCACAGATTCTACTGACGAGGCAATTTATTAGCGTTTTAACCGGACAGTCGTGGTTTGGCATAGGCTTGGGGGATATGATCGTAGCCCATGTGCTCGCGCACCATGCTGCCATTCTTGCTCTCGGCTAGGACGTTGTCGTTACTGTGTCGCTACAAGTGCCTCCTCGATTTCGCAAGTGCGCGTGATGTTTTGTTGGACAAGGCGAATTTCTGACTCTTCCACCGGCTTGATGCTACTATCCTCCTCCTCCTCCTACGCCGGTCTGCCGCAAGAGAGGATCGCGGCATGATGTCTGGGGTACCCGGCGGACCGCTCATCCCCGTCGATTTTTTGTCCAACTGAACGGGGCCAGCTCTGCTTGCTAACCTGGCCTTCGTTGAAAACATCTCCGTAAACTTATGACTGCCGACCTTATCGCTGGATTCTTGTCTGGGGCCATATTGATCTTCGCCATTGGCGCCCAAAATTCGTTTGTTTTACGCCAAGGGATTCGACGGGAACATGTATTGCCCATCGTGCTTGTGTGCAGCAGTGTGGATGCATTTCTGATTGCAGCAGGTATCGCTGGACTTGGCGCGCTGATCGAGTCGGTGCCAGTTGTCGTCGATATTGCTCGTTATGGTGGGGCTGCTTTCTTGTTTGCGTATGGGATAGTCGCCGCACGACGGGCATGGCAGCCTCACCAGCTCAAGGTGGACCCTGGGATCGGCTCATCATTGGGAACTGCCGTGGCGACATGCCTTGCCTTCACGCTGCTGAACCCGCTCGTCTATCTCGACACGGTGATTCTGCTAGGTTCGTTAGCCAATCAGCGGGCAGGAAGTGGGCGTTGGGTATTTTGGGGAGGGTCAGCCACTGCCAGCTTTGCATGGTTCTTCGCTCTAGGCTATGGAGCGCGTGTTTTTGGCCCCCTATTCAGCAAACCCATTGCATGGCGTGTGTTGGACTCCCTAACTAGCACAATCATGGCTGGGCTTGGATTGACCTTGCTTGCGGCGCGCTGAAATATTGCGTTCGCCAATCCGCGTATGGCGGCCATACGGTGAAACGTGACACATCCGTTTTCTCGGGTCGGAAGCACTCAGTCGCCCCAGAAACATGAATGGCTCCAATCGGTCTTGAGCGGCCCGATCGCTCTTGCAAGCTACGCGCCCAGCGGCTGAAGCCCATCCTGCCCATCAGGCTTCTTGCGCTCGATTATAATTCGCTTTCTACTGCGCCCCATGAAACCCTCTTCGTTCAACACGCTCCTTATTGTTTCCGCCGCCCTTGCCGCGCTGATCGGTCTGCCGGTGGCGAGCGTGCTGACGAACATTTTTAGTGGTGGCACCGGCGGTACCTGGCAGCATCTGGCGTCCACCGTCCTGCCGGAATACCTTGGCGCCACACTCTGGCTGTGTCTGGGTGTCGGCTTGGGAGTGATCGTCCTGGGTGTGGCGACGGCCTGGCTGACCACGATGCACGATTTTCCCGGGCGGCGGATTTTCGAATGGGCGCTGGTCTTGCCGCTGGCCGTGCCGGCCTATGTGCTGGCTTACGTCTACACCGATTTTTTGCAATTCGTGGGCCCGCTGCAAAGCGGCTTGCGTGAGACTTTTGGCTGGAGCCGGGCTGACTACTGGTTTCCCGATGTGCGCAGTCTGGGCGGCGCGGTGACGATGTTTGTTTTCGTGTTTTATCCCTACGTCTATCTGCTTGTCCGAACGGCCTTCATCGAACGCGCCAGCGGCATGCAGGAAGCCGCGCGCACACTCGGGCTCGGGCCGTGGCGCAGTTTTTTCCGTGTATCGCTACCGCTGGCGCGGCCGGCAGTGGTGGCCGGCGCAACGCTGGCCTTGATGGAGACCCTGGCTGATTACGGCACGGTGTCCTACTTCGGTGTGCAGACTTTTACCACCGGTATTTATCGCGCCTGGTTTTCCCTTGGCGACAGGGTTGCGGCAGCGCAACTGGCAGCCTCGCTGCTCGGCTTTGTTGTCGCCTTGCTGCTGATCGAGCAGTTTTCTCGTGGCCGGGCCCGGTTCAACAACACCACCGGGCGCAATCGTCCGCAAGCCGGCCGTCGGCTGAAGGGCGGTTACGCCGCAAGTGCCTTCGCTCTATGCGCCATTCCACTGTCGATCGGATTCCTGTTGCCGGCGGGCCTGCTGCTGCGGCTGGCGTTGACTGGGGGGGATGCGCAGTTCGGCGATCATTTTCTTGTCCTGGCCAGGAATAGCTTCGTTCTGGCCGGGCTGACGGCCGGGCTGGCAGTGGCTTTGGCCTTGTTGCTCGCTTACGCCGCGCGCCTGTCGAAAGGCCCGCTTGCCCGCTCGCTCAATCGCCTGGTTGGCCTTGGCTATGCCGTTCCCGGTTCGGTAATTGCTGTCGGTGTACTGATTCCGGTGGCATGGCTGGATAACTGGCTGGCCGGGCAATGGGAAGCATGCTTCGGCAGCAATCCCGGGCTGCTTCTTACGGGCGGCATTGCGGCGCTGATCTATGCTTACCTGGTGCGTTTTCTGGCCGTTGCGTTGCAGTCGGTGAGCTCGAGTCTGCTCAAGGTGACGCCGAACATGGACGAAGCGGCGCGCAGTCTCGGCGCGAATCAGGGCCAGACTTTGCGCCGCGTACACCTGCCCATTCTGCGCGGCAGTCTGTTCACCGCCGGGCTGCTGGTGTTCGTGGACGTCATGAAAGAGCTGCCGGCAACGCTGGTGATGCGCCCCTTTAACTTCGACACACTGGCCACTCAGGCCTATACCCTGGCCTCCGACGAGCGTCTGGCCGAAGCCTCGACCGCTTCGCTGGCGATTGTTGCCGTTGGGCTGCTGCCGCTTGTCGTTCTGTCAAGGCAGATTGCGCAGCGGCGGCAAGTCTGATTTACCGATAGCCCACACGATCAAAGATGATCTGGGCTTTGCTGCGATACATCGCCAGCGAGCCGACCGGCAGCGCGTCAGTCTTGAATCTGCCAAGCTTGTCCAGCGCGGGGTTGGCGACCTTGACGCTGGCGACGGCTGGCCATTCGTTGTTACCGTCGGCAAAGTAACGTTGCGCTTCGTCGCTGGCCAGATACTCAAGGAATTTGACCGCGGCTTCCTTGTGCGGCGCGTATTTGAGCATGCCACCCCCCGAGACGTTGATGTGCGTGCCGTAGCCTTTTTGATCCGGCCAGACGATACCGACCTTATCCATGACCTTCTTGTCTTCGGCTTTGTCCGAACGCATCAGGCGCGCTACGTAATAGGTATTGGAAATCGTTACGCCGCATTCGCCAGCCGCCACCGCCTTGATCTGGTCGGTGTCGCCGCCCTTGGGTGCGCGCGCAAAGTTGGCAACGACACCTCTGGCCCATTCTTCCGCCCTGGCCTCACCCTGATGCGCGATGATAGCCGCCATCAAGGATAGATTGTAGGGGTGCGATCCGGACCGTGTACATACCATGCCTTTGAGCCTCGGGTCGGCCAGATCAGCATAGTTCTGAACGTCACCAACCTTGATCGAATCCTTGGCATAGACGATAACCCGGGCGCGTGTCGAGAAGGAAAACCAGTCTTCGGCACGCAGGTTGGCAGGAATTCGCGCTTCAAGAATTTTTGATTTGACCGGCGCAAAGAGCCCCATCTCATGGGCGTCCGCAAGCCGTGCTGCATCAACCGTGACCAGGATGTCGGCCGGGCTGTTGGCGCCTTCGTTCTTGATCCGTTCGAGCAATTCATCTTCCTTGCCTTCGATGCGATTGATCTTGATCCCGGTCTGTTTGGTAAAACCGGTATAGAGCGCTTCGTCGGTCTGGTAGTGGCGAGCGGAGTAGAGGTTCAGCACCTTTTCTTCCGCGCTGGCGCTGGCAGCCAATGCCAGACTCAGGAAGATGGCTGGAAAAGGGCGGAAACAAACAAAATTTGAAAACATGACATTCACTCCTGATTTTGTTAGATGAGAACTATTCTCAACGAAAAAGGAGTTTAGCGATTCATTGCCGTTCTGTAAATGAGAATATTTCTCAGGCGTTGGGCAATAAAAAAGGACGCAATTGCGTCCCTGGTTCGGGGTCCGACAGGCTGCTAGGGCTCTACGACACGGCGCGCTCCGTTGTATCGTTTGACCCAGTAGCCCTGGCTCATGTCCTCAACACGGACTTCGGAGCCGGTGCGTGGCGAGTGCATGAAGCGGTTGTCGCCCAGATAGATGCCGACATGGGAGAAGGCACGGCGCAGGGTGTTGAAGAAGACCAGATCGCCCGCTTTGAGTTCGTTCTTGTCGACGACGCTGCCTACTTCGCTCTGCTCCCTGGCGGTACGTGGCAGCAACATGCCGACTGCGTCTTTGAAGACAAGCTGAACAAAGCCGCTACAGTCCAGGCCGTTGTCAGGATCGGTGCCACCACGGCGATAGTTGATGCCGACCAGCTCCAGCCCCTTGAGAATCAGATCCTGGGCGCTGCTCGTATAGCGTTCGAAGAGCGAAGGTTCATCCAGGAGTTTTGGCTGCGGCTCGCTGGCGTGGGCCGCACAAAAGCCGGTCAGGGCGATTGCGGTGAGCAGGGTTATGATGGGTTTGTGACATGGCATGGGGGCGGAATCTAAGTGAAAAACGGTCGCTTGTAAACCTTTTAGCCGGGTTTTTCCTAATTTAGTTGTGTAACTACATGATTAATAATTGCTTTGTGATTTGTTGGTGAGTGCGGTATATAAGTAATGACTTCCTGATTTTGTGGGTATTATGCTTATAATCGCCCAACAGACGTTGATCCGGGCGGTTATTGCCGAGCCGTCAGAAAATTACAATCACAGCAAGAGGTGCTCATGGGGCCGTTCAAGGCGTATCTGATCGAAGAAGTGGACGGCAAGGCTCAGGCCGATTACGTCACCCTGGACGAATCGCAGCTCGATGCCGGCGAAGTGACGATCAAGGTTGCCTATTCCAGCGTCAACTATAAAGATGCGCTGGCGGCAACCGGTGCCGGCCGCATCATTCGTCGTTACCCCTGCGTTGGCGGAATTGATATGTCAGGGGTGGTCGAGCAAAGCACGGATGCGCGCTTCAAATCGGGTGATCCGGTGATCGCCAGCAGTTTTGATATTGGTGTCTCACATCATGGCGGGTATGCCGAGTTCGCGCGCATCCCGGCCGCCTGGGTGGTGCCGCTGCCGGCCGGCCTCTCGCTCCGCGAAGCCATGGCTCTGGGAACCGCGGGTTTTACCGCGGCGCTGGCGATTGTGCGCATGGAGGAGAATGGCCTGGCGCCGGCCAAAGGGCCGGTGATTGTCAACGGAGCAACCGGCGGGGTCGGCGGTCTGGCACTGGATATGTTGGCCAAACTGGGCTACCAGGTGACGGCGCTGACCAGCAAGGAGGCCGAGTTCGACTACCTCAAGCGCCTGGGTGCGGCGCAGGTCATGTTCCGTTCGGCGCTCGACCTGTCGCGCATAAGGCCGCTCGACAAGGCGCTGTGGGCTGGCGCAGTGGATAATCTTGGCGGTGACGTTCTGGCCTGGATGATCAGCACCATGAAACAGGGCGGGACGATTGCCAGCATCGGCATGGCAGCGAGCTCGTCGCTCAACACCACAGTCATGCCCTTTATTTTGCGTGGCGCGTCACTGCTTGGCATTGATTCCGGATACATTGGCGAACCGTACCGTAGCACCATCTGGCAGCGTTTGAGTGGCGATCTGCGACCGCCTCACTTGCTGGAAATGACGCGCAGAATCAGTTTTGACGAACTGCCAGGCGTTTTTGATGCCTATCTGGTAGGCAAGGCTCACGGGCGCGTTGTTGTTGAAGTGGCCGGGGGATGAATGGCAACCGAATGCATAGTGCACGCTTAACCGTGATTGAGAACTGAACCAGGCATGGAAACTCCGACCCAGTTGTCTCGCATATTGATTGTTGATGAATCGCGTATTGCACGCGCGATGCTCGTCAAGCATCTTCGTGACCGTTTTGAATGCCGCGAGGAGGCGGATGGCGAGGCGGCTTGGCAGGTGCTGGTTCTGGATCATTCCATTCAATTGGTGATTTGTTCGCTGTCGCTGCCGGTACTCGACGGCAATGATTTTCTGATTCGCGTGCGCGCCTCCCGACTGCCGCGTCTTTACCAGATGCCGATGCTGATGATTGCCGGTGACGATGATGAAGCGCTTGAACGTGCCAAGACGCATGGCGCGTCGGACTTCATTAGCCGCAGTACGGGCGCCGCCGAACTGCTTGGGCGCATCGATTCGCTGCTCAAACTCGCCCATGCACAAAATCTGCTCAAGGATAACCTCGAACAAAACGTGCAGAATGCGGAAACAGGCTTATTTACCCGCAAGTATATTGAGGCGCAGGCGGATCAGGCGGTGTCGCACGCCTTGCGCCACGAGAGTGAAATCAGCGTCATCGTGATGGGTTTCGATAACATCAGCGTTTTGCGCGAAGAGCATGGTGTTGACGTGGTGAAACAGTTGCAACAGCGTTTTACCGCCATGCTGGCCAGCAAAATCCGCAAGGAAGACAGCCTGGGGCACTTTGCCGGCAGCCAGTTGATTGTTGTCTCGCCGGGGACGCCGTATCCCGCCTGCGAATCGTTTGGCAATCGCCTGCGCGAGGCCATTCATGTCGCCAACATCATCGTCCACGGGCAGCGTTTGAATTTGTCGGTGAGTGTCGGTGTCAGCAATATCCCGATCGATACTGTGGCCTCGGGTGGTGCACTGATTGAACTGGCCGGGGCCCGGCTGAAGGCGGCGCAGCAATCGGGGGGCAACCGGGTTATTTCCTGTCGTGTGCAGCCTTCGCGGGCGACAGTTGTCCCGAGAATTGATCATGCCATTGCCTTGATCCAATCGGGGCACGAGAATGAAGTGGTGCCGCATTTGGCCAAGCTGGGTAAACAGATACTGCCGCTCTTGAAATTGTTGGAGCGGAGATTGAAGTTGGGCCTGCACATGGCTGATATTGAGCAGTGCTTGCTTGATCTAACGCAGGATGAGGAAGACGATGGGCAGGGTTAATTCCCCAAGGTAATCAGTATCAGCGACCAGGAAAATTTATGACATCAATCAAAGCGTTTCACCAACTTTCCATCGACAACCCCGATGTGTTCTGGGCAGAGGAAGCCAAGTTGATTGACTGGCACAAGCCCTTTACAAAAACGCTCGACTTTTCACGCCCCCCATTTGCCAAGTGGTTTGTCGGTGGCGAAACCAATCTTTGTTATAACGCGGTCGATCGCCATGCCGCCAAACGCCCGAATGACAGGGCGATGGTCTTCATCTCGACCGAGACCGATACCGAAATCGTCTATTCTTTTGCCGAATTGAAGCAGGAAGTCATGCGTATGGCGGCAGCCATGCAGAGTCTGGGTGTTGGCCAGGGCGATCGCGTGCTGATCTACATGCCGATGATTCCCGAGGCCACTTTTGCGATGCTCGCCTGTGCCCGCATTGGTGCAATTCACTCGGTGGTGTTCGGTGGTTTTGCTTCAGGTTCGTTGGCCACGCGCATTGATGACGCCACACCCAAGCTGATCGTTTCTGCCGATGCCGGCATGCGCGGCGGCAAGGCTGTTCCCTACAAGCATCTGCTTGACGATGCCATAACCCTGGCCAAGCACAAGCCAGCCAAGGTATTGATGGTTGATCGCGGACTCGACAAGGAATTTCAAAAAATCGCCGGTCGCGACGTCGACTATGCGACCTTGCGCACCCAGTTCATGGACACCGAGGTGCCGGTGACCTGGCTTGAGTCTTCGGAGCCTTCGTACATCCTGTACACCTCGGGAACGACTGGCAAGCCGAAAGGTGTGCAGCGCGACACCGGCGGCTATGCCGTGGCGCTGGCCGCGTCGATGAAGCACATCTATTGCGGCGGCGTTGGTGAAACAATGTTCTCGACATCGGATATCGGCTGGGTGGTCGGGCATTCCTATATTGTTTATGGTCCGCTGATTGCCGGCATGTGCACCATCATGTACGAGGGAACGCCGTTGCGCCCTGACCCTGGCATCTGGTGGCAGATCGTCGAAAAATACAAGGTCAACGTGATGTTCTCGGCACCGACCGCTGCGCGTGTCCTCAAGAAACACGATACGGCGTATATGCACAAGTACGATTTGTCGAGCCTGAAACACCTGTTCCTTGCCGGCGAACCCCTCGATCAACCGACACACGAGTGGATCATGGGCGAACTCAAGCTGCCGGTGATCGACAACTACTGGCAGACTGAAACCGGCTGGCCGATCCTGGCCGCCATGCCCGGCATCGAAAAAACCGAGATCCGCTTTGGCACGCCGAGTTTCCCGGTTTATGGCTACGACCTGCGGATTTTTCGCGAAGACGGCACGGTCTGCGATGCAGACGAGAAAGGCATCGTCGGCATCGTTCCGCCGCTGCCTCCGGGTTGCCTGTCGACGGTTTGGGGCGACGACGAGCGCTTTGTTTCAACCTATTTTTCGTTGTTCCGGGAGCCGCAGGTCTACTCCTCGTTCGACTGGGGCATCAAGGACAAGGATGGGTATCACTACATTCTTGGCCGTACCGACGACGTGATCAATGTTGCCGGTCACCGCCTCGGAACACGTGAGATCGAGGAGGCGATACAGGGGCATCCAGCGATTGCCGAGGTAGCCGTGGTTGGTGTTGCCGACCAGTTGAAGGGTCAGATGCCGATGGCATTCGCTGTCGTCAAGGACGCGGCCAGCATAGCCACGCCCGAAAAACGCCTGGCGCTGGAGAAGGCCGTGCTCAAGCAGGTTGATGACAGTCTGGGCGCCATTGCTCGTCCGAGTCGCGTGCACTTCCTGACGGTGCTGCCGAAGACCCGTTCCGGCAAGTTGCTTCGTCGTTCCATCCAGGCGCTGGCGGAAGGACGCGATCCGGGCGACCTGACGACTATCGAAGACCCGGCGGCGCTCGAACAGCTCCAGCAGGCGCTGGGTTTCAAGGCGCCAAGTTAGTCAAAAAAAGGGCGAACCACCAAGTCACCAAGGCACCAAGGGGCACCAAGGAAAACCTGGTTGGCTTATTGTCTTCTTGGTGAATCTTGGTGTCTTGGTGACTTGGTGGTGAGGCTCTTGCTTTTGCCCTTTAACTGAAAACCATTGATTCTCAAGTGCTTAGTCCGCTATAATGCCCGGCTTTTCCACCTTGCTCCACCGTTCGCATGGCGGGGGGCTTTAACCATGAGGAGTGTTCATGCGCCATTATGAAATTGTTTTTATTGTCCATCCGGATCAGAGTGAACAGGTCCCGGCCATGGTCGAGCGTTACAAGGCGCTCATCGCCACGCACGGCGGTCAGGTTCACCGCCTCGAAGATTGGGGGCGTCGTCAGCTTGCTTACCCGATCCAAAAATTGCACAAGGCCCACTACGTGCTGATGAACATTGAGTGCAACGGCGAGACTCTGGCTGAACTTGAGCACGGCTTCAAATTCAACGATGCTGTTCTTCGGCACCTGACCATTAAGATGAAGCGGGCTATGACCGATCCGTCGCCGATGATGAAGGAAGAGAAGTCCAAGTCGATGATGGAAGTCCGGGAGGACGCTGCGGCTGACGTTGACGCCGAGTTCGAGCCGGCAGCCTGACTATTGAGGCTCAGCTGAACCGCGTTGAACTGACCGGAGTCCTGATCGAGCGCAAGGCGCTGCGTTTCACACCGGCTGCGGTGCCGGTAACGGAATGTGTGATTGGGCACCAGTCGGAGCAGCTTGAAGCGGGTAGTGCCCGGCGTGTCGAGTGTGAAATCCAGGCCATTGGTCTGGGTGAGGCGGCCAGGTGGCTACAAGCGGCAACGCCGGGAGTGCTGGTTCATCTGACCGGCTTCCTCGCCGCCAGGAGTCAGAACAGCAAACAGCTAAGATTGCATGTAACCACGATCGAATTTGTAGAAGGAAATAAAAATGGGTAGGTTTTTCAAGAAGAAGGATGACAAGAACGTCAAGAAACGTGGCAGTGGCCTGTTCAAGCGCCGCAAGTTCTGCCGCTTCAGTTTAGAGAAGATGGAAGGCATCGATTACAAGGATGTCGACCTGTTCAAGGAATACATTGCTGAGAATGCCAAGATCATGCCGGCGCGTCTGACCGGCACCAAGGCCGGCTATCAGCGTCTGCTCTCGGTGGCCATCAAGCGTGCGCGCTTCCTGGCGTTGCTGCCCTACACCGACAACCACCAATAATCGAGGACGAGACGATGCAAATTATTCTGATGGAGAAGGTCGTCAACCTCGGGAACCTCGGCGATCTGGTCAAGGTCAAGGCGGGCTATGCCCGCAATTTCCTGATTCCGCACGGCAAGGCCAAGCGCGCCACCCCCGTGGCGATGAAGGAATTCGAAGGCCGGCGTGCCGAATTCGAGAAGGCTGCTGCCGAAAAACTGGTGGCTGCCCAGGCTCTTGCCGAGAAGCTGGCTGGCGTGCTGGTTACCGTCGCCCGCAAGGCGGGGGTGGATGGTCGTCTGTTTGGATCAGTGACCAACCATGACATCGCCGATGGCCTCAGGGCGCTCGGTTTTGATATCGAGAAATCCGACATCCGGATGCCGGTGGGTCCGCTCAAGACCGTCGGCGAGTCCTCACTGGCAGTTGCGCTGCACACCGATGTTCTGGCAACGATCAAGGTGGCCGTGGTTGGTGAGCAGTAAGCACTTGAAGTAAAGCGGTTTTCCGGAGCCTATAAAAAAGCCTTGCACCAGTGCAAGGCTTTTTTCATTTTTGGGCGGCGGGATAAGCATGGCTCAGGGTAAACTCACTGCCTGACTCGTTTCCTGCACCGGAATTTTCATGGTCAAGCCGTTCAATTTTTCTAATTCTCAGAAATCGCAGATCGACCCGGCGATTGCTCAACTACGTATTCCGCCGCACTCAATCGAGGCCGAACAGTCGGTGCTTGGCGGTTTGCTGCTCGACAACGCGGCCTTCGACAAGATCGCCGATCTGGTTGGCGAGGGCGATTTCTATCGCGACGAACACAAGCGCATCTACCGGCAGATCAGCAAGCTGCTCGAACGGAGCAAGCCGGTCGATGTGGTCACCGTCGCCGAAAGTCTCGATCTGGCCGGTGAGGGCAGTGAAACCGGAGGGCTCGCCTACCTGGGGGAACTGGCCGCCAATACTCCGTCGGCGGCGAATATCCGGCGCTACGCCGAGATTGTTCGCGAACGCGCTGTTTTGCGCCAACTGGTCACCGCCGGCGACGAGATTGCCGGTAGCGCGCTTAACCCACTCGGCCGCGATCCAAAGCAACTGCTTGACGAGGCCGAGGCCAAAGTCTTTGCCATTGCTGAGGGCGGTTTTCGGCACCAGACCGGTTTTCAACACATCAATCCGCTGCTCACCCAGGTTGTCGAGCGCATCCAGGAACTGCACGACCGCGACAACCCCTCGGACATTACCGGGGTGCCTACCGGCTACCACGACCTTGACGCCAAAACCTCGGGTCTGCAGCCGGGCGATTTGCTGATCATTGCTGGCCGCCCGTCGATGGGTAAGACTTCGCTGGCGCTCAATATGGCCGAGCACGTCGCGGTAGAAGTCGGCTTGCCGGTGGCCATCTTTTCGATGGAAATGGGCGGCACCCAACTGGCCATGCGCATGCTCTCATCGGTCGGCCGGCTCGACGCGCACCGGGTACGTACGGGTCGCCTCAACGACGATGAGTGGTCGCGGCTATCGTTCGCCCTGGGCAAGATGCATGAAGCGCCGCTTTATATCGACGAAACACCGGCGCTCAACCCGATTGACTTGCGTGCCCGCGCGCGACGCCTGCACCGGCAGTGCGGCAAGCTCGGACTGATCGTCATCGACTACCTGCAACTGATGTCGACCACCGGCCATGGCGAAAACCGGGCGACCGAGATTTCGGAAATCTCACGCTCGTTGAAGAGCCTGGCCAAGGAGCTCAATGTGCCGGTGATCGCGCTTTCGCAGCTCAACCGCTCACTTGAACAGCGGCCGAACAAGCGCCCGGTGATGTCCGACCTGCGCGAGTCGGGCGCCATCGAGCAGGATGCCGACGTGATCATGTTCATCTACCGCGACGAAGTGTATAACCCCGACACCCCCGACAAGGGCAGCGCCGAAATCATCATCGGCAAGCAGCGTAACGGCCCGATCGGCATGGTTCGCCTGACCTTCGTCGGCGAATTCACCCGCTTCGAGAATTTCGCCAGCCCCGGGTCGTATTGAGCAAGCAGGAACTGACTTAGTGTGGCAAGACTTCGATTTCCCTAGGGTAATTTAACAGTGAACATCCGCGCCCAGCTTTTGTTCTTGATCCTGTTCGCGACGCTCATCCCTGCGCTGGTGGCCGGGGTGCAGTTTCTCGAACGCCGCGACGCCGAGATTGCGGACGCGCGCCAAGACCTGGAAGCTTCAGCGCAGCAGATTGCGGTGGAACTCAATGGTCTAATCCGGTCTACGGCCCAACTTCATTTCGGATTGTCTCGCGCACCTGAACTCGATACACAAAATCGGGCGGACTGCTCCAATTTTCTGGCCGATGTGCTTAACGAATATCCTCAATACACCGGCATACTTACCATAAAGCCAAGCGGCGATTTGTTTTGCGATTCGCTGCGCAGCGGCAGGAAAATCAACCTTACCGACCGGCGTTATTTCCAGGACGCGCTCAAGTCCGGGAAGCCGCTTTCCGTCGAACCGGCCTTTGGCCGGCTGACGGGCAACGCGGTGCTGCAGATCGCCTACGCTGTCCGGCACAAAACAGACGAATTGAAGTTCGTTCTGCTTGCATCGCTGGACCTGGAAAAGATTATGCGATCGCGTTCGCGAACCCTGCCAAGGAATAAAGTGGTGATAGCACTTGCGGACGACAAGGGCGTCGTTCTCACGTGGCATCCTGACGGAGAAAAACTGCGCGGCAAGTCCATAGCGGATTTGCCGTTGTTTCGATTTGCCCAGTGGTACCCAGTAGAGGAGGGACGAGAGGATATCGAGTTCGGCGGTGTGTCACGGATATGGGCGGTCAGTACATTGCCCGATTTTCCGGCAGTGGGGCTGCACGTTCTGGTTGGGGTATCCAAGCATGATCTGCTTGCTGCCGCGAATCAAAATATGATTGAGGCACTGGAGATTCTGTTTATTGTCTGTCTGCTGGTATTTTCCGGTGCTTGGATACTGGCGAGCAGAGTTATGAATCGCGAGTTGGCCGAGGGGCGACGCATTCGCGAACTCAATGAAAAATTGGAACAAAGAGTGCTAGAACGCACGGTCGGATTGGAGGCTGTCAACCAGGAGTTGAATCGAGAAATTACCGAGCGCAGTCGCGCTGAAGCTGAACTTCGCATCGCTGCCATTGCCTTCGATTCTCAGGAGGGAATGATGGTTACCGATGCCGACGGTGTGATCCTCCGAGTCAATCGGGCTTTCACCGAAGACACCGGTTATCCGGCCGAAGAAGTGGTCGGCCAGACGCGCGCTATGTTCCGGTCAGGGCGTCAGGACATCGCCTTGGACGACGAAATGTGGGAGACCGTCCAGCGCGCTGGATCATGGCAAGGTGAGGCGTGGAAGCGGCGCAAGAATGGCGAGATTTTTCCTGTCTGGCTCACCATGTCCGCAGTCAGAGGGAATGGTGGTTCCGTCACCCATTATGTCGGAACGCACATCGATATCACGCAACGTAAGGCAGTGGAAGATCAGTTGCACAAGCTCGCTTTTTACGACCCGCTGACCCAGTTACCCAACCGCCGCTTACTTCTGGACCGCTTGGGTCACGCTTTGGCCGGCAGGGAGCGCAGCCTGAACCAGGGCGCGATTATGTTCATCGATCTGGACAATTTTAAGACTTTGAATGACACACAAGGCCATGATGTGGGCGACCGCTTGCTCGTTGAGGCGGGGAAGCGCCTGCAATCCTCGGTTCGTCAGGGCGACACGGTGGCGCGGCTTGGTGGCGATGAATTTGTGGTGATGCTAGAAGAACTCGCAGCAGACAGTCTGCTCGTTGCGCAGGTCAAGGGAATGGCCGAGAAGATTCTCGGGGTGCTTGCCTTGCCGTACCAGATTGAACTCCAAACGGAATTTGGCAAGCACACCACTTTGAATTATCAATGCACGGCGAGCATCGGCGTCACGCTTTTTGGGACGCGCGGTGAGAATGTCGATGAGTTGCTCAAACAGGCTGATCTTGCCATGTATCAGGCGAAGGACTCCGGACGCAACACCATTCGATTCTTCGATCCTGACATGCAGGCCACCATAACAAGCCGCGTTGCTCTGGAGGCTGATCTTCGTAATGCTGTCGAAATGGGGCAATTTCAACTCTATTATCAGCCGCAGGTGCTAGATGAAGGTCAGTGCCTGGTAGGCGCCGAAGCCTTGGTTCGATGGTGTCATCCACAGCGCGGCATAGTGTCTCCTGGCGAGTTTATTTCTCTGGCCGAAGAGACTGGGCTGATCCTGCCTTTGGGCCTCTGGGTGCTTGAAACCGCGTGCATTCAATTGGCGACTTGGGGGAGACAGTCGGACATGGCCCATCTCACAATCGCAGTCAATGTAAGTGCCCACCAATTACACCAGACTAACTTCGTTAATCAGGTGCTTGAGGTGCTTGCCAAGACCGGTGCGAATCCGCAGAGACTCAAGCTGGAACTGACCGAGAGCATGCTGGTCAGAAATATTGAGGACTTCATAAGCAAGATGGCCTTGCTTAAGTCCATGGGCGTGGGCTTTTCTCTGGATGACTTTGGCACGGGCTATTCGTCGTTGTCATACTTGAAGCGCCTGCCGCTTGATCAATTGAAGATTGATCAGTCATTCGTCAGGGATGTGCTCACCGATTCCGATGATGCCGCAATAGCAAAGATGATCGTTGCGCTGGCCGATAGCCTTAGATTGACGGTAATCGCCGAGGGCGTTGAAACCGAAGAGCAACGCTTGTTTCTCGTAGAAAGCGGCTGCCACGCCTATCAAGGTTATCTGTTCAGCAAACCGTTGCCATTGACCGCTTTTGAAGACTATGCGCGAAGGGTGCAGGACAAATGTCCGCCAATACCACAAACGATTTCCTGAGTCTCGTTTAACCCTTCTGTGATCCAGGGCATCGGCTATAATCGCCCGGTTGCACTCTGAATATTCGATAAAGCGGTCCTTATGTACTCGGGGCTGCCTCCCGCCAGTACAGGAAACATGGATGACGTCACGAATCAAGTTTTCACCTATTGTGCTAGCGTGCCTTGCCTGTGTCGTTTTTCTGCTGTCGGGCTGCGCGACTGTGACGCAGGAAACTGATCCTCCGCTGTTGCTGTCCCGCTCACATTTTCTCAAAGATGAATCAACACCGTCTGCAGACAACGTAAAACTCGCTGGTCAGCCTGCGCTAGGTAATGCTAATGTCAAGCTCGGGCCAGCACGAGAAAGCGAGTTAAGGTCGCCGGTGAACCTTCCGATAGTTGAAATCCCTACGATATACCAGCTACCGCTGACCATTGATTTGACCCACGAAACCGACGATCTGTTGCAGCGCATACGCAACGGTTTTTCGATGCCCGACATCAACAACGATCTTGTCCTCTATCACCAGCAGTGGTTTCTCAACCGACCGGACTACCTGCGCCGCATGGTCGAGCGTAGCAGCCGCTACCTGCATTATGTTGTTGAAGAACTCGATAAACGTGGCATGCCGATGGAGATTGCCTTGCTGCCGATGGTCGAGAGTGCCTACAACCCGATGGCCTATTCGCGCGCCAAGGCGTCGGGTCTGTGGCAGTTTATCCCGTCCACTGGCAAGCGCTACAACCTTGACCAAAACTGGTGGAAGGACGACAGGCGCGACATCGTTGCGTCGACCGTCGCCGCACTCGACTATCTGCAGTCGATCTACGAATTGCACGGTGACTGGCATCTGGCGCTGGCCTCTTATAACTGGGGCGAGGGCGCCGTTGGTCGGGCGATCAACAAAAACAGGGCTCTGGGTTTGCCGACGGATTACCAGAGCCTGACCATGCCCGGCGAAACGAAAAACTACGTCCCCAAGCTGCAAGCCTTGAAGAACATCTTCAGCAGTCCGGCGCTGCTCGCTGAACTCAATCTGCTGAAAATTCCCAACCGCGCCTATTTTGGCACCGTGACCAAAACCGCCAACATCGACGTTAAGGTCGCCGCCAAACTCGCCGGCATGCCGGTACAGGATTTCGTTGCGCTCAACCCGTCGCATAACCGGCCGGTCATTAAGTCCGATTCAGCGATGGTGATCCCGGCAGACAAGATGGACGCCTTCATGAACAATCTCGAAGCTCATGAAGGCAGCAACAAACCGCTGTCCTCGTGGCAGGCTTACACCATGCGGCCGGGCGACAAGCTGGAAAAAATCGCTCCGCGCTTCGGCATGACGGTCGCCAATCTGAAGGAGGCCAACGGCATCAAGGGGCGCATCAAAGTCAGCCCCGGCTTTACCCTGTTGGTCGCTGCGCATGGTGGTGCAGATTCGGCGACCATGGCCCCTCTGCCCGAACAGCCGCGTCTTCCCGTCGCCGACCCGGAAGCCCGAAGCAGCACTCGTTCACACACGGTGCGCAAGGGTGAAACACTGCCGCTGATCGCCAGGCGCTACAGCACCACCGTCGCCGAGCTAAAGCGCATCAACCATCTGCGCAGCGACAAGATCGCCGTGGGCCGCCGACTGACGCTGGCTGAAGCGGGCAGGCCGACACTTGGCCAAAAGAAAGCGCCGAGAATAACCCACTACACCATTCGTCGCGGTGACACCCTGTCCTCAATTGCCAAACGCTTTAAGGTCGGCAAGGACGATCTGCTGCGCTGGAACCGCATCTCGCCCAACGCCTTGATACCAGGCAAGACCTTGACCATCCAAGTGGCGCAGAATCCCTAGTCTTACTGTGTTAAGTTATCTCAAATCCTGCCGATAAGGAGGTATTCCATGTTGGCGGGAGGAAGTAATGGGAAACGAGGCCGAGTTTGAGCGCTATCTTGAGCATCTGTGCGAGGTGTTGGGCCGTGCTGAGCGGAGTACCGGCTTGAAAGACTATTGCCGTGGGCTGATGTTGCCGATCGCGCGCAAGAGTGTCGA
>NZ_JAPUVO010000120.1 GCF_029255185.1 Propionivibrio sp.
TCGCCTCGTCCTCAATCTTTTCCGCCTCGACACCTCCAAGAAAAAAGGGGGTGTCTATACTCGTCGCATTCTCGCCGCTTCTTCCGATGCTTATCGCGCCAGTCTCCTCGGGTTAAAGGGAATTTGATGCAATTGCCCTGGATGGACTGCTGGAAGTCGTAGATCGAGACGTAGTCGCCGAAGACTTCCCTGGTGCGTTCCTCACCGGCAATCAGCGGCGTGCCGGTAAAGGCCAGGAACATCGCTTTGGGCAGCGCGGCGCGCATGTTCAGCGCCAGCGTGTCGTACTGGCTGCGGTGCGCCTCGTCGGTCAGCACGATCACGTCGGAACGATCGCAGAGCAGCTCCGGCGTCTGGAACTTATGCACCAGCGAGAAGACGTAGCGGTGGTTGCCGCGTAGCAGTTCGCGTAAATGAGCGCTGCTGGCGGCATGGCATTCGTCGCCCTCGGCCTCGCTGACTGCGCCGGTGGTCTTGAAGGTCTTGGCGATCTGTTCGTCCAGTTCCACGCGGTCGGTGACCACCACGAAAGTCCAGTTTCCGGCGAGTTTGCGCAATATCTTCTGCGCGAAGAAGACCATCGAGAAGCTCTTGCCGCTGCCCTGCGTCTGCCAGAACACACCGCCGCGCCCATGACCCAGCTTGCGCGCTTCGAGCATTGAGGCGATGGCGTTATTGACGCCGAGGAACTGATGGTTCTGGCTGATGATCTTGACCAGCCCGGCCTTGTGCTCAGAAAACAGCGTGAAGTTCTCGACCAGATCGAGCAGGCGGGTGGGGTCGCAGGTACCGCGCAGCATGACTTCCAGCGACACGCGGCGCGCCTCGTCCTCGCGCTCGACGCGCTTCCACTCGACCCAGCGCCCCCAGTCGGCGGTCAATGAACCGACGCGGCTGTCGGTGCCGTTGCTGGCAATCAGCAGCGCATTGCTCCAGAAAAGCGCCGGAATCTGCTGCCTGTAGTGGGTGAGATTTTCGTCGAAGGCGGCCCGCGCTGGCACGCCGGGCTTCTTCAGCTCGATCACCACCCAGGGTAGGCCATTGACGAAACCGACCAGATCGGGACGGCAGGTGTAGAGCGGGCCTGTCACGGTCAACTGGCTGACGAGCAGGAAATCGTTGTTGGCCGGCGCTTCCCAATCGACCACACGCAGGCGTTCGGTCTTCTGGCCGCCGTGCTCGCGGTCGGGAACCGACACCGTGATGCCTTCCTTGAGCAGCCGATAAACCTCGCGGTTGGCCGCTTCCAGACTCATCGCCGAACGGTCGCGGGTCAGCTCGTCGACGGCGTTGGCGATCGCCTCCGGTGGCAGGGTCGGGTTGAATTTGCCCAGCGCGGCGCGCAGGCGTTCGACCAGCACTACCTCGCCCTTGGTTTCGCGCCCCAGCAATCCACCCGCACCGAAGGTTTCGTCCAGCGCCGATACCGTCTGCCAGCTGAGCGTGGTGAACAGCCCGATGGCGGGCTGCTCGACGAGCTGGTCTTCGGAGTAGGCGTGCGGGCTCATGTGCTTGATTTCGAGAGGGTGTTCAGTCGCTCACGCAGATCGGCGGGTGCATAAAAGACATACGCGTTGCCTTGCCTGGTCTTTTCCAGCAGACCCTGTTCTTCCAGTTCCAGCAAATCCCGCCGCGCCGTCTGGTGCACCACGGCGTGGGATCGCTGATGGGCATCCACCCGATAGGCCTCGCCGGCATTGCGCAGCGCGTGATTGAGCAGGGCCACCTGGCGATGGTTGAAGCGTCCGCGCAGCTTGGGCGAACTTGCCAGTAACAGTTCGGTTTCCTTCTGTTCGCGCGACTTTCTGGCCACGTATTCGTGCAGTGCGGCAATGGCCTGGCGGATCGTCTGCAACTGGTGCAGCAGGAAGTAGGTCGTGTCATTCTTGTCCGTTTCCGTGTGCAGGTAGGCACGCATGTACTGCGCCGGCGCCTTGCGCAGGATGTGGCTGATCGACGTGTATTCCATCAGCCAATAGCCGCTCCTTGCCATCGACCAGTAGAAGAGCGCGCGCGCCGTGCGTCCGTTGCCGTCAGCGAACGGGTGGTCGTAGCCGATCATGAAGTGCAGCAGAATCGCGCGCAGCACCGGATGGACGAAAGGCAGCGATGCCTCGTCGGCGTTGGCGAAATCGCACAGCCGCTGCATGCGCTCCGCCAGTTCGGTGTGGGCAGGCGGCTCATGCAGCAACGTGTTGTCGCGCACATCCACGACATGCACCTCGTCGTCGCACCGATAGCGGCCGGCATCCTCCGGATTCTCCAGTGTGTGTTGCGTGAGGATCAGGTGCAGTTCCAGAACATGTGCGGGCGTCAGCTTCACGTCACGCAACGAGCGCAGTTGCACCATGGCCAGATGGTTGTTGAAAATCATCCTTTCGCTGAGATCGCGCGGCTTGCGCCCGCTCCGGAGCATCGCCGCCGCCACCTTGCGCGTCGTGGACGCCCCTTCCAGTTGGCTCGATGTGATGGCCTCCTCGATCAGCGAACTGATCAGATAGCGCTGTGAATCCGCCTGGAGTGGCGCGCCGGTCGTGGCGCGGATATGCCCGGCCGCGTCACGGTCGATATGGTGCAAGTCGATCGCTACCAGGCTCGGGGTGGCGAAGACGAAAGGCTTTCCCTGCTTGTCCAGCAAGGGCAGTTGCTGAAACAGGGAGACGCGTGAAAGCGTGACCGCCGCCCACCATTCGGCATGTGTAAACCCTTCCGGCAGCGGGCGCCGCCGCAACTCGTCCCAATGCAGATACTTTCCGGTCGGCAGCGGATTGGCATGCTGCATCACCGCCTCGATCCGGGCTGGCAGCAGCTTCGCAAAAGCATTTTCGAGAGAGGGGGCGGGTTCCGGGAGGCGCATTGTCTACTAAACCATAAACTCATTAGCAGAGATTAGTATAGCCACTGAGATCACGCAAAGTCTACTAAACCAATAGCGAATTAGCAGCTATTGGTAGACAGTTCTAACCTGGCCGCGTCCCCGTCCGGGAGTTTTTCAGCGCCGACACCGTCTGCCAGCCGAGTTCGCCAAACAGCCCAATGGCGGACTGCTCGACGAACTGGTCTTCGGAGTAGGCGTGGGCGCTCATGGCTCAGGTGGCCTCGACCTCGATCTGGCCGGAGAGCAGGCGCGGCAGCAGGAGATCGCGCTGCTTCCTTAAGTTCGACAATTGATCGCGAAGTATCTCTGTGTGTCTCCAGATTGGTTCGATCAATTTTGCATAATCGTTCAAAAGACCTATCGGCGGCAGAAGGAGCGGATACTTCTGAATGCTACCGACGGAAACATTGGGCTGTGCTGCGCCATTGTCCAACTCTGTCGCCATCCGTTTGCCGATTTCGCCGGAAAGCGTGTAAAAGAGGAATGCTTCGTTCGCACGTTCAGTCGGTCGGATAATCACAAGCGACGACGCAATTGCGCCACGGCAAAGGCCCGCCGTCCTTGCGGTTCGCCCCGGCGAGCCTCTCAGGCAAAAAAGAAGATCGCCCTTCCGAATCTTCCCGCTGCGCAGTTGCGCAAACTTCTCCTCCAGAATGTAGTTCATGCCTGTGGGATCAACCGCACCATCCGCAAGATGCCCAGCATTGATGAATGGAATCCCTTCAGCGACAAAATCACTACCGTTTGGATAGTTTTTCCCCCGATCACCGTTCTCAAAAACTGCGGCTTGCGCGAACGTTGTGCGCTCCCACCCCTGCGGAATCTCGCCGAGGGGGGAAGCAACGCGGGGGTGGTTCTCGTGGCCGGGGAAGCGGAAGTGGACGAACCACTCGCGGTAGAGGGCGCGGGCCATCGACTCCAGAATCTTGATGCGCCGCTGGCTGTTCTCGATGAGTTCGTCGTAGGCCGACAGGATGCCCGCGATGCGTTGCTGGATGGGGAGCGGGGGGAAGGCGACCTCGTAATTTTTCAGGTGCTCAATCGTGATTTGAGCTTGCGCCGAACCCGTTCTAAGTTCCCAAAGCGTAGTTGATGCAAGGCAATAGTAGAGAAACGGCTTGTAGACGTCGGGCGTTTCAATGAGTATCGCGATAGACAGGTTTGTCAGAAAGCAGAAGGGCGGCGCCATCTTGATGTCGCCAGTTCCTCCGACCCCCCGCGCTACGACGATGATCTCCGATTCGCGATAGTGATAACGAGTTGAGTGTCCAACCAGTCGATAACCGCTAAATACAGGGTAGCCATCGTCGCTTAGGTCGGTTTTCTTGGGCATCTCGCCATACTTGAATCGGCAAATGTCACCAAGTTTCACCGTGCGCCATGAACTCATCCTCACGCCTCCAGAATCCCCGCCACATTCGTGGCGATGATCTGCTCCAGTTCCCGCGCCTGGGCGTTAAGCGATTCCAGTTCCTCGTTCAGGGTTTCGAGCTGTTCCTTGAAGTCCTCGTCGCTGACGTCCTCGCCTGGCGCGACGCCGACGTAGCGGCCGGGGTTTAGCGACCAGCCCTGGGCTGCGATTTCGGCGAGCGTCGCCGCCTTGCACAGGCCGGGAATGTCGCGGTAGACCGGCGGGGAAGCGAAGATTTCACCAAGCTTGGCCGCCGTCTCGTCACCGCCGACCGTGTTGTCGTGCGCCTCGCCACGGTACAGGCGGACCAGGTTGGCGATGAAGCCGGTCTGCGCCGGTGTCCAGTCGCGGTGGGCGCGATCGATCTGCCGGTAGATGTGGCGGGCGTCGATGAAGAGCACGGTGTCGGCGCGCTGGGTTTTGGCCTTGCCCTTGTCGAAGAACCACAGCGTGCACGGCAGCGTGACGGTGTAGAACATGTTGGGGCCGACGGCAACCATGACATCGACCGCCCGCGCTTCGATCAGCTTCTGCCGAAGTTCCTGCTCGCTGGACCTTGCATCGGAGGCCGAGTTGGCCATGACGAAGCCGGCGCGGCCGGTGGCGTTGAGCGCCGAGTAGAAGAGCTGAATCCACAGGTAATTGGCATTGTCGCTGCGCGGCAGGCCGAAGGGAAAGCGGCGGCCGGCGCCGACCATGTCCTTGAGCCGTTCCTTGTCCACCGCATTGACGTTGAAGGGCGGATTGGCGAGGACGAAGTCGAATTGGCCGGTGGCGGTGTGCGGGTCGTCGTAGTAGCTGTTGACGTTGCCGCCGTGCTTGATGTCGCCTTCCAGACCATGCACGGCGAGGTTGAGGCGGCACAGGCGGCCGGTTTCGTCGGTTTTCTCGACGCCGCAGATGGCGAGTTCGGCGGCGGGGTTCTTCTGGTGCTCGGCGACGAAGCGCGCCGATTGCACGAACATGCCGCCGGAACCGCAGGCGGGGTCGAGGATGCGGCCGTGGAAGGGTTCGATGATTTCGGCCAGCAGCTTGACGATGCTGCTCGGCGTGTAGAACTCGCCGCCCCCCTGGCCCTCGGTCATGGCGAAGGCGCCGAGGAAGTATTCGTAGATGCGGCCAAAGGCGTCGTAGTCGAGCGTCGCCGGAATCTCGGAGACCTTCTTGAGCAGTTCCTTGAGCAGGGTGCTGGTGAACAGGTTGTAGGTTTTGGGCAGCACACCGGCAAGTTGCGGGTTGTGCTTCTCGATCTCGCGCATGGCGGCATTGACCTTGGCGCCGATGTCGGCTACCTCGGGCAGCGTCAGCAGGTAGTCGAAACGCACACCGGGGCTCAGATACAGGATGCCTTCGGCGTGGTAGGCGGCGGGTTCATCGACGCGGCTACCGCGCCTTGACGACGCGCTGACACCTTCGAGTTTGCTGCGCTGGATGGCAAAGCGGACTTCGGCGAAGCGCAGGAAGATGAGTCCAAGGATCGGGCCAGAGTATTCCTGGGCCTTGAGGCCGGAGTTGGCGCGGAACTGGTCGGCGGCATCCCACAGGCGCTTTTCGAGCGAGGTGGAGGCAGCGTTTTTTTCGGAGGGGGCGATCCATTGCATGGTCAGTGGGCTTCAATGAGTTCAAGGCTGTTGTCATGGGCCCGCGGTGTGGAGACGATCACAGCCCGAACTGCGCGAATTTCTGGCCGGTCGCTGCCAGTACGCCGAGCCAGGCCGGACTGTTGAGGTCGAGCTGCTTCTTGTGCTGATTGAGCAGTTCGGTCGGTACATGGGTGAAGGTGTCGTGCTGAAAGCCAATGAGCAGACCGGTCTTGCCCGCCATTGCGGCATGCACGGCGTTGCGCGCGAAGAAATCGCAGAGTATCGCGTCCTCGGCGCCGGCCGGAACACTTCGAATGAGGTAGCTCGGGTCGAAGTAGCGTAGGACGAAGGGGACTTTCTCGGCCTTGAAGTAGGCATCGATGCGCTCGCGCAGGAAAACACCAATGTCCTTTGTTTTTAGGTTGCCCGAGGCGTCGTACTGTTCGCCGCCAGCGTTGAACAGATGCTGGCCGGCGCCTTCGGCGACGAGGATGACGGCGTGCGCACGCTTTTGCACGCGCTGCTTGAGTGCGGCCAGGAAACCATCCTTGCCGTCGAGCGCGAAGGGCACTTCCGGCACCAGCGTGAAGTTTACATCCTGGCTGGCGATCGTCGCGCCGGCCGCGATGAAGCCGGCATTGCGCCCCATGATCTTGACCAGCGAGATGCCGTTGTGCACGCTGTGCGCCTCGGTATGCGCGCAGTTGATCGCCTTGGCCGCCTCCTCGACGGCGGTGACATAGCCAAAGCTGCGCGAGACGAAGGCGACGTCGTTATCTATGGTTTTCGGGATGCCGACCACGGCCAGCGCATAAGCTCGCGCTTTGGCTTCCTGAAAAATCGCTTCGCCGCCGCGTTGGGTGCCGTCACCACCGATCACGAAGAGCATGTTGATCTTGCGTCGAATCAGGTTGTCGACGGCCACGCCAGCGTCGACCGGTCCGCGCGAGGTATTTAGCTTGGTGCCGCCTTCTTTGTGAATATCCTCGACGAATTCCGGGGTCAGCGGAATCGGTTCGGAGCCGCGCCAGGGGTCAAGCCCCTGATAGCCATTGAGGAAACCGAAGATTTCACGCACCCCGTAGCCGTGATGCAGTTCGAGGACCAGCGAACGGATGACGTTATTGAGCCCGGGGCACAGGCCGCCGCACGTCACAATGCCGGCGCGCGTTTCCTGCGGATCGAAGAACAGATGCTGGCGCGGGCCGGCGAGTTCAAACAGGAGCTCCTCCTTGGCCGGCACATCGGGGTCGACGATGACGTTGAACAGCACGCGCGCCTTGTCGTTGACGTGGTACAGAAGTGGCGAAGTAAAGCGGGCTTCGCCAAGAACGGTGATATCCATAATGGGTTTATCCAGAAGGAATGGAATTTTTTGACCAGCCCGAAGTATCCCCGCCACAGACAGACCGGTCAAATACGGTGATGCAGGTACGGTAAAATCACGCCTCATGAAAACGACGAAACGAATTGCCCTGACACTGGCGCTTGCCGCTCTCAGCGGACCGGTGCTGGCCGAATGGTTCGAAATCCAGAAGTTTGACGACGGCATGCGGGTATTTGTTGACCGGGCGAGTGCTCGCCGCAGCGGCGATACGGCACGCGTCACGCACCTCGTGCGCTGGGGCGAGCCGCAACTCGAACCCGGTAGCCCGCCCTATCTGTCGACGGTCGTACAGACGGCATACGATTGCATCGCCAAGCGGGAAAAGTATCTGGCCTCGACGTCCTACACCGGAGCCATGGGTGACGGAGCCATAGTGATCGCGGATGAGGACGAGGTGGATGGGTGGTACTCGATTTCGGAGTCGTCGATGGAAGACAAGCTCTGGAAAATTGCCTGCGCCGCCAGATAAGGGCTTGCTACCTTAACGTCCGGGGAAGCGGCAATCAAACTGCTTGGCCTCACCCTTGAGGCGGCAGCGGGTGAGCACTACGCCATCGGCATCGAGCACCGTGCCTGACCAGTCACCCTCGTCACGTTCGAGTAAAAGAAATCCGTAGCGATTCAGGACGATGCCGCTTGCGGCGGCCAGACCTTCGTAAAGACGACCATCAGGCGCCGAGCGTTCTCTGCTACCGGCGCCGTCTTTGCCCTCGTAGAGCGGTGATTTCGGGTCGAGCGATTCTAGTTGCGTGCCGCTTGCGCCAACGATCAGCTGTGCCGGCCTCCCCTCCGGATAGCGCTCGGGGTCAGCGTCGGCACGAAAAGCCAGGGTTCCAAACGCATGCTGGTGACCGGATAAAACGAGTTGAAGAGTGGACGGTGGCTGATGCAGTGCCGCCTGGAAGGCATTTTCTGGCAATTCCGGCGGCAACAGGTCGTACCACAGGGGGCGATGCGCGAGCAGCCACTGGCGCTGCCCGGCCGGTGCCGCGCGCAGGGCCGCCAGGGTCTGGCGAAATAGATCAAGCTCGGCGGGCAGCGCACTCGCCGGACGGTAATCCTCATGGCCAGCATTGTCGGCGACCACCAGTCCGAGTTCGCTATCGATGTTGATGCGATAGGCATCGGCGGTGAAGTTGCTGGACAGCAGCGAGCGGCTTGGCGTCCGGTAGCGCTGATCGGTGCATGCCACATAAGCGGCCGGTGCGAGGAAGCGCATCCAGCCCTCGCCACTGCGGTCACAGTTCTCATGGTTGCCACGGACAAACACCCACGGCGCCTGACCAAGCAGCGATCCAGCGGGCGCGAAGAAATCGGCCTGCCAGCCCGCCCAGCCATAGCCGATGATGGTTCCGCTCTGCCTGAAGCGATCGCAACGCAGGGGGTCGTCGCAGTATTCTCGGTAATGGTAGTCACCAAGGTGAATGATCAGATCCGGATTCGTTCTCGCCGCTGCGGCGGCAATGCGCGCCCACGGCCAGGCTTGCGGGTCGCTGCAATCCTGAACGGGATCACCAGCGCCGCTCGCCGGCACCTTGATTCGACAGCCGGTGTCGCCGACCACGACGATCCGGCGTGTCTGCCCGGGATGCTGGCCAAGCGCCACCCTCCGCCCAGCGAGATGGACCTGCCCGGTATCGGCCGGCAGCCCAAGTTCACAGGAGGCGACGGCGAACGGCGGATTGAAGGCCGGGTTGGCGGCAAACACCGTTGCCGATGTCGACGCGGCAGCACGCAGCGTCATGCGTTGCGCCACGCCGTCGACATCGGCTGAAGGGCAGTTTGTGCCAGCCGGGACCACCGCACGCAAGGACAACACGCCATCGGGTCCGAACTGTGTCCAGGAATGCAGTACGTCCTGACCACGCATGTACGAGCTTCCCGGCGCTGTGGCACAGCCGGCCAGCAGCAGCGCCAGCAATGCTGCTGGCATTCTCGTCCGGGACCATGACATTTTTCTGCCGCCTTTATAAATGAAGGTAGCCCATTGCCCCGAACAGCAGGCCGATACCGGTGGCGCCGAAAACCCCGACCAGCAGCCAGCGCTTGCGCGTCAGCAGGGTGATGGCGGAAAGCGCGATGGCGATCTGCAGCAAGGTGGTGGCCAGCGCCCAGCGTTCGTGAACGTGCATTTCGGCTTCACTCTTCTTGTCGGCGTCCTTGGCCAGGGCTTCGAGCCTGTCGGCATCGGCCTTGATCTCCTCCTTTTCACCCTTGTAGCGGACGACTTCTTGCCGGTATTTTTCCTGCGCCTCGCCGGTGGTTAGGACGATCGAAAGCTCGGCCAGGTTCTGCTTGTTGCTCTTGGCCTGATAGTAATTCCACTGGTTTGACGCTGACGTTTTCTGGATTGCCGCCTCGTTCTTGAAAAGTAGGGCCGCATTCTGCGAGTGGCCACCCAGGTAGCCGAAGATGGCGCCGATCGTCGATAGAATCGCCGTCAACACCGCAAGCCGCGAGGTAAAGCTGTCGCCGCCATGCTGTGCACGGTGCTCGACTTCGTGATCGTGGGGGCCATGGACATGAAAACCGTGTTCGGACATTTGTTAGATTCCTTTACTGAAAAGAATGGTGTTCTGCTAAAGCTGAAGAATCCTCAGGATCAGCCGATTTTGAAGGCCAGCGATTCGGCGCCCGAGTTTAGCGCGACGCTGATCGGTTGCTGGTAGGCAGCCGGGCCCCACAACTGACGCGGGCCGGGTGAGGTAAAGAGGTCGTCGGCCGCCCATTCAGCGCGGCGCGCCGAAAAGTACCGCATGGCTGCGGAATCCATCTTGACCAGTGCCTTTTCGATGACAAACTCGTCCTGACCATGACGGCGCTCGATGTTGAGCAGGCCGGTCAACGGGATGGCCTTTGGTGCCCCGCCAGTGGTGAGACCGGTCACCGTGGCCATGTAGCCGGAGCGTCCGTCGAGAATCAGCGAGCCTGCGGTCAGGCCAAGGTTGTAGGTGTAGGCAGCATCGAACAGGGTCGGGGCACCGCAGCGGCCTTCATATCCGAGGAAGTGGCAATGGGCGGAAAACGGTATCCTGATGTCGATTTCTTTGACCCGGGTTCTGACCATGTCGACTAGCAACTGCTCGGTCGGGATCAGTGAAACCTGTAGGTTGCCATGCGAGTCGCGGTCGGCGAGTAACATCTTGACGACATAAGCCGGCAGCGAAGCAAACAGGCGGGCGTTGTCGGTAGTCAATTTTTCCTGAATGAAATCGGCCTTGGTATCGAAGGGCTCCTCGGCAAATTCCGCCGCGTTGTGCGCCAGCGCGTCATTCAGTTCGGCGATCAGGGTGTTCATTTCGGGGATGAATTCGATCAGTCCTTCCGGAACCAGTACCACACCGTGCATGATGCCCTTGGCGGAACGGGCAACAACAGCCTGTGCGATCTGGTCAACAATGGCCGCGATCGATTGCCGCTGCTCGGCCACTTCTTCGGAGATCAGCGTCACCGCAGCCTTGGTCTGTAGCGCCACCTCGATGGTGACATGCGATGCCGAGCGCCCCATCAGCTTGATGAAGTGCCAGTACTTGAGCGAGGAGCGGGTATCCTGCAGGATGTTGCCAACCATTTCGCTGTAGATCTTGGTCGCCGTATCGAAGCCGAAGGAAATCGGCAACAGGTCGCCGATTTGCAGGTCGCCGTCGATGGTCTTCGGTACGCCGATCACCTGCACGCCGGAACCATCCGTCTTGACGTCGGTAAACAGGAATTCGGCGAGCACGGCGGCGTTGGTGTTTGAATCATCGCCACCAATAACGACGATGGCATCCAGATTATGCTTTCTGCAGGTCGTCTTGACCTGCTGGAACTGCGCCTCGGTCTTGATTTTGGTGCGGTCGGTGCCGAGGAAATCAAAGCCGCCAGTATTGATGATGGCGCCCACGTCAGCGTCGGTGATCTCGAACAGATTGCCCTGCAACAAACCCTTGGGGCCGGGTTTGACGCCAAACAGGGTGTTGCCCTGGCCGAGTATGTGTTTGATGCCGCACACCACATTGTGACCACCGGACGCGGGGCCGCCGGAAAACAGCACGGCAACGCGCTTGCCTTGCGCCACCTTGGCATTGATGCCGGAGGACTCGAGAACGACGTTGTTCGAGGCGCGCACCGAATGCGGAAAACTCCTGGCGACGCTGTCGCTATCCTTGGTGCTTAGCACCCGCGCACTGTTCGCAAAGCTGACCGCCTGTGGCTGGCTGGCAGAGCCGAATGCGGCGCAGACCGGGAGCGGTAATTGGCGTACGGCCGATTCGAAGATCGAATTGTGCGCCTCCATTGTCTGTAATTGTTTTGCCAGAGTGCTCATGGTTTCCTCGATAAAAAAGTGAAAAACTGCGACTCCAAGACTGGCGCTCGCCAGCAGCGAAAATTTCGCGAGATTCTACCCCAATCGCCATGGCCTGACTGGAGCCGGTCAGCTATTCAAGGCAGGGGGTCAGAATGATAGTCCCACTTGCCGCGATGCCAGGCAGATAATCAGTGAGCGTCTGACAGGCGCCGTCCGCGCACAATTCATAGCCTTGGGTATAGGACGAATGGGCCAGGGTCAGGCTATCCATGGCAGCAACCGGCGGCCGGTAATGCCAGGCGCCGTCACGCAATACGGCATCGGCTGGCGGTTCCATGCCGGCACCGCTTCCCTTGATGCGTGCGGCGACGATTTGCAGTTGCCGGCCATCAACGACTCGCCAGTCCTCCTCCCAGCGCACTCTTTCAATCGAGTGCATCCAGGCCAAGGTGAAGCTATTCACAGCCAGCACGGCGGACACAGCTCCAGCGATGAGGCACAGTGCCATCAGCGCTGACGGCTGCGCAGCCAGTGCCAGATGACGAACACCGCCCCCGTGACAAAGCCCAGCTCATCGGTAATCGGCAGGGCGACGACCAGGGCGAAGGCGGCGCTGGCGGCGACCGCACGCTCGACCAGAGCGAGCGGTGCCCACAGGTAACCGATGGCGGCACTGCCCCACAGGAGAATCGCCAACGTGGCCTTGATTACGATGTAGGCAACGGCCGCTACGGTGGGATCGTTTTGTAGCATCAGCGCCGGGTCATAGACTGCCATGAAGGGGACGACAAAACCGGCAATGGCGATCTGCGTCGCCTTGAAGCCGATCTTCATTGCTGATGCCTTGGCAATCGATGCCGCAGCAAAGGCCGCCAGGGCAACTGGCGGCGTCAGGTCGGCCATGATGCCGAAATAGAAGACGAACATGTGACTGACGATCAGCGGGACGCCAAGCTTGAGCAGTGCCGGCGCGGCGATTGAACTGGTGATGATGTAGTTCGGGATGGTCGGGATGCCCATGCCGAGAATGAGGCACACTACCATGGTCAGGAAAAGCGAAAGAAAGAGACTCTTCTCACCGATTTCGAGGATGAATCCGGCGAAGTTGGACGCCGCACCGGTCAGCGTCAGTACGCCAATGATGACGCCGACAATGGCGCAGGCGATGCCGACAGCCAGTGCCTGCTTGGCGCCGTCGACCAGGGCCATTTTCATCGTGCGCAGCGTTTCCTGGCCACCTTTGATGAAAAAATTGGCAAGCGTCAGCGCGGCGATGACGCCGAGTACCGGAACGATTCCCCATTTAGCGAAGGATGCGGCGCCCAGACCCAGGGCAAACCAGAAGACGTAACGCAGGGCCGTTCCTGAAATGCGCGCAGCAATCGCCGCGCCAAGAATGAGAATGGCGGTTAGCGCCAGCCCCATCATGCCGGAGAACATCGGTGTGAAGCCGTGGAACAGCATGTACACCAGCGCTGCCAGCGGCAGCGCCAGATGCCAGTTTTCCTTGAGCGCCAGCCAGGGGTTCGGGCACTGGTCCTTGGGCACGCCGAGCAGCTTCAATCGCCCGGCTTCAAGATGCACCATCCAGAATGCCGTCAAGTAGTAGAGCATGGCCGGGATGATCGCGGCCTTGACAATATCGGCATAGGGGACGTTGAGCGTTTCGGCCATGATGAAAGCCACCGCCCCCATCACCGGTGGCATGATCTGGCCGCCCATTGACGACGTTGCTTCGACGGCGCCAGCAAACACCGAGGTATACCCGAAGCGTTTCATCAGCGGGATGGTGAATTGACCAACGGTCAGCACGTTGGCCACGCCGGAGCCGGAGATGGTTCCCATCAGTCCCGAGGAAATCACTGCCACCTTGGCCGGTCCGCCCTGGGCATGGCCGACCAGGCCGAGCGCCAGCGCATTGAACAGGCGGATCATGCCGGCATGTTCGAGGAAAGAGCCAAACAGGATGAAGAGGAAGATGTAGGTGGCCGAGACCAGCGTTGGCGTTCCCAGAATACCGTCGCTGCCAAGATAGAGCTGGCTGACAATCTGATCAAAACCGAAACCGCGATGAGCGATCGAGAGTGGCAGGTACTGGCCAAAAAAACCGTAGGCGAGAAAACTGCCACAGACCAACGGCAGGGCCCAGCCCATGACCCGTCGTGCGGCTTCGAAAACAAGCACGGAGGCCACCGTGGCGATGACCAGATCGGCACTGTTCGGGTCGCCCGAACGTTCGATCAGATCGGCCTCGAAAATCATGTGGTAGAAACCGAGCGCGAAGCCGACGACGGCCAGCAGCGCGTCATACCAGGGCACACTCCTGGCAGTTCGCCCCTTGCTGCGCGCCGGATAGAGCAGGAAGATCAGCAGCAGCAGGAAGCTGACGTGCAGCGAACGGATGATCAGGCTTGAAAAAGGGTGAAATGCCGCGACGGCGATCTGGTAGGCCGAAAAAGTCAGTGCAGCAAACATTGCGATTCGGGCGGCCCAGCCGGCAAGCTGGCGCTGGTGTGCATTTTCTTCGAAATCGGACGGTTCGGACGCTTCGGGAACAAGGACTACGTCGGTCGGGCTGTCACTCATACCATTTCTTTCGTTGGTTTTATTTGAGCAAGCCAACTTCACGATAATATTTCTCCGCTCCCGGGTGCAGCGGCGCTGGCGGCGCCTTGGCGGCGTTTTCCCGCTTGATCGCCTTGGCCGCCGAGTGCGCGGCAACCATTTGGTCGAGGTTTTCGAACATCGATTTGGTCATGGCATAGACCGTCTCGGTTGAAACGCCTTCATGGGTGACCAGATAGTTCTGGACAGAAATGGTTGAAACATCGGCATCCTGCCCCTCGTAGGTCTTGGCGGGAATGACGCCGACCTGGAAGGCCGGATCGTTGATCTTGCTCACGATGTCCGCAGGAATCGTCAGAAAAACAACTTTTTGCGCGGTGGCCAGGTCGCGCAAGGCGGCAACGCCCAGTCCTGATGACAGCAAGGTGACGTCGAGTTGTCGGTTTTTCATCAGCTCAACCGATTCGGCGTAGGAAAGGTATTCGACCTTTGAAAAATCCTTGTAACTGAGCCCGGCGGCCTTGAGGATCTCGCGCACGTTAAGTTCAGTCCCTGATTTTGGCGCTCCCACCGAAATGCGCTTGCCCTTGATGTCGGCCAGCGACTTTATTCCAGAGTCGGCTGCGGCAACAAAATGGATGTAATTCGGATAAAGCGCGGCGATCGTCCGCAGTTTTTTTAGCGGGGTCTTGAAACTGGCTTCTTCATTGCCCTTCCAGGCATCCGACAGCGAGTCGCCAAGCGAAATTGCCGCCTCGCCACGACCGGCCTGCAGCAAATTCAGATTTTCGGCGCTGGCCTTGGTCGCCTGCACCGCCGTCTTGGAACCCGGAATCGCCTTGCTGTAGATCTGCGACAGGGCAACGCCGAGTGGGTAATAAACGCCGCTGGTGCCACCGGTAAGGATATTGATGAACTCAGCAGCATGTGCCGGGACTGTGAAGCAGGCCGTGGCGGCGCTGACGATCAGAACGTGACGCAGTAAGGTTTTCATCTAGGATCCTCCAGAGATTCACATGCTGGTGATTCTAGGATAGTTTTGCTCACGACAAACGATTTTCATTTACACGCACCTTGCCAGGGTAAATTTGTTCTAACCATCCATCATTCCAGCGCAAGCGACCGTAGGAAGTGCAGAGCCCGGAACGACGGAAAATCAATTGGTTAGCAGCAGAAAAAATTTACCCCGCGGGGATAAGTGATCTGTTTGCCAATACTGAGCTTGACTATGCCTTGGCTTGCCGGATCACTTCAGCCAGGGCCTTCATATCTTCCAGTCGCGAAGTTGATCGCCGGGCTACCAGGGCGATCGTACGTTTTGGGGTAGGTTGGGACATTGGTCGTGAAACCAGCGCGGGACTTTGCGTCAGCCCGCTTTTGACCGCCATTCCCGGAACCAACCCGACGCCGAACCCGGATTCGACCATTTGTACCAGCGTCAGCAGGCTGGTCGCTTCAATACCGATGGAAGTCCGACGGATCGGTTTGCCGCAGGCATAGAGTGCGTGGTCGCGCAGGCAATGTCCTTCTTCGAGCAGGAGCAGACGATCGGTCAGCACAGGTGTCGGCTTGACTGTTTTGGCCTTGACTGCCGGGTCGTCTTGGCGTCCAACGATCCAAAGCTCGTCGTCGAACAGGGCTTCGACGAGCAGTGTCCCCGTAGCGTAGGGCAGTGCGATCAGGGCGAAATCGAGTTGTCCGTCTTCAAGACGCAACAGCAAATTGGCCGTCAGATCTTCACGCAGCGCCAGGCGTAATTCGGGGTAGTGCGCCCGCAACAACGGCAAGGACTGCGGCAGCAGGAAAGGGGCGATGGTCGGGATAACGCCAAGGCGCAGTTGTCCGCTCATCGGCTGCAAAGTTTGGGCGGCCAGTCCAACCAGGTCCTGAGCCGCTGCGATAATGGCTCGTGCCCGGCTGGCGACTTCCAGTCCGGTGTGCGTCATCAATACCGATTGCCGGTCGCGTTCGACCAATTGCCTGCCGAGCACGCCTTCCAGTTCCTTCAAACCAGCGCTCAATGTCGATTGGGTGACAAAACAGGATTCTGCGGCGCGCGTGAAATTGAGTTGCTGCGAAAGAGCGACCAAGTACTGTAGCTGCTTGAGCGATGGCAAGGTGGTCATGGCAGAAAAAGTCCGTAAAAAATCGTTATCGAATAAAACGATTATAAATAAAATTATTATTCATTTCTAAATTAACTCCTCCTTGACTAAAGTGAGTTCGTTTCCTCGGTTGATCAATTTAATCCATCGTTTTTTTCAAGCACGCAAGGAGTATCGATATGAGCAAAAAACTCACCACCGCTGCCGGTTGCCCGGTCGTCGACAATCAGAACGTCATGACTGCCGGCCCGCGTGGCCCGCAGTTGTTGCAGGATGTTTGGTTCCTGGAAAAGCTGGCCCACTTTGACCGCGAAGTGATTCCTGAGCGTCGCATGCACGCCAAGGGCTCTGCCGCCTATGGCACGTTCACGGTGACGCACGACATTAGCAAATACACTCGCGCGAAAATCTTCTCGCAAGTCGGGAAGAAAACCGAACTCTTTAGCCGCATGTCCACTGTGGCTGGCGAGCGCGGAGCCGCCGATGCCGAGCGCGACATCCGCGGCTTTGCACTGAAGTTTTACACCGAGGAAGGCAACTGGGATCTGGTCGGCAACAATACGCCGGTATTCTTTCTGCGCGACCCGCTGAAATTTCCTGATCTTAACCACGCGGTCAAGCGTGACCCGCGCACCAATCTGCGCAGTGCAGACAATAACTGGGATTTCTGGACTTCGCTGCCCGAAGCGCTGCACCAGGTGACCATTGTCATGAGTGAGCGCGGCATTCCGGCCAGCTATCGCCATATGCACGGATTCGGTTCGCACACCTTCAGTTTCATCAATGCGCAAAACGAACGTTTCTGGGTCAAGTTCCACTGGCGGACCGAGCAGGGTATCAAGAATCTCTCTGACGCCGAAGCTGAAGCACTAGCCGGGAAGGACAGGGAAAGCCACCAGCGTGACCTGTACGACGCTATTGAGCGCGGCGATTTCCCGCAATGGACGCTGTGCGTTCAGGTCATGCCGGAGGGCGACGCCGAGAAAGTGCCCTATCACCCCTTTGACTTGACCAAGGTTTGGCCGCACAAGGATTACCCCTTGATCGAGGTTGGCGTGATCGAACTCAATCGCAATCCGGAGAATTATTTTGCCGAAGTCGAACAGGCCGCGTTCAACCCGGCCAATGTGGTACCCGGCATCAGCTTTTCTCCGGACAAGATGCTGCAAGGACGTTTGTTCTCCTATGGCGATGCGCAGCGCTATCGTCTTGGGGTCAATCACGGCCATATTCCGGTCAATGCGCCGCGCTGCCCGGTGCACAGCTACCACCGTGACGGCGTCATGCGCGTCGATGGAAATTACGGCAGTACATTGGGCTATGAGCCAAACAGTCATGGCCAGTGGCAAGAGCAGCAAGATTTTCGCGAACCGCCCTTGGCGATCAACGGTGAGGCTGATCACTGGAACTTCCGCGAAGATGACGATGATTATTACGCGCAGCCGCGCGCGCTGTTCCGCCTGATGACGCCCGCCCAGCAGCAGATATTGTTCGAGAATACGGCGCGTTCGGTTGGTGGAGCCGCCAGGGAAATCCAGTTGCGCCACATCGGCAACTGCCTGAAAGCTGACCCGGCGTATGGCGCAGGCGTGGCCAAGGCGCTGGGTATCGCGTCAAGCGAAATAAGCTAGTCGAGGATTGCGCGTAGCGCGGCTATCAGTGCCTGGCATTGCGCGTCGGTGCCGATGGTGATGCGCAGGTGCTGGTCAATGCGCGGCAATTTGAAGTGGCGGACGATGACCTTGTGCTGGCGCAGTTCGGCCGCCAGTTGCGCTGCATCGTTTTGCGGATGACGCGCAAAGATGAAGTTGGCCGCCGAGGGCAGGACCGTGAAGCCCATACCTTCGAGGTCGGCGGTCAGCTTGGCGCGGCTGTGCATGACGGCCTGCCGCGTCATCTCCAGATGCTCGCGGTCGGCCAACGCTGCAACGGCGCCGACAATGGCCAGACGGTCGAGCGGATAGGAATTGAAACTGTTTTTGACCCGATCCAGCGCTTCGATCAGGACGCTGTCGCCGACTGCGTAACCGACGCGCAGTCCAGCCAGCGAGTGTGACTTGGAGAGGGTGCGGATGACCAGCAGATTGGGGTGGCGCGTGATCAGCTCGATCGCCGTTTCACCGCCAAAGTCAATGTAGGCCTCGTCGATGATCACCACTGATTGCGTGTGGGCGGCGACCAGCCGTTCGACGTGCGCTAGCGGCAGCAAATCACCGGTCGGTGCGTTGGGGTTGGCGATGATGATGCCGCCGTTTTCCCGCGCGTAGTCGTCAACGCGGACCTCGAAGCGTTCGCCGAGCGGGATGGCGATATAGTCAACGTCATAAAGCCCACAGTACACCGGGTAGAAGCTGTAGCTGATGTCGGGCAGCAGGATCGGTGCTTCGTGCTTGAGCAAGGCCATGAAGGCATGCGCTAGCACTTCGTCGGAACCGTTGCCGACGAAGACCTGTGCCGGGCTAATCGCGAACTCGGCGAAATGGGCAGCTACGGCTTCCTTGAGCCGGTCGGCGCTGGGGTCAGGGTAGAGGCGCAGGGTCGCGCCGTCAGCGCCCAACTCGGACTGCATCGCCGCGACGGCGCGCGGTGACGGCGGATAGGGGTTTTCGTTGGTGTTGAGCTTGATGAGCCCGGACAGTCTGGGCTGTTCGCCCGGGACGTAGGGCGTCAGGCGGTGAACGAGGGGGCTCCAGAATTGGCTCATGAACGGTTCGCAAGGTCGAATGCAGCGGAAGCCTTAGATGGTATCATGCACGACTGCTGGTTTGATCCGGTCGGTGCAGGCTGCGGTATGCGCCGCCAGTTTGCTTGGAATCTTAGAGTTCGAATTGGGGCCTTCATGCGGCAAGCCGAAATTAGCAGAAACACCCTCGAAACGCAGATTACGGTACGTTTGAATCTTGACGGCAGTGGCCAATGCCGGTTCGCGACCGGGGTTCCTTTTCTCGACCACATGCTCGATCAGGTGGCTCGCCACGGAATGATCGATCTCTACGTCGAGGCGCAGGGTGATCTGCACATTGATGCACACCACACCGTCGAGGACATCGGCATTACGCTTGGTCAGGCGCTGGCCAAGGCGCTGGGCGACAAAAAGGGATTGCGCCGCTACGGACATGCCTATGTGCCGCTCGACGAGGCATTGTCGCGTGTCGTGATTGATCTTTCCGGCCGTCCTGGCCTTTCATTTAACGTCGATTTCAAGCGCGCAATGATTGGCGCTTTCGATGTTGATCTGACCGGCGAATTCTTTCATGGCTTGGTCAATCACGCCCTGATGACGGTGCATATCGACAATCTGTGCGGTGAAAACGCGCATCATCAGGCCGAGACGGTATTCAAGGCTTTCGGCCGTGCCCTGCGCATGGCGGTTGAAGCCGATCCGCGTGCGGCGGGCAGTATTCCTTCGACCAAGGGATCGCTGTGATGGGTTCGGCGCCGGCAAGCATTGCTGTTATCGACTACGGCATGGGTAATTTACGCTCGGTCTGGCAGGCGCTGGTGCATGTCGCCGATGATCGTGAGGTGGTCGTTACCTCTGATCCGGCGGTGGTCGCTGCGGCTGGACGGGTGGTTTTTCCCGGTCAGGGCGCGATGCCCGATTGCATGCGCGAACTTGAGGCGCGTGGCCTGCGCTCGGCGGTACTTGATGCTGCAAAAAACAAGCCTTTCCTAGGTATCTGTATCGGTCTGCAAATGCTCTTTGAACACAGCGAAGAAGGTGATGTGCCTGGCCTGGGCGTCTTCGCCGGCAGTGTTCGCCACTTTCCGGCTGAAAAGATGCTGGCCTCCGAGGGCGACCGACTGAAGGTGCCGCACATGGGATGGAACGAAGTGGCGCAGGCCCAGGCGCACCCGCTGTGGAAAGGCATCGCCGACAAGGCGCGCTTTTATTTTGTGCATAGCTATTGCGTTGATCCGATCGATCGCAATTGCATCGTCGGCATGACGGACTACGGCATCCCCTTTACCAGTGCCGTGGCCCGGGATAATATCTTCGCCATCCAGTGTCATCCGGAGAAGAGTGCCCAGGCTGGGCTCGCCTTGTTGGCCAATTTCATTGGATGGAAACCCTGAACCGGTATCGCTTTTCTCATCACCTTTCCCACTACTGTTCAAAAAAATGCTGATCATTCCCGCGATTGACCTGAAAGACGGGCAGTGTGTCCGTCTGAAGCAGGGGCTCATGGACGAAGCCACCATTTTTTCCAGTTCGCCCAGCGAACAGGCGGCTCATTGGCTGGAGCAGGGCGCGCGCCGGCTGCATGTCGTTGATCTGAACGGCGCCTTTGCTGGTAAGCCCAAGAATGCCAGTGCGATCAAGTCGATCGTCGCGGCGCTTGGCGACGAGATTCCAATTCAGCTTGGTGGCGGTATCCGTGATCTCGATACGATAGAACTCTGCCTGGATAATGGCGTGAGTTACGTGATCATCGGCACCGCAGCAGTAAAAAACCCTGGATTCCTGCACGACGCCTGCAGTGCCTTTCCGGGGCAGATTATCGTTGGGCTCGACGCCAAGGAGGGAAAGGTGGCGGTTGACGGCTGGTCTAAGCTGACGGGCCACGACGTCATCGATCTGGCAAAGAAGTGCGAGGACTACGGTGTCGAGGGAATCATCTACACCGATATTGGTCGCGACGGTATGCTCTCGGGCATCAATATCGAAGCCACAGTCAAACTGGCGCAAGCGCTGCGCGTTCCGGTCATCGCCAGTGGTGGTCTGTCGGGTATGGACGACATCCGGGCGCTGTGCGCCGTTGAACATGAAGGAATCTTCGCCACCATTGCCGGTCGAGCCATCTACGACGGATCGCTCGACTTCGCAGCCGCACAAGCGGAAGCCGACCGCGCGACGCAGCGCTAGCGCCTCACTCATTCAGCGAAAGCACCGGAATCCGTCTTGGCTCTGGCAAAACGAATCATTCCCTGTCTTGACGTGACCGCCGGCCGGGTCGTCAAGGGCACCAACTTCATCGACCTGCGCGACGCCGGCGACCCCGTCGAGATTGCCCGTCGCTATGACGAGCAGGGCGCTGACGAGGTCACCTTTCTCGACATCACGGCGTCCTCCGATCAGCGCGACATCATTCTGCATATTATCGAGGCCTGCGCCGCGCAGGTCTTTATTCCGCTGACCGTTGGCGGTGGCGTGCGCGTGGTGGCTGACGTGCGCCGTCTGCTTAACGCCGGCGCCGACAAGGTCAGCATGAACACCTCCGCTGTCGATAATCCCGACCTCGTTGCCGAAGCCTCGGCCAAGGTCGGCAACCAGTGCATCGTTGTCGCCATCGACGCCAAGCAAGTCGCGCCAGGCCAGTGGGAGGTGTTTACCCACGGCGGGCGCAAACGGACCGGGCTGGATGTGGTGCTCTGGGCGCGGCGTGTGCAGCAGCTTGGCGCCGGAGAAATCCTGCTGACCAGCATGGATCGCGACGGGACGAAGAATGGCTTTGACCTGCCACTGACCCGCGCCGTCTCGGAGGCCGTGGATATTCCGGTGATCGCCAGCGGTGGTGTCGGCAATTTGCAGCATTTGGCCGACGGCGTGACCGAGGGTCGTGCCGATGCGGTGCTAGCGGCAAGCATCTTCCATTTCGGCGAGTACACCGTGCGCCAGGCCAAGGAGTTTATGCGTGAACGTGGCATCGAGGTGCGGCTGTGAGTGACCTGGATGCAAGCCGCTTCTGGCTCGATGCGCTCAAGTGGGACGAGAACGGAATGATTCCGGCCATCGCGCAAGATGCGACGAGCGGCCGCGTTGTGATGTTCGCCTGGATGAATCGTGAATCTTTGCTGCAGACGGTCGCCAGCGGTAAAGCGGTATACTGGTCGCGCTCGCGTCAGCGGCTGTGGCGCAAAGGTGAGGAATCCGGCTATTGCCAGAACGTTATCTCGATTCGCGCCGATTGCGACGGTGATGTGTTGTTGCTGTCAGTCGACCAAGTGGGCGGAATTGCCTGTCACACAGGCCGGCAAAGCTGTTTTTTTCTTGAGCTGAACGGCGAACGATGGGTTCCTGTTGATCCGGTTTTGCAAGACCCTAAGGAAATTTACGCACAATGAGTACTCATGACATCCTGCATCGTCTTTCCGAGACCCTGGCGACGCGTCGTCATGCCGATCCGGAAACGTCCTACACCGCCAAGCTGTTTGCCAGTGGCCCGGATTCCATTCTGAAAAAGATTGGCGAGGAATCGGCTGAACTGATTATCGCCGCCAAGGATGGCAAGCGCCTGAATATTGTCTGGGAGTCGACCGACCTGATTTTCCATGTGCTGGTCCTGCTGGCGTTCTACGGCATGAGCATTGAAGATGTCTCCCAGGAAATGCGGCGCCGCGAAGGGGTTTCGGGGATTGATGAAAAAAAGGCGCGGACCACGTAAACATGGACAACTGCCTGTTCTGCAAAATCGCGCGTGGCGAGATTCCCTCGGGCAAAGTGTATGAGGACGACGAACTTTTCGCGTTTCATGACATTAATCCGGCGCGTCCGGTGCATATCCTGGTCATACCCCGGCGTCACATCACCTCGCTGGCAACGGTTAGCGAAGCGGATATTCCGCTTCTGGGCCGGATGCTCGCGGTAGCCAACAGGCTGGCCGCAGAAAACGGCAGTCCGGACGGCTTTCGTGTCATCATCAACAGCGGACGCGTCGGGCAGCAGGAGGTACAGCACCTGCATGCGCATGTCGTCGGCGGGCCGGATCCGGTCGGGCCGATGCTCAAGCGAGCTTAAGGAGAAACAACCATGGGTAGTTTCAGCATCTGGCACTGGCTGATCGTTCTGGTCATCGTCATGCTTGTGTTTGGCACCAAGAAGCTGCGCAATATTGGTGAGGATCTTGGCGGCGCCGTGAAAGGCTTCAAGGCTGGCATGAAGGACGCTTCGACCGAGAACAAGCCGGTTGATGCAGCGCCTGCCCAACAGGCCAATGGTGGACAAACGCTCGAGGGCGAAGTCAAGGAAAAGACCCGGTCGTGAAGCGTATGGCGCGGGCCTCGGGGGCATTTCGACTGCGCTTTACGTTGTTTACGGCTGACGCCTGACCATGTTCGACGTCGGCTTCTCCGAACTGATCGTTATTGCCATCGTCGCTCTGGTGGTCATTGGTCCTGAGCGCCTGCCCAAGGTGGCGCGCACCGCCGGGCATCTGCTTGGGCGTATGCAGCGTTATGTCAATGACGTCAAGGCGGATATCAGCCGTGAGATGCAGCTTGACGAATTGAAGAAGCTACAGGCTGAAATGCAGGATTCGGCACGCAGCTTCGAGCACAGCATCAACAGCGAAATGCAGGCCGTTGAACAGGTCGTCGATCAGTCTGCCCAGGCTGCCATCAACGATCCCGCCGCCAAGACATGAGCGACGCATGACTCAGTCGGAAGACTCTTTTCTCTCGCATCTTTTCGAGTTGCGAGATCGTCTGATTCGCTCGCTGCTGGCCATCGGCATCGTTTTTGTTGGCCTCTGCCCATGGGCTAAAGAGCTCTATGCGCTGCTTGCGCAGCCGCTGTTGGCGTCACTGCCGCGAGGCGGGCAGATGATTGCCACCGATGTCGTCGGTGTTTTTCTGGTGCCCATGAAGGTGGCGCTGATGGTGGCTTTCCTCATCGCGCTGCCTTACGTTCTCTATCAGATATGGGCCTTTGTCGCGCCAGGTCTGTACGCCCACGAAAAACGACTGGCGCTGCCGCTGGTCACGGCGAGCGTCATTCTGTTCTTCGTCGGGATGGCCTTTGCCTATTTTCTCGTTTTCCCGACGGTATTCGGTTTCATGTCCAAGGTGGCGCCAGAGGGTGTCGCCTGGATGACCGATATCGAAAAGTATCTCTCCTTCGTGATGAGTACCTTTATCGCTTTCGGCGTGACTTTTGAGGTGCCGATCATTGTTATCGTCCTGGTCAAGATGCATTTCGTCGAACTCGCGACGCTCAAGGAATGGCGGCCTTACGTGATCGTCGGGGCTTTCGTGATCGGCGCCATTTTCACCCCGCCGGACGTGATTTCCCAACTCATGCTGGCCATACCACTGTGCCTGCTCTACGAACTGGGGATGCTGATGGCGCGCTTTGTCGACAAGCCGGATACCGCCGATTAGCGGCTCAGCGGCGGCCGTTTACCGATACGGATCGTGGCATCGAATAGCGTTTTCTGACGACGCAGCTTGAATGGAATCATTTCGCCGGGTTTCTGTCTGGCGATCAGATCGAGCATGACCTGAGGATCCTCGACGGGCTTTCCATCGACCAGAAGCAGAATATCGCCCGGTTTGATGCCGCCGACGTCGGCCGGGCTGCCGCGTTGTACGCCGGCGATCAGCGCGCCGCCGGCGTCGGTCAGGCCAAACGATTCGGCCAGTTCCTGGGTAATCTCCTGTGCTTCAACGCCAATCCAGCCGCGGGTTACGGCGCCATTCTGGATTATCTGCTCCATGACATTTTTGGCGGTTGATACTGGAATGGCAAAGCCAATGCCGAGCGACCCCCCCGTACGGGAATAAATCGCCGTGTTAATGCCAACCAGATTGCCGCGGCTATCGATCAGCGCACCGCCCGAATTGCCGGGGTTGATAGCGGCGTCGGTCTGGATGAAATTCTCGAAGGTGTTGATTCCCAGGTGCGAGCGACCGAGTGCCGAGACGATACCCATGGTCACCGTCTGGCCGACGCCGAAGGGGTTGCCGATGGCTAGCACGACATCGCCAACGCTAATGTTATCCATCTGACCGAGGGTGATTGCCGGCAGTTTGAGCGCGCCGGCTTTTTCCTGGTCGATCTGCAACACGGCCAGATCGGATTCCGGATCGCCGCCGACCAGGCGGGCCTTCAGATTGCGTCCGTCATGGAGGGCGACTTCAATCTGGTCGGCCGCGTCGACCACGTGGAAATTGGTCAGAATGTAACCGTTGGCGCTGACAATGACACCGGAGCCCAGGCCCGACTTGGTTTGCCCTTCGGTTTGCTCGCGTTCACCAAAAAAGTGGCGGAACAGCGGATCGTCAATCAGCGGGTTGCGCGGCGCCCTGATTTTTTGCAACGTGAAGATATGCACGACAGAAGGCAGCGCTTTTTTGGCGGCGTCGCGGTAGGACGCCGTGCCGACGACCGGTTCGCCAATACTCGGTGATTCCTGCAAGGCGACGATGCTGGGGCCGGTGCTGACGGGTTTGCCCAGCCATTCAGGTTTGAGTGTGGTGACGACAAAAAGAACGGCAAGACTAACCGTGACGGTTTGTGCAAAAATCAGCCAAAGTCTGCGCATGGAATTCCGGAGCCAAAAATGAAATGTGAAGAATTGACGCGCTATCTCGATCACCTGCTTGAAGCGGAGCGCTTCCGGGATTATTGCCCAAACGGCTGGCAAGTGGAAGGTTGCGCGCAAGTACAGCGTATCGTCGCTGGCGTTACAGCCAGTCAGGCGCTGGTCGACGCGGCAATCGAGCGGCAGGCCGATGCCCTGCTTGTGCATCATGGTTGGTTCTGGCGTGGCGAGGATGGGCGTCTCACCGGGTTTCGCAAGGCGCGTCTGCAAGCGCTGCTCAAGCATGACATCAACTTGATCGCTTATCACCTGCCGCTCGACAGCCATGTTGACTTTGGCAATAACGCACAACTTGCCAGACACCTGGGGTGGATTGTCGAAGGGCGCTTTGGCGAGCAGGATATCGGCTGGCATGGTCGCCTCATGGTGCCGACAACACTCTCCGAGCTGAGCAGCGCAATTGCTGTTCGCTTGCAGCGAACGCCGCAGGTGATTGCCGCTAAGGGTGATTGCCAGCGCTTGGTGAGTCGCGTCGCCTGGTGTACGGGCGGTGCGCAAAATCTTTTTGAACAGGCGCTTGCTCAAGGCGTTGATGTCTATCTCTCGGGAGAAATTTCCGAGCAGAACGTGCATCTGGCGCGCGAATCCGGGGTGGCCTATATCGCTGCCGGGCACCACGCAACCGAACGTTATGGGGTGCAGGCACTGGCCAGCCACCTGACCGAGCGTTTTGGCCTCGATTGCGAGTTTGTTGATATCGATAATCCGGTTTGAGTGACGACTTTTCAATGGAGCCTGTATGAACTACGTTTTCCCGCCTGCAACGCCGGTCGTTCTTCCTGTTGACGGCTGCGCTGCCGTCTTTCCTGTGCGTCGCGTGTATTGTGTCGGGCAGAATTACGCCGAGCATGCCGCCGAAATGGGCGCTGACGGCCGTCAACCACCGTTCTTTTTCAGCAAGCCGGCTGATGCTCTGGTTCCTGGCGGGGGAGATGTCGCTTATCCGCCAATGACGGCCAATCTCCAGCATGAGGTCGAATTGGTCGTTGCGCTGGGCAAGGGCGGCAGCGACATTGCGCTGGACCAGGCGCTTGATTGCGTCTTTGGCTATGCCGTCGGCTTTGATCTGACGCGCCGTGACCTCCAGTCTAGCGCCAAGGCCAAGGGTCAGCCCTGGGACATGGGCAAGGGGTTCGACCAGGGCGGACCGATCAGCACTATCCGGCCGGTAGCCACGCTTGGCCATCCGGCAACGGGGACCATCTGGCTCAAGGTCAATGGCGAGCTGAAACAAAGCGGAGACCTGTCGCAGATGTCGTGGAAGGTGGCTGAAGTGATCGCCAATCTCTCAGGCTATGTGCGTTTGGCAGCGGGCGACCTGATTTTTACCGGGACCCCGGCGGGGGTATCGACGGTGGTTCGTGGCGATTTACTCGAAGGTGGCATTGACGGGCTTGGCGAGCTGAAGATCAGATTGGTTTGACCAGGGCGAAAAAAGCGTGCCTCGCGTTAAGCCCCAAGCCACGTGCGCCGCAAGCTGTTGGCGTTTGCCTCGGCAAAGAGCCGCGCCGTGTCGGCTGCCGGTGGGCCGAGGCGGACATTGAACTGCATCAACTCGTCGCGCCGGAAGGCATGCACCTTGAGGGTCGCGCCGGGCTGGTAACGGGCGAGTTGCTGGTCAAGCGTATCCGGCGTGGCGCGCAGGCCGTTGATGGCGAGCAGGAGGTCACCGGCGGCAAGGCCGGCGGCCTGTGCCGCACCACCGTCATACACCGTCGCCAGCTTCAGTTCCTTGCCCTCGCTGCTGGTCTTGACGCCAAGCGATGGTGTTTTTCCCTTGTCCCACGTCAGTTTCAGGCCAAAGTGCGCGAGTAGCTTCTTCAACGGCAATTCGCCGGTGTCGTGCACAGCGTTGGCGAAGAAATGCTTCAGGTCGAGCCCGGAGAGTTCTTCGGCAAGCAAGCGGATATCCTCTTCACCGACACCGATGCCGGTTTTTCCATGGCGTTGCCAGAGGGCGCGCATGATGTCGTCGAGCGTGATTTTTCCCTGGCTCTTGCTGCGCAGGGTGAGGTCGAGCGCGAGCGCGACCAGCGCCCCTTTGGCGTAATAGCTGACCACCGCATTGGGGGTGTTTTCATCTGGCCGATAGAACTTGCTCCAGGCATCGAAACTTGATTCAGCCAGTGTCTGCCGCAGGCGGCCGGGGCCGCGCTGGACGGTGCTGATGGTCTTGGCGGTGAGTTCAAGCCAGTCCGCAAGCTCGATGCTGCCGCTCTTGAGCAGCGCCAGGTCGTCGTAATAGGACGTAAATCCTTCAAAAAACCAGAGCAAGGTCGTGAAATTCTCCTGATCCAGGTTGTAGGGGGTAAAGGCGGCTGGCTTGATGCGTTTGACATTCCAGGTGTGAAAGTATTCGTGGCTGCACAGCCCGAGGAAGTTGCGGTAGCCCTCGCTGAGCCCTGTCATGCCGTGGTAAGGGAGATTGTGGCGCGCGCAGAGCAGGGCGGTCGAAGCCCGATGTTCGAGGCCGCCGCAACCCTCGCCGACGGCGGTAATGAGAAAAACGTAGCGCGACATCGGCGCGGGTTCGCCGAAAAAGCGTATTTGCCATTCGCAGATACGCTTAAGATCGGCGGTGATGCGCTTCATGTCTCCGTCATGCTGGCCGCTAATGGCAATTTCGTGCGCGATGCCGCAGGCCTTGAAGCGTGCCAGGGTGAAGCGGCCCATTTCGACCGGGTGGTCGATCAGTTCATCGTAATCGGCTGCCTGGTAGAGCCCGAAACCGTGTGCTTGGGCGCATTGATGCTCACCGTGCGCCGGCGGCAAGGCCGTGGCGATACGCCAGTTCCGGTAAAGTTTGCCTGCTGGTGGCTGGATATCGACTTGGCAGGGGGTTTGCTCCTGTCCGAGTACGCGCAGGAAGACGCTGGTGCCGTTAAAGAAGGCGTGGGTCTGGTCAAGGTGGGCGCCGCGTACCGAGAGGTCCCAGGCGTAGATTTCACATATGACGGTAACTGCTTCGCCGCCCCTCAGCGGAGCAGCCTGCCAGGTGTGCTTGTCGATCTTCGTCAGGCGCACCGGTTTGCCGCCGGACTCGGCGCGGATAGCCACAATATGCCGGGCGAAGTCGCGGATCAGGTAGCTGCCGGGAATCCATGCCGGAAGTGCGAAGCGCTGCCCTGCCGGGTCGGGATAGCGCACCGTGCAGCGGACGTCAAAAATGTGCGCCTGAGGACAGAGGGGCCGGATGGCGTAACGAATCGGGATGGTGGTCATTGGTCGAAGTTCCGGTGTGAGATGAGCCGGATTGTACGTTCTGTTGTCGCTATAGGCTGCGTCTGAATCCAGCCTGCCCGCTGATGCGACCCGGATTAATCATCACCGGCAAATGAATAGCCACACTTGTTGCGCTTTGCCCGGTACATAGCCTTATCCGCGACATCAAGCAGTGCCTCTGAAGTCGTTCCGTCTTTCGGGAAAATCGATATTCCAATGCTAGGATTAATGCTCAGGCTGACGCTAATGTCTCGCACCTGAATGTCACACGGCACTTGAACCGCATTGATAATTTTTTCCGCGACGATCGTGATGTCGTGCTCACTCTCGGTGTTCACCAAAATGTACAGGAATTCGTCACCACCATGGCGGCAAACCGTGTCATCGTCCCGCGTCGTTTCCTTGAGTCGTCCGGCGATCATTTGCAAGACGAGATCACCCACGTCGTGCCCATACGAATCGTTAATCATCTTAAAATCATCCAGATCCAGGAACATCACGGCAAAATGAAGACCATTCCGATTGGCCACTGCCAGTCCATGCTCCAGTCGATCATTGAACAGCGCGCGGTTAGGCAGGCCCGTTAAAGGGTCGTGGAGGGACGCATGGCGCGCCTCGTCCCCCTGCTTGGTGACGGTGGCCAATTGAGCGTCCAGAACGTGCCGCTCATTGATCTGTTCCTGCAACGCCCTATTGACCAACGACAACGCCTCGGAAGCATCCTGCACCTTACTCTCGACGGCCTCGCTCTTTTCAAGAGCGTTTTCAACGCCTGGCGAAATATCTCCGTCCTGTAGTTCACGCTTTAGCCCAGTGTTGACCGACGACAAGTCGTCTGCGCACTCTTCGACGATATCCTTGACACGCTCGCTTTGGCCCAACACCTGAGTCAGCGAGTTGGCGGACTGAGGGCTTTTCAACAACTGCGCGGTTTGATTTTTTGTCATGCGTTCATGGGTCCTGATGGTAGACAAATCCAGGTCGTCACAAGCAAGCTCGGCAACACTTAACGAGGCGTTCAAACACGTACTCACGAGGGTATTTTCACATTAGGCGGCAGGCTAGTCTGTGCGCGAACGCACAGTGTGCGGTTAGTTTTACCCTAAGCGCGCCACCGCACAGAACGTCTCGGACGCTACGCCTATTCTGTTCGTCAAGAGCACTGCAACGCAAGCGCAGTGCTCCGGGTCATTTTCAACCATCATTTCAGGAGATCACCATGAACAAGGATCAAACCGGCGGTCGTGTCAAAGAAGCCAAAGGCAAAGTAAAGGAAGTCGTCGGCCACCTGGTCGGCAATAAGGAGTTGGAGATGAAAGGCAAAGTTCAAAATGCCCACGGCAGAGCTCAGGCGTCGTATGGCGATGCCAAAGCAGACCTCAAGTCAGTCATCCAAAACAAGTAGATCAATGCCAACTGCCGTAATCTTCATCTTGGTCGCCTCGCTCTGTTGGTGGAAATTTCCATTCGCCACTTTGGCACTCAGATACCGGTTCAGGTAGGGGCGACCGTCCCATTAGCTACCTTGCAACCAATTGATTGTTAGCCACTATTCCAGACGTTAACGGCAGTGGCATTCATGCGACTGCCCTGTGCAACAGACAGGTTTTGGCATAAACGCGGGCGTTTTGTGCTAAAGTCGTGGAAGAAGTATTCAGAGTTCCGCGCTATTGACATGCCTCCCAGGATTTACGATGCCACTTCCTCCTCCCAGCGCAGGACGCGCCCGAATGCATCAACGCAATGTCAAGCTTGATGGCTATAAGCGTGTTGATGGCTTGTGGGAGATCGAGGCGCATATAGTCGATACCAAGGATCAGGACTATCCCCTGTCGTCCGGTCTGCGTAAAGCTGGCGAAGCGGTGCATGACATGTGGGTTCGGGTGACCATCGACGACAAGTTCAATATTCTTGACGCGGCGACCTGCATCGATGCAGCGCCCTACATGGGCTACTGCGACAGCATTCCACCGGACTATTCGCGGATCATCGGCCTGAATCTGTTCCATGGCTTTCTCAGAGCGGTCAAGGACATGTTTGGCAGTACTCGCGGCTGTGCTCACCTCTCCGAACTGCTGATGTTTCTGCCGACGGCGGCCTTGCAGACCTTTGCCAGTGAAGTTGTCGACAACCATGACAGCGAACACAAGCCCTATCATGTCGACCGTTGTCATGCACTGGTTTCACATTCGGAAACGGTACGGCGCTATTACCCGCGCTGGTATCGCGACCAAACCCACGGGTAGGTTCTCCTGCCTAACAATCGTCTCTTCATTACAAGCAAGGAAGGCGCATGAAAATTCACGAATACCAGGGAAAAGAACTGCTCAAAAAATTCGGCGTGGTTGTTCCGCGCGGGGTGTTCTGCAGTTCTGTAGAGGATGCCGTCAAGGCGGCCGAATCGCTGGGGGGCAAGGTCTGGGTGGTCAAGGCACAGATCCATGCGGGTGGCCGCGGCAAGGGCGGCGGTGTCAAGGTGGCCAAGTCGCTCGACGAGGTGCGTCAGTACGCCACGCAGATCCTGGGCATGCAACTCGTTACCCATCAGACCGGTCCTGAAGGCCAGAAGGTGCGTCGCCTGCTGGTTGAAGAGGGTGCCGACATCCGCAAGGAGTATTACATCGCCGCACTGACCGACCGTGCCACGCAGAAGGTCGCCATGATGGCCTCTTCCGAAGGCGGGATGGACATCGAGGAAGTCGCGCACAACACTCCCGAGAAAATCCTCAAGGTCTTTATCGATCCGGCAGATGGTTTGACCGACTCGCAAGCCAGGGAGCTGGCCAACGGCATTGGCATTCCCGCCGATTCCGTAGCCCAGGCCGTCAAGGCGCTGCAGGGGCTGTATACCTGCTATATGGAAACCGACGCCTCGCTGGCTGAAATCAACCCGCTGATCCTTGAAGGAGGCGTGGATGGCAAGCCGGGCACCATCAAGGCGCTCGATGCCAAGTTCAATTTTGATGCCAACGCGCTCTACCGCCACCCGGAAATCGTCGCTTACCGCGATCTGGACGAAGAAGATGCCGATGAAATTGAGGCGTCCAAGTTTGATCTCGCCTACATCGCACTTGACGGCAATATTGGCTGTCTGGTCAATGGCGCCGGCCTGGCCATGGCGACCATGGACACCATCAAGCTGTTCGGCGCCGAGCCGGCCAACTTTCTCGACGTCGGTGGCGGCGCAACGACTGAAAAGGTGACTGAAGCCTTCAAGATCATGCTCAAGAACCCGAAGGTCAAGGGCATTCTGGTCAATATCTTCGGCGGCATCATGAAGTGTGACACGATCGCCAACGGTGTCGTCGCTGCGGCCCGTGAAACCCATTTGTCGGTGCCGCTGGTAGTGCGCATGAAAGGCACCAACGAGGATATGGGCAAGCAAATTCTCAAGGATTCGGGTCTGCCGATCATCACGGCCGATTCTATGGCTGAAGCCGCCACCAAGATCGTTGCTGCGGTCAAGTAAGGAGCCACTATGTCAATTCTGATCAACAAAAATACCAAAGTCATCACCCAGGGCATGACCGGCAAGACTGGTCAATTTCATACTGAAAAATGCCAGGAATACGCCAACGGAATAAATTGTTTCGTCGCCGGGGTCAATCCGAAGAAGGCCGGTGAGTCGTTGTTTAACATTCCAATCTACGCTTCGGTCAAGGAAGCCGCTGCAGAAACCGGGGCCACGGTCTCGGTTATCTACGTGCCGCCACCGGGCGCCGCCGCAGCGATTTGGGAAGCGGTCGAAGCTAACCTTGATCTGGCCATCTGCATTACCGAAGGCATTCCGGTTCGCGACATGCTTGAACTGCGCAACAGGATGAAAAAAAGGGAAGCGGCGGGCGGCAAAAAAACGCTGCTGCTCGGACCGAACTGCCCGGGCGTCATCACGCCGGACGAAATCAAGATTGGCATCATGCCTGGCCATATCCACCGCAAGGGGCGCATTGGCGTGGTTTCGCGTTCCGGAACCTTGACCTATGAAGCTGTCGGTCAACTGACGGAAATTGGTCTTGGTCAATCGACGGCGGTTGGTATCGGCGGCGACCCGATCAACGGTCTGAAGCATATCGACATCATGCGTCTGTTCAACGACGATCCGGATACCGATGCGGTCATCATGATCGGTGAAATCGGCGGTCCGGATGAAGCCGAAGCCGCGCAATGGTGCAAGGCCAATATGAAGAAGCCGATCGTCGGTTTCATCGCTGGCGTCACGGCGCCGGCCGGCAAGCGCATGGGCCATGCCGGAGCGCTGATTTCGGGCGGTGCCGATACGGCCGATGCCAAGCTGGCGATCATGGAAGAGTGCGGTTTCACGGTGACACGCAATCCGTCAGAAATGGCCAAGCTGCTCAAGGCACTGCTCAAGTAAAACGAGCGCGTTTCAGAAAAAAGGGCAGGCTGCGGCCTGCCCTTTTTCGTCGTGGAGCTTGCCTGTCCTCAGCGCGATTCCTTGATCAACCGACTATTTACCGGCTGGGTAGGCCGTACATTGTTCTTGTAGATTGTGCCAAAGCCGGCGAGTTGCTCCCTGGAAACCTGGATTGGCGTTTTCAGCACCAGCCATAACACACCCTCGGTACAAGGCGGCGTGGTCAGCGATCCAAGGAAGGTATAGTAATTTCGTTTTACCGGAAGCAGCAGGGTCGGGTCGATCTTGATGTCGGGACGAACGATCGGCTTGTTCTGTTCCAGTGGCAGATTGGTCCACAGCGTACGGATCAGCCCCTGCTCCTTGCCGGCTTCGAACATGACAGCGACCACGGCAAGTTTGCCGGCCTTGGACTTATGCTCCAGGTGGACGGCCATGGCGTAGGCCTTGCCGTTGAGCTTTTCCTCGCTGGGTTTGTGAAAATGGAACTGTTGCAGCGCGTAGCTTTCACCCTCAATGGTGATACCACCGGCATCCGGCGTATCGACCTTGATGCTGTGCCCGTTATCAACGATCGAGAGCGGAATCGGCTTGTAGGCAAACTGAATCTGAGGCAGATCGGCGCGGACGGTATGGCGAATGTCAATTGGTGACTGCCGTTGCCCTTGGCCGCAGAATGCAAATTCTTTGTCCAGGGCGCCCCATTTGTCGGCGCCCGTGTTGCCGGTGTAGCTCCAGTAGGTTTGACGTGGCGGCGGGTCATCCTGTGTTTTTTTACCATTCTTCTTGGGCGCTTCCTTGACTTCAAGCACGGGCGCTGGAGTGGGTGGAGTGGGAGCAGGCGGCGGCTCGACAAGCGGTGTGCTGCGGTGCTTGCAGGCGTAATTGAACACGGCTTCGAGACTGGAGTCGGGAGCGATGGGTCTGGGCTCCCTGGCGTCAAATGTTTCGTTCTTCAATTCGTTACCATCGGCTGCGATGTAGCTGCGTTGAATCAAAGCCGCAAGTCGCTTGTCGCATTGAAATTCAGTGAGCGAGGTCAGGCGGCTGAAGGAAAAGGCGCCTGAGTCTGGAATCTTTGGCTGGGAATAGATTTCGCGATGCCAGATGCGCAATTTCCCGTCGCTGGCCGAGTTGATGCTGCTGGCATCGACTTCGTTGCGTGTCTGTGTGGCCTGCTCCTTGCTGCTGATGCCAATCCATTTGGCGGCCTGGGCTGCCGGTGAAGGAAGCAAAAAAGCCGGGAGCAGAATGGCGATCAGTCGTATTGTTCGCATAGCAACGGGGTAAAGAATGCGCTATAAAAGCACCATGGTAGCCGCAAAAGCATCGATGGTGATGGCGGCTGCGAAGTAAAGATGGAATGCCGGTAGAATCCTTTCTGACGCTCTTGTCCTGCTCTTGGAGGATGCATGTCCTTGTTCCTGAGTGAAACAGATGTCCGGCAGTTGTTGACCATGCCAATGGCTATCGAGGCGGTCGAAGAAGCGCATCGCGAGCTCGCCCTTGGCCATGCCGTAGACATACCACGCCAACGTACACGGCTGCCACAGACGGCGCTGCATATCCTGCAGGGCGCGCTGCCGGAGCACGATGCTATCGGCTACAAAGCCTATACCAGCAACCGTTCGGGCGTCCGTTTTCTGGTTCATGTATTCAGTGCGTCGACCGGCGTGCTGCGTGTCGTCCTGGAGGCGAATCTGCTCGGTATGATGCGTACCGGTGCGGCTTCTGGGGTGGCGACACGCTGGTTGGCGCGTCCGGACGCCGAGATCCTTGGGGTCTTTGGTTCCGGGTGGCAGTCTGCGGGACATATCGAGGCCATCGCTGCAGTACGACCTCTGCGTCGGGTCAAGGTGTTTGCGCGAAATCCAGAGCGCCTGAAGGCATTTTGCGTGCAAATGTCAGAGCGCCTGGAAATCGAGGTCGTTCCCGCGTCATCAGCGGAAGAAACGGTGTGCGGCAGCGATATTGTCAGTACCGTCACGACGTCGGCGACGCCCTTGTTTGACGCGAAATGGCTGTCGCCTGGCACGCACATCAACGCGGCGGGCTCCAATTCGCTGATCCGGCGCGAGGTGAGCGAGGATGTGTTGAGCGTCACTAGCCTCATCGTGGTCGATAGTATGGAGAGCGCGCTCAAGGAGGCGGGAGATCTTCTGCCAATGCTGGAAAAGGGGCGCTTGAACGAGCGAACTCTGATCGAACTCGGCGCGGTAATCACCGGACGTCATCCCGGGCGTAGTACGCCCGCGGAGATTACTCTGTTCGAGTCGCAGGGCATGGCCATCCAGGATCTTGCGCTGGCCGTCAGGCTGGAGGCTTTGGCGCGCGAACGTGGTCTGGGGCTTGAATTGCCTTACGCAAAGTAGTCTTTCAGCCGATGCCGATTGACTGATTTCTTGCTGAACTGTAAGAATGCGCTATAGACTCATGTTTCGCCTTCACATTTTTCCTCTTGAAGGGATAATCAGCAGAAAACGGCTGCGGCAGCGTGATCAAGAAGACGTCATTATCGATGGGCCAGAAGAGGGATGAGAATGCGCAAAACGGGATTCTGGAAAACCGACTGGTTCCTCGGCCTGATGGTCAGTTGTGTCATGCTCGTGGCGGTCGGTGGCGACCTGATCCGCAGTCTGGAACGCAAGGCCTACGACCTCGGTGTTCAGGCGTCGAGCCGCATCCCGCTTGATCGTGTCGCGGTGATCGCCATTGATGATGCCTCGATTGCCAATCTCGGGCGCTGGCCCTGGCCGCGTGATCGTCTGGCTAGAATGACCGATCTGCTGGCTGCCGGCAAGGCCAAGGTGGTGGCCAATACCGTTTTCTTTTTCGAGCCGCAGATCGATCCCGGCTACGTCTATGTCACGAGATTGCTCGACATCGTCAAGCGGGCCTCGGAGACTATTGAACCCTTGCCGGCGGAAATGACGCAGATTGGCGGCATACTGGGCGAAGCCGAGCTAGCGTTGAATACCGATCGCATATTGGCCGAGAGCATCGGCAAGGCCGGCAATGTCCTCCTGCCCATGCTGTTTGTCCTGGGTGAGCCGAGAGGGCGACCGGACCAGGATTTACCTGAGTTCGTGACGCGCAACAGGCTGACCCAGGTTGCGGGCAGCGGCGGCGAGGTCGGGGCGACCCTGGCGTTGCAGATGCCGATCGAAGCGCTTGGCATCAAGGCGGCCATCGGCCACCTTAACGCCAGCGCCGATGTTGATGGCGCCATTCGGACTGAGCCTCTGGTGCTACGTTACTTCGATCAGTACTACCCCTCTTTGTCGTTGATGATTGCCGCTAAAAGCCTGAACCTCGGTCCGGCTGATGTGCGTGTGACACTCGGTCAGGAAGTTCGGCTGGGGAATCTGCGCATTCCGACCGATGAGCAGACGCAGATGAATACCTTCTTCTACAAGGAGCGCGAGGGCAAACCGGCATTCCAGGTGGATTCCTTCTATGACGTCCTGACCGGAAAAATTCCCGCCAGCAAGTATCAAGACAAGATCGTTCTGATCGGCGCCACTGCCGCCGGTGTCGGCGCTTCGCAGGTGACGCCGGTGTCGCCGGCAATGGCGCCGGTGCTGACTCTGGCGCACGCCGTGTCAAGCATTCTCCAGGAGCATTTTTTCGTCACGCCGGAATGGGGTGGATTGGCATCCTTTGCTGTTTTCGTTCTGATTGCCGGGTATCTGATTGCCCTCCTGCCGCGTCTGTCGGCAGGGGTTGGCGCAATAGCCACGACGCTTATCCTGGCGACCCTGCTTGGCGCGCATTTTTCCCTGATGGTGGGTGGTGCACTGTGGATTCAGTTGATGGGGGCGGCGACGCTGCTGCTGGTCGGGCATCTCCTGCTGACCACCAAGCGTTTCCTGATGACCGAGCGCGGCAAGGAAAAATCGGAGGCCGATTCAGCCGAGTCGAACCGCATGCTCGGTCTCGCTTTCCAAGGGCAGGGCCAGCTTGACATGGCTTTCGACAAGTTCCGCAAGTGTCCGCTTGACGATGCCTTGATGGAGAATCTCTACAATCTGGCGCTTGATTTTGAGCGCAAGCGGCAATTTAACAAGGCCGAAGCGGCATTCCGCTACATGATTGACTACAACCCGAAATTCCGTGACCTCGAACAACGCCTCCAGCGTGCCAAGGCGATGTCGGAAACGGTCATGCTCGGTGGCTCCGGTGGGCGCGCCAACGTCAACACCATGATGCTCGATGGTGGTCAGGTCGAGAAGCCGATGTTGGGTCGTTACCAGATCGAGAAAGAGCTGGGCAAGGGAGCCATGGGCGTGGTCTATCTGGGGCGTGATCCAAAGATCAATCGTGTAGTGGCGATCAAGACCATGGCCTTGTCGCAAGAATTTGAGGCAGACGAACTCGTTGACGTGAAGGACCGTTTCTTTCGCGAAGCAGAAACCGCCGGACGCCTCAACCACCAGAATATCGTCACCATGTACGATGCCGGTGAAGAACACGATCTGGCCTATATCGCCATGGAATTTCTCAAGGGCAGGGATCTGGTGCCGTTCACCAAGCCCGATCAACTGTTGCCGCTACCGCAGGTGGTGAGCATCGCCGCCCGGGTCGCCGACGCGCTGGCCTATGCTCACAGCAACAACGTGGTTCACCGCGACGTAAAACCCGCCAACGTGATGTATGAACCTGAATTGGATCAGGTCAAGGTCACTGACTTCGGGATTGCACGCATTACCGACTCATCAAGAACCAAAACAGGCATGGTACTCGGAACGCCAAGCTATATGTCGCCGGAGCAGTTGTCGGGTAAAAAAATCGACGGTCGCTCGGATATTTTCTCTCTGGGCGTTATGCTTTACCAGATGGTTTGCGGCCAGCTGCCTTTTATCGGTGATTCAATGGCGCAACTGATGTTCAAGATTGCCAACGAAGTCCAGCCCGATGTTCGTTCTGTCAATCCGCAAGTGCCCGATGGCCTGGCGGCAGTTATCGATCGTGCCCTGAACAAAGACATAGCGCAGCGCTACCAGACGGGCGAAGAAATGGCGCGTGACCTGCGTGCATGCCTCATCCTGGGGCGGGCACAGCATTCCAATATTGATATTCATCTGTAGGGAGATGAGGTGGACAGAACACTAAGTGGCGCGCTTGAAATTGTGGTTCGAACTGATCCTGGGATGGTTCGAGAACACAACGAAGATGCCGTATTTGCCAACCCGAATCTTGGCTTCGTAATCCTGGCCGACGGGATGGGGGGTTATAACGCGGGTGAGGTGGCCAGTGGCATGGCGACCACGCTGCTATCCTCCGAGCTGGAAACGGCGTTTTCTGCCAACCCGCCCTACGCCATCGATCGGGTGAGCGGCCTGTCGTTTGCCCACAGTTGTCTTCTGGACAAGGTGGCGGTGACCAATCTGGCCATCTTCAATGCGGCGGAAAGCCAGCCGCAGTACGCCGGGATGGGCACCACGCTGGTAACGGCGGTGTTTTACGACAATCAGGTGACGGTTGCGCACATTGGCGATTCGCGGCTGTATCGCCTGCGTGGCGAATCGTTCTGTGCGATTACGCGCGACCACTCGCTGTTGCAGGATCAGATCGATAGCGGCATCATCTCGGTCGAGGAAGCGCGCTTCTCGCAAAACAAGAACCTGGTCTTGCGCGCACTGGGCGTGGAGCCCGACGTTGAAACCGAGATTCACGACTACCCGGTGCAGCCGGGAGACATTTATCTCCTGTGTTCCGACGGCCTCAATGACATGGTTGAGGATGAGGAAATCCAGCTCACGCTGCAGATGCTTGCTGCTAACCTGGAACTGGCTGCGACGCAACTCATTCAAATGGCCAACGATAATGGCGGGCGCGATAACGCCTCTGTCATTCTGGTCAAAATTCTCCGCGAGTTCCCTGCTTCCCGGAGCCGGTGGTCGAAGTTCTTGACTTGGTTTAAATAAAGGCGGAAAAGCGATGGCAAAACTGATACTGAGCATGGACGGCCTGGTCCTCAAAGAAATTACCTTGACCAAGGAGCGGATGAGCATCGGGCGCAAAGCCAGCAATGACATTCAGATCGACAATCTGGCGATCAGTGGCGAGCACGCGGCAGTGGTGACGATCCTTAACGACTCCTTCCTTGAAGATTTGAACAGCACCAATGGAACGCTGGTCAATGGTCAGCCGGCCAAAAAGCATTTCCTCCAGAACGGTGATGTCATTGAACTTGGCAAGTACAAACTCAAGTACGTTGCCGAGCATGTGCAAAAGATCGAATCGACCGATTTTGAGAAAACCATGCTCATACGGCCGAAGGCTCTGAAACAGGCCCCAACTTCCGAGGCCTTGTCGGCGGCAGCCGCAGCGGCTGTAAAAAATGCCTTTGGCAATACCTCGGCCGGTCAAGCATCGTCAGCGGCGGCGGCAGCACAGCCTCAGCCTACCTATGCTGCTGTGGTTACCGGAGCGATCCAGATTCTTAATGGCGCCAATGCCGGTCGTGAACTTGAACTGACCAAGACCCTGACGACGCTGGGCAAACCCGGTGTGCAGGTCGCGGTAATCGCCCGCCGGCCGCACGGTTATTTCATTACCCATGTCGAAGGTGGACAGCACCCGGTTTTGAATGGTCAGGAGATTGAAGCGCAGGCGCATCAGTTGGCAGACCATGATGTCATTGAAATCGCCGGCATTAAAATGGAGTTCTTCCTGAAAAGCTGATGCTCCAGCGCTCATTCCTACCGGAAGTGCATTGAAAAAGAACCTCATCCGGATTGCGCTCGGCCTAGCGCTGGCGCTGGTTCTTTTTGGTCATTCGGCCAATATCTACCAGATTCCCCTGCTCAACACCCTTGATGCTTTCGTCTACGATGCGCGTCTTCGTTTGACCGCCCGAGGCGGTGTCGATGAGCGTATCGTCATCGTCGATATCAACGAGAAAAGTCTTGCCGAAGTTGGTCGCTGGCCATGGAGTCGGGACAAAATGGCGGCGCTGGTGACGCAACTGTTCGACCACTACGGGATCGCCCTTCTGGGTTTCGACGTGGTCTTTGCCGAGCCGGACAGCAGTTCCGGTCTGTCATCCCTGGAGGCCGTTGCCAACGACGAACTGAAAGGCGACGCGGCGTTTCAATCGGTATTAAAGGGGCTGCGCGGCGCCTTGAATTACGACCAGCGTTTTGCCGAGACATTGCGCAACCGACCAGTCGTTCTTGGCTACTATTTCACCAGTCTGGATGCCGTACACAAGAGTGGCGCGCTGCCCGATGCGGTCATCCAGGCGGGGACTTTCAAGGGCAAGCATGTCGATTTTACGTCGTGGAGTGGTTATGGCGCCAATCTGCCCGAGTTTCAGAAGAATGCTGGGAGTGCCGGGCACTTCAATCCGATTGTCGACTTTGACGGCGTTTCCCGGCGGGTGCCGATGCTCGTCGAGCACGAAGGGAAATATTACGAGTCACTTTCGCTGGCCATGGCGCGCGTGCTGCTTGGCAAGCCACAACTGACACCGGGGTATCCGGAAGAAGATATTTTCTCTAGCAAAAACTACGGCGCGATGGAGTGGCTTGACCTTCCGCTTGACGGTGGCAAGGTGGTGCGTATTCCGGTCGATGAACAGGCGGCCAGCCTGATTCCCTACCGTGGGGCAGAGGGCAGCTTCACCTATGTTTCAGCTGCCGATGTCCTGAGCGGACGGCTGCAACAGGAACAACTCAAGGGGAAGATTGTGTTGTTCGGCACGACAGCGCCGGGCTTGATGGATTTGCGCGCGACGCCGGTGGGCAGCACCTACCCGGGGGTCGAGATACATGCCAATCTGTTGGCCGGAATCCTTGATGGAAGCATCAAGCAAAAGCCGTCGTATGTGCTCGGCGCCGATGTCCTTTTGCTCTCGCTGTGTGCTTTGCTGCTGGCTTTGTTGCTACCTGTTCTTTCGCCTTTGCGCGCCACTCTGCTCGCGTTTTCCCTCCTGCTGGGGGTGACGGTGCTGAACTTCGGCCTGTGGTGGGCTGGCCTGATGATGCCTCTGGCTGCCGTCGTCTCGGCCATCCTCGGACTTTATGCGTTGAACATGTCCTGGGGCTTTTTCGTCGAGTCACGCAGCAAGCGTCAATTCACCGAGCTTTTCGGCCAATACGTGCCGCCCGAACTGGTCGACGAAATGGCGCGTGACCCTGAGCGCTACAGCATGGAAGGCAAGAATGAAGAGCTGACGGTGCTCTTTTCGGATGTGCGAGGTTTTACCAGCATCTCGGAGGGACTTGACCCCAAGGAACTGACGCAACTGATGAATGCCTATCTTGGTGCGATGACTGCGGTCGTCCAGAAAAATCGTGGCACGCTCGACAAATATATCGGCGACGCGATCATGGCGTTCTGGGGAGCGCCGGTGGCCGATGTCGATCATGCCCGCCATGCCGTATTGACGGCGCTGGAAATGCAGGTCGAGTTGCGCCGGCTTGATGAGCCCTTCAAGGCGCGCGGATGGGCGGCGCTGCATATCGGTGTCGGCATCAATTCCGGTACGATGACGGTAGGCGACATGGGATCGAAGGTGCGCAAGTCCTACACTGTAATGGGCGATGCCGTGAATCTCGGTTCGCGGCTGGAAGGGCTGACCAAGCAGTACGGCGTCGGAATCATCGTCAGTGCTTCAACCCGGGCGCTGGTCAAGGATTTGGTCTATCGTGAGCTTGATCGTGTCCGGGTCAAGGGCAAGGGCGAACCGGTCAGCATTTTCGAGCCTCTGGCCGCACCAATCGACAAGGCGGAGCAGGATGAACTTAAACTCTGGAATCAGGCCCTGCGCCTTTACCGCCAGCAGGACTGGGATCAGGCTGAGCTACAGCTCTACAATCTGTCGCGCATCAGTCCGCAGCGCACCCTGTATCAGGTGTACACCGAACGCATTGCGTTTTACCGGGAGCATCCTCCAGGCGAGGACTGGGATGGCGTAACGACGTTTGAAACGAAGTGAAGATGGTTAAGGGTTAAGGGTCTGTGGAGAGCGCATGAAAGTCAGAATTTTGGGCTGTAGCGGCGGTATCGGAGGGCATCAGTTGCGCACCACCTCAATGCTCGTCGATCACGACATCCTGATTGATGCGGGCACCGGCGTGGCCGATCTCTCGCTCGCTGAACTGGCCATGATCGATCATGTCTTCATCACTCATTCCCACCTGGATCATATTGCCTCGCTGCCGTTGATGATCGACTCGGTTGCCGATATGCGCATCAAACCGGTCACTGTCTATGCCACCGACGCCACGCTTGAAATCATCCAGAACCACATCTTCAACTGGGCGATCTGGCCTGATTTTAGCGAGATTTCGATTCGTGAAGAGGCTGTGATGCAGTACCAGGCGATTCGCGTCGGGCAGCAAATCCGCTTAGGTGAGCGCAGGATTAGCGCCGTTCCCGCCGAGCATACGGTTCCGGCCGTCGGTTATCACCTCGATTCCGGAGCGGGCAGCCTGGTATTCACCGGGGATACGACGAGCAACGACGTTTTCTGGCCGGTGCTGAACAAGATTGCCAATTTACGTTACCTGATTATTGAAACCGCGTTTTCAAATCGGGAAAAGCCGCTGGCCATCATGTCGAAGCATCTTTGTCCGAGCATGCTAATTGATGAGTTGGCCAAACTGGAGCGTGACGCCAAGATTTACATCACGCACTTAAAGCCCGGTCACATCGAGCTGATCATGGGCGAGATCGAAGAGTGTGCCGGCGACTTCAAGCCCAGGATGCTGCAAAACAACCAGATTTTCGAGTTCTGAGCGATGACAAGCAATTCTCAAATGGAAAATACCGGTACGGGTGATATGCCTAATCGTCTGGAGTTCCTCAAGACGCTCCAGATCGTCACCAACAAAATTCATGCGACCAATAACATCGACGAGATCATGCTCGAGATGTCGCAGGATATCTGCGATCTGTTCAATAGCGACCGGCTGACCATATACGCGCTGAGCGAAGACAAAAAGCATATCGTCTCCAAGGTCAAGACCGGGCTTAACTCGTTCAAGGACTTCAAGCTGCCGATCTCCGAGCAGAGTGTGGCCGGCTACGTGGCATCGACGCGCAAGGCGGCCAATATTAGCGATGTCTATGACGAAGTCGAGTTGCAAGGCTATAGCCCGAGCATGCAGTTTCTCAAGGAGGTCGACAAGCGCACCGGTTACCGCTCGAAACAGATGCTGGTGGCGCCTATCCTGGACGCCAAAAGCAATAAGTTGATCGGGGTGGTGCAACTGATTAACAACCGCTCGGATACGCCCTTTCCGGCGCTAGCCGACGAGGGAGTGCAAAGCTTGGCGCAGACCCTGGCGGTGGCCTTCACCCAGCGCCAGAAGCCGCGTCAGGCGGTACGTTCGAAGTACGATGCGCTGGTTACCGAGTCCATCATCTCTGCCGACGAACTTGAACTCGCACAGCGTTCGGCGCGGCGCAAGGCCATTGATCTGGAGGAGGTTCTGGTCAGGGAATTTCAGGTTAAACCGGCGGCAATTGGCGACGCCTTGTCCCGTTTCTTCGACGTGCCCTACGAACCCTTCCGGGCGGAACGCATCAAGCCGATGGATTTGCTCAGAAATCTCAAGCGTGATTATGTCGAAGCCAATCAGTGGTTGCCAATTGAGGAGAATCCGGAGGGGATCGTTGTTGTCGCGATGGATCCAGAGCGGATCAGGGGGTCGCGGATCGTCAATGCTGTTTTCCCGAAGAATAAGATCGTCTATCGCGTGACGACCAACGCCGAGTTTCAGAAGGCTGTTGATCAGTTCTACGGCGCCCTGGCCGACATGGGCTCGGTCGGCGATATGCTGTCCAGTCTTGACGATGGTGAATCCGGCGAATTCATCACGGGCGGTTCTGACGAATTGACTGCAGCAGCCGACAACGAGTTGGTCCGCCTGGTCAATAAGATCATCGTCGAGGCCTACCAGCAAGGCGCTTCGGATATTCACATCGAGCCGCGCCCGGGCAAGGAAAAGACCCTGGTCCGTTTCCGCAAGGACGGTTCGCTCGGGACCTACATCGAAGTCCCGCCCTCCTATCGCAGTGCGCTGATAGCGCGCATCAAGATCATGTGCGATCTCGATATTTCCGAAAAGCGACGGCCGCAGGACGGCAAGATCATGTTCAAGAAATTTGGTCCGCTTGACATCGAGCTGCGCGTGGCGACGATCCCCACGGCGGGGGGGATGGAAGATGTGGTGATGCGCATCCTGTCGGCCGGTGAGCCGATTCCACTTAACAGCCTGGGGGTCAGTCCGGGCAATCTTGACCGCTTGAAAGCGGTGATCAGCAAGCCCTACGGCCTGTTCTTTGTGTGCGGACCGACCGGGTCGGGCAAGACGACAACGCTGCATTCGATCATGAGTTACATCAACAAGCCGGAAACCAAGATCTGGACGGCTGAGGATCCGGTTGAAATCACCCAGAAGGGCTTGCGTCAGGTCCAGATCAACAAGAAAGCCGGCCTTGATTTCGCAACGGTGATGCGCGCCTTTCTGCGCGCCGATCCGGATGTAATCATGGTCGGCGAAATGCGCGACAAGGAAACCGTCTCCATCGGGATTGAGGCTTCGCTCACCGGTCATCTGGTGTTCGCTACATTGCACACCAACAGTGCGCCGGAGTCGATCAATCGCCTGCTCGACATGGGCATGGACCCCTTCAATTTCTCCGATGCCTTGCTCGGCATTCTCGCACAGCGTCTGGCCAAACGTTTGTGCAAGTCGTGCAAGGAGGCGTATCAGGCTGAGCCAGAAGAGATTCTGTGCCTGCTCGCGGAATACTGCGAAGATCTTGGCCATACCGATCTTTGGAAAAAAGATGCCAAAGCCGCCAGCGCTGCCGTGCATCAGGAGTGGCAAAAGCAGTACGCCAGAGACGGAAAATTCACCCTCTATCGCAGCAAGGGATGTGATGCCTGTGGCGGCAGCGGGTACAAGGGGAGGGTCGGTTTGCACGAGTTGCTGGTCGGGACCGACCAGCTAAAAAAACAGATCCAGGAACACGCGCGCGTTGCCGAACTGTTTGCCACGGGGCTTAACGAAGGTATGCGCACGCTGAAGATGGACGGGGTCGAAAAAGTCATGGCGGGGATCACCGACATCAAGCAGGTGCGTTCGGTCTGCATCAAGTAGGAGCGGTAATGTGGATACGATGACCGATCTGTTCGAGCGCTTCGAGCAACTCAACGAAATTGGCGCATCCCTTTCGAGCGAGCGGAATATCGATCGCCTGCTGGAAAACATCCTGCTGGCGGTGAAAGGAATAACCCATGCCGACGGGGGAACGCTCTACCGCGTCAGCGAAGACCGACAATCCCTGCGTTTCGAAATCGTGCGTACCGACTCGCTGAAGATCGCCTACGGTGGGACCAGTGGCGAACCGATTTCAGCCAAATTCAAGGATCTGCCGCTGTATCGCGAGAATGGCGAGCCGAACAATTCCCTGATCGCCGCGTATTCGGCAATTCATGTACGGACGGTGAATATTGCCGATGCCTACGCGGCAGAGGGGTTTGATTTTTCGGGAACGAAAAAATTTGACCAGGTAACGGGCTACCGCTCGCAGTCCTTCCTCACCGTTCCCTTGAAGAATCACGAAAACGAGATCATCGGTGTGCTGCAACTGATCAACGCCATTGACCCGGCAAGCGGCGCCGTCTGCGAGTTTTCGAATGCGGACCAGCGACTCGCCGAATCGCTGGCATCGCAGGCCGCCGTCGCCCTGACCAACAGACTCCTGGTCATTCAACTGGAGGCATTGTTTGAAGCGTTCATCACCCTGATCAATCTGGCCATTGACGAAAAATCGCCCTATACCGGTGGTCACTGCCAGCGTGTGCCGACATTGACGATGATGCTGGCCGAAGCGGCGGATGCGGCCAGTGAAGGGCCACTGGCCAGCTTCCAGATGAGCGACAAGGACCGCTATGAACTGAAGATCGCTGGTCTGCTGCACGACTGCGGCAAGGTCACGACGCCGGTGCATGTGGTCGACAAGGCGACCAAGCTGCAAACCATCTTCGACCGCATCCAGATGGTCGATACCCGCTTCGAAGTCATCCGGCGTGATGCCGAACTGGCCATGCTGCGCGCTGTGCTGGCGGGTGCCGATCAGGTCACTGCCGAACAGGCGTTGCGCCAGCAACTGCGCGCCATTGACGAAGACCGCGCATTCCTGCGTCATGCCAATGTCGGCAGCGAACGCATGCAACCCGAAGATCAGGATCGGGTGCGCCGCATCTCGCAGAATTACCGCTGGCTCAATAGCGAGGGGATCGAAGCCGATTTTCTGACCGACAACGAGGTCGAGAACCTCACCATTCGCGCCGGGACGCTGACCCAGGCCGAACGTGAAACGATCAACTACCACATCGTTGCAACGATCAAGATGCTCGAATCCCTGCCCTGGCCCAAGCACTTGAAGCGTGTTCCCGAATACGCCGGAGGGCACCACGAGCGCATGGACGGCAAGGGTTATCCGAAAGGGCTCAAGCGCGACGAGATGTCGATTCAGGCCAGAATCATGGGCATCGCCGACATCTTCGAAGCGCTGACCGCGCGCGACCGGCCCTACAAGCCTGGAATGAAACTCACCCAGGCCCTGGCAATCCTCGGCAAGTTTTGCCACAACGGTCACATCGACCCTGATCTTTTTGAGGTTTTCATCAAGCAGAAGGTTTATCTCAAGTATGCCAAGCTCTACCTCGAACCCTCGCAGATCGACGAGCCGGGTGCCTAGCAGCCTGTCGGGCTTGCTGCTGACGCCGTTGCGGTGGTTGCCGGCGCCTTCGGGTTTATCGGCGCCAGGCGCGTAACCCAGGTGATGGCTGAGTTCGGCGCCCAGCGCGCGCTCAATCAGCGCCTTCTTGAAAACCATCGAGGCGGCATTCACCGCCTCGGCAGTCATCGGGCCGTCAGCGAACTGGTCAATGAGTTCTTTCGGGATGGTCGGCAGCGCCGCCGGTTTCTTCGTGCTCGTCTTGCTTGGCATACATGCTCCTTTGCAACATGTTATGCCTCAAACATAAAATTTCTGACAGGTTCGCAAAACGGGCTATCACGACGCCGCTTCCTCATGCTACCGGGGCGTACGGACAACTCCCCGGACGGGACTTAAACCCGCTAGACTTACTGCTGTTACTACGAACGGCCAGTCTCTAATTTGACTGAAATATTTCTCTGCCCTACCACCAACCTCCCCGCAACCCGAGAAAGCTAGAAATCCGCAAGACACCTCCACGACCTTAGCGTTTCGTTTCACCTCTCCGCAGGATCTCCTGCATTTACCTCAACAAAGGGAACACAATGAACATAATTCGCACCCTCAGCCTTCTCACCCTGGCCCTTTGCACCGCTCCGGCGTTCGCCACCGATACCGCCTTTGGCGGTGTCGGTGGCGCCGGATGGTACGCGGGGGCTGGCCTAGGCTACAGCACCGTGAAGGAAGATGCCATGGGCAACGGTTACACCATTAACCGGGATACCCACGATACGGGCTACAAACTCTTTGGCGGCTATCGCTTTAACTCGAATTTCGGCATTGAAGGCAGCTACGTCGATTTCGGAAAAGAGAAGTTCAACTGGACATATAGTCCCGTTGAAAGCGGCTCTGGAACCGTATCCGCCAGTACCTTTGCCTTGGCGGCGACTGGACGGCTCCCGCTTGGCAATTCTTTCGCTCTGCTTGGCAAGCTGGGTGCCGCCAACACCCAGGTCAAATACCGCGAAAGCTGGTCGCAGCCCGGTTATAGCGAAAACATCAGTAACAATTACTCGTCGACTGCCCCGGTCGTCGGGCTGGGCGCCGGGTATGCTTTTGGCAAAAATATCGGTCTGCGGGCCGAATACGAGTCCTATGGCAAGTCAAAAATGGGAGACGCCAAGGTGAAGACCGATCTCTTGTCGATCAGCCTTGGGTATCACTTCTAGCACACCAACGCATTGCAATCGCGAGAGACGAAAACCTTAAGATATGGAACTGATTCAGGCCGCTTCAGGCTGAGCCGCTAAGGGATTTGAAATTAACCACAACGAAGAACATTAAGCGAATAATCTCTTGGGTTCTGTCCTCTTGGTTCTCGTTGTGCCCGTTGTGTTCGGTGTGGTTAAACCACTTAAAGGAGGAAAAATCATCATGACGACCGTGCAAATTACCTTGCCCGATCAGCTAGCACAGGAAGCGCAACGTGCTGGGTTGCTCGGCTCGGACACCATTGAGCGCATTTTGCGCGCACAACTGAAGGCGCAACATGTCGATGAGTTATTCCAGGCAATGGATCAGATGGCTGCGGTAGATTTGCCTGGTGCCATGTCACCCGAAGATGTGGCTGAGGAAATCCGCGTCATGCGCGCCGATAGACGCGCCAGGAATACGAACTGATGCGCGTAGTGTTAGATACGAATGTGGTGGCTTCGGCCATGTTGTGGGGCGGCACACCACGCTTGCTGTTGCAGGCAGCGCGTGAGCAGCGTGTCATGCTGTTTACGAGTACGGCGCTACTGGCAGAGTTAACCGATATTCTGGGTCGCACGAAGTTTGAGAAGAAGATTGCTGCGTCCAGGCTGACGGTCGATCAATTGGTGGATCGTTATGCGAATTTGATAACGCTGGTACGACCCACTTTAGTATCGGGCATCGCCCCCGACCCAGATGATGATGTGGTAATCGGCACTGCGCTGGCCGCGCAAGCCAAGTGGATCGTGACAGGGGATAAACCTTTGCTCTCCGTCGCTATATATCAAGGAGTGCATATCGTTCGGGTGAGTGAGGCGGTGCAGCTTAAAGGGTTTGAAATCAACCACAACGAAGGGCATTAAGCGAATAATCCCTTGGGTTCTGTCCTCTTGGTTCTCGTGGTGCCCGTTGTGTTCGTTGTGTTCGTTGTGGTTAAACCTCTCTACCCGTTTAAAAGTGCTGGTGCCGCAGGACCGCTTCTCGATTGGCGGCCGCTACACCGTTCGCGGTTTCGACGGCGAAAGCGTCCTGATGGCCGACGCGGCTGGCTGATTCGCAACGACCTCGGGCTGCTGTACCAACCCCAGGGCTTCAAGACAGCCAAGGTCGCCGCCGGCTTCAATTTGACGCACAGCTTCTGAGACAGGAAAAAAGGGCTGCGCATCATTAATCTCAATAGTTTCGCCATAACGCCGGCAACGGCACATTTCAAACACGCGAAGCACTCCGGCGCGCCGATTAAAATCTGAGCTTCCCCGCAAAGACACAAAGGTGACCGAAGGGAATGCAGAGTCGCAAAGTTTTCGCGAAGAAGTTCAAAGAAATGTTTTCCTCTGCGACGCTGCGATGAGAAATTCCTGCTCACAAAATGTAAAGACTTGACCGACAAGAGACGTAACGACCTTACTTGTTTCGTCCCTGCCCATGCCCTTCGCCTTGGTCGTGATCCTTTTCTTGGTCTTGCCCTTGACCTCGCCCTGGATCATGGGGTGCTCCGTGTTGCTCTTGCTTTGGTGCCGGCTGTTCATGCTGAACCGGCGCTTGCCGGGGCTGCTGCTGTTCTCGGGCGGCCGGAGTTCGTTGTTGCTCGCGGGCCGGGGCTGATCTCTGAGCCTCTTCGCCTCTTTGTTGCGGCGGTTGCGAACGCGGAGCGGCTGGAGCGCTCGGCGGGTGTGACGGCGGCGCGGCGCGCTGACCATCCTGCTGAGACTGCTGATTTCTTTCCGGCGGTGCTTCCCGACTCTGTCGCGACGACGCGGGCGCTCTTTGCACGGTCGGCGCCTGGTCATGCTGCCGCACCATGGCATCACGCGGCTGGTAGCGGTAATTCTGTTGGTGAATATCATGCTGCTGCTCGGCCTGGGGATAGCGCTCACCCGAATATTTTCTCTGGTAAACCGGCAGCGGTGCTGGTGCTGGAGCAGAACGGCGATTCCATTGGTCCCAGCCCCGCCGATGCTGCACCCAATCATTACCCCAGTGATCACCCCAGTGTGGCGGTGCTTCTCGTCGCCATCCGTAGAAATAGGTTGGGGGATTCCGGTAGTAGCGCACCGGGATGCGCAGGACAAACAGGGGAACCATCTCCGGGTCTACAAATCTCCACGGCCCGTTGTACCAGGAACTCGCATACCAGTTGTCATTTTGATAAACCCAGTACATGCCATCGTAAAAGAAAAAATTTGAATTTTGTCGCGGTGCATAATAAACAGGATAGCCGGGAACCCGCACGAGCTCGGGGTACGAGGACATATTGATACCGATATTAACGCTGACCTGTGCCAAGGTCGGCGTCGCCGCGAAGAACAACATCCACAACACAATGAAGATATGGCGCATTTTCCCTTCCCCGCATCTATGACTGGATTTCGGGGCGGCCCACTGGAAAGTGACGCTACCCCAAGCCCACGAGTCATCGCTGCTATCGAGCTATCCGATTTGGCAGAAAACGTTCTGTGCGCCATCGCACAGAGGAAATTATTCCGGCAGTCCGTGCGGTAGCACGATTCGCCAAGCAGTCCTTCGTGGTGATGTCTGGCGTACGACCGCTGACTCACTCATTAGCGGCCGACAAAGGCACTTGCCGCGTCCTGATAGCTGCTGATGGCTCCGATCCGATTGATCGGCAAGACCGCCCCCGGAATTTCAGCCGGGATCGCCCCCATGCGAGTCCGCGCGATGGGCACGGCGAAATCGGACATGTGCGATGATGCGATGAGGGCCGAATACGCCGGATTGAAGATAACATCGCGCAGTGCCGAATCTGCCATCATGACCTGAAGAGCATGCGTTGCGTCAGCCGCGGCTTGATCAGCGGAAAGCGTGTCGACGGTCGCCACTGCAGGTAGCTGGGGTAGGCTCTGGTTGGCAGTGGTCGTCATTGTCGTCGCTGTGACCGCTGGTGTTTCACTAGTTGCGACGTCAGGCGTTGCCAGTTTGTCGGCAGCAATAGGCATGGCGCCAACGGCAACAGGCTTCACGTCAGCAACGGCCGTCAGATCAGTCGTGATGATTGTATTGGCGAGTGCAGTCGTAGCCGCCAGGGACGTATCGAGTACGGTACTCTCTGATCGGATTGTGTTGGCGTCTAGTCCGACGGCGGCGAGATCGAGATTTTCCAACTGAATGTTGTTCAGCACCGTATCTGCAGACAGGTTCTGCAACAACTCCGTTGGCAATCCGGGTCCCAGAACTGCAGTGTCAGTCGGCAAGCTAGTAGAACTGGTCGCCTGCACTTCGAAGGTAGTCACTTGTTGCAGTAACGACTGGGTCGCGTCAGAAAGCAGGGTTGCCGTTGCTGCGGGATTCGCTTCGGCAGCGGCATTCAGTACGCTCTGGTCGATACTCAAGCGGGCTGTGGTTTCAATTGAGCTGGTCGACGAGGGCGAGAGGAACGAAATCCCGATCGCCTGCAAATCGCTTAGATCCTGTTTCCCGGCCGTCGTGGAGGACGTCCCCGAGGCATTCAAGGTCTGGACGAACTGGGTGACCAGTGCATTGTCAGACAGCAGCGCAGTAGCTATGCTTTGCTGAACGTTGTTAAATGCGGTAACAAACGCCTGTGCCGTGGTCTGCACGGTGCTAGGCGTCGCGTTAGCCGTGTTTGCCTGCAAGGCTTCAAGACTACTTTGAAGTGTTGCGTCAGCCCCCAACACCTGCCCCAACGCCGACAATTGAACAACGTCCGACGTGCTGTCCAATGGCGAGGCGCTGTTTGCCGACGTTGCAGACAGTAACGACTGAAGCACCACCTGACGGATACTGGCGGGTCCGTATAGGTCGATGGGTTGTATTGCGAGGGAGTTGCTCATGATTTTAGCCTATGGTCTATGTCATAACTGCTTTTGGACAGACGAGCTTCCTGTCGTTTGCCAACCCTGAAAAGGGTGATCCAAATCCTGGCATGTCTATTTTCCTTTCTTATTTTTCTTTTCGAGCTTCCGCCCAACGGCCTACCGCTTTGCCTTACTTTGGTGATTCCACTTCTTTGCATTCTCGGCGAACTGCGCGCGCTTGGCGAAAACACCGCCTTTGGCTTCCTCCGTTGCGATGTCTGCCTCTGTGATCTTGGCCCCAGGTGCCTTACCTACGTCCTCGTGAAGTTGATTTTTCTTCAGATGCAATTTCATAAGCGCGCGTGCCATCGCATTTTCCTCCCTCGTTGCCTACTTTCTCGCCTCATAAACCGATGCTGAGCAGCCCAGACTTATCTACCCGGGAGACGAGCCTCACGTCCGTGTTGCTTGCCCCCATAGAAACCAAGTCCAGCGGATTTTGTGCGCTACTCGGCTGAGGCTGCAGTGTCCAAACTGGCACGTTGTGCAGTTTCAAAGTCGGCATAGCCTTGCTTAACCAGCGCGAGCGTCTTGTCAATGTTGCTGGCAATATCACCCGACAGGACGCCCATGCCCGTCAGAATGTCTTGCGCTTCCTTGGCGCCCTGCTCGAACCCGCCGCGAATGGTGTCCATGAACTTTGTCAGCACATCGCTCGCACTCTCGCCCAGATGTTGTTTCTTGAACGCTTCGTAAAAGCCAGTGGAGAGTGACACGATGCGATCCGCAGTACCCGAGGGGGTGTTGTCCTGACTGGCGGCCGCCTGAATGGCATTGTCGCCAAATTGCGGCCTCAGCAGATCATTAATTCCAGTGATCGCAGACTTTAGGAGCAAGGCCAGAGGCTGGTTTTTCGATTCAAGCGACACGTCAAGCGAGGACTGGAGTACTGCCGCATTCTGTGTGGCCTTTGTCTTCACTCGCGATGATTCGACGGATGTACCGGAATTTGATGTGGCGTAGGCCCGCGTATCCGGCGAGACGACGTTGATTGTTGACGAATCATCTTCTTCGAGCATGGCGATTCACTCCGGTTAGGTCGTGCGCTGATTTAATACCGAACCCGGCCAACGGTCGGTGCGCTACACCACTTAGCGGTAACGGCTCGCGTTTGAAAACGGTCGCTAATCGCTCGCCGAAGCCGCTGGCGGCTTCCGATCTGATCATCTCTGCAAATTTCTCATGTGATCGAACGATGCGAGAGATTCCAAGAGCGATTTCTGCGTGGCCATGATCGCTTAAGCTTACTGATGCTTTCGCGGTAGAATTTCCCTTCATCTTTCCTCGCAGGTCGTTGTCATGTATATCATCGCTCCTAGCATCCTTTCCGCCGATTTCACCAAACTCGGTGAAGAAGTCGTTGATGTGCTGGCCGCCGGCGCTGACTGGATTCATTTCGACGTGATGGATAACCATTACGTGCCCAACCTGACCGTTGGTCCGCTGGTTTGTGAAGCACTGCGCCCGCTGACCCAGGCGAGCATTGACGTGCATCTGATGGTCAAGCCGGTGGATCGTCTGATTCCGGATTTCGCCAGGGCCGGCGCCAACCTGATTACCTTTCATCCCGAGGCTTCGGAACACGTCGACCGCAGCCTCTCGCTGATCCGTGAACATGGCTGTCAGTCCGGCCTGGTGTTCAATCCGGCAAGCTCACTGGATTATCTCGATTACGTGATGGACAAGATCGATCTGGTCCTGCTGATGGGCGTCAACCCCGGCTTCGGCGGGCAGCAGTTTATCCCGGCGACGTTGGCCAAGCTGAGGGCGGCACGCGCCCGGATTGACGCCTACCAGAGCGAGAGCGGGCGAAAGATTCGCCTTGAGATCGACGGTGGCGTCAAGGTCGACAACATCGCCGAAATTGCTCGTGCCGGAGCCGACACCTTTGTCGCCGGCTCGGCAATCTATGGCGCTGGCAAGGATTCCGATGCGCAGCGCTACAACTCGATCATCGCCGCCCTGCGCGCCGAGCTGGCGACAGTCTGATGAAGCAAGCCACCATCGCCGAACCCCTGGCGCTTAGCGCCGTCCTCTTCGATCTGGATGGCACCCTGCTTGATACCGTGCCGGATCTTCATGCTGCAGCCAGCGCCATGCTGCTCGATCTTGGTCGCCCAGAATTGCCCCAGGAGGCGATCCGCAGCTACGTCGGGCGCGGCATTGTCAACCTCGTCAAGCGCGTGTTGGCCGGCTCGCTGGGGGTGGCTGACGACGCCTCGTCGCCACCGCAGAGTGCACTGGACAGTTTTCGGCGGCACTACGCCAGGGAAAACGGCCGTAATGTCCGCTGTTATCCTGGCGTCATCGAAGGATTGCAGGCGCTGAAGGCCAAGGGGCTTCCCCTGGCGGTGATTACCAACAAGGCCGAGTCCTTCACTCTGCCGCTGCTTGAGATGACCGGGCTGGCCGGCTATTTCGATGTGGTGGTCAGTGGTGATTTGTTGCCTAAGCCCAAGCCTGATCCGATGGCGCTCATCTGGGCCTGTGGCCGACTCGGTGTCTCTCCCGTCGATACGCTGTTCATTGGCGATTCGATCAATGATTTCCTTGCCGGTCGCGCTGCCGGTTGTCATGTTTTTCTGCTGCCTTACGGCTACAACGAAGGCCGCGATGTACGCGATCTGGATTGCGATGCTATAGTCCCATCTGTTGAATACGCCGCACAACGAATCACAAACCGCAACAGCCAAAATGAAACCACATCACCACAATTTGCATCGTGAGCCCTCCTTCTGGGCGGAGGCGTGGCCCTGGCGTTCTTGCCAGTAAGTCCCCGTCTTGTCTCGGCGCTTATGCCGAACCTTGCAATAATTGCCTGTGGAGTCGTTCATGACTGAATCCGTTTTCAATCGGCTGGCCGCGCAGGGCTATAACCGTATTCCCGTCACCCTCGAGACCTTTGCCGATCTCGACACCCCGCTCTCGATCTATCTGAAGCTTGCCAACGGCCCCTACACCTACCTGCTCGAATCGGTGCAAGGGGGAGAGCGTTTTGGCCGCTACTCGATCATTGGCCTCGCTAGTTCGACGCGTATTGTGGTCAACGATCACCAGATCCTGGTGCTGACCGGCAACCGCATCGCCGAGCGCGAAGACGACAGCAACCCGCTGGAGTTCATCGGCACGTACATGAAGCGCTTCCGCGCGGCGCCGTCGGCCGGCCTGCCGCGTTTCTGCGGCGGCCTCGTCGGCTGTTTTGGCTACGATACCGTGCGCTACATCGAAACGAAGCTGACCCGGACGAGCAAAGCCGACGAACTTGGCACGCCTGATATCGTGCTGCTGCTCTCCGAAGAAATCGCCGTCGTTGATAATCTTTCCGGCAAGCTCACTCTGGTTGTCTATGCCGAGCCCGGCGTTCCCGGCGCCTACCAGAAGGCGCAGGCGCGGCTAAAAGAACTGCTCGCCAAACTTCGCGAGCCGGCAAATATCCCGAGCGAAACACCCGGGCCGTCGCCAGCGGCTGTTTCCCTGTTCGGCGAGGCGCACTTCAAGCAGGCCGTCGTCAGGGCCAAGCGTTATATCACTGATGGCGATGTCATGCAGGTCGTCCTCGCGCAGCGCATGAGCAAGCCCTTTGCCGCCAGCCCGCTGGCGCTCTACCGCTCGCTGCGCTCACTCAATCCCTCGCCCTATATGTTCTACTTCAACTTTGAGGATTTTTACGTCGTCGGCGCTTCGCCCGAGATCCTCGTTCGCCTCGAAGGCGATACCGTCACGGTGCGGCCGATTGCCGGGACGCGCAAGCGCGGCGCCACCTTTGACGAAGATCAGGCGCTGGCGGCCGAACTGCTGGCCGACGAGAAGGAGCGCGCCGAACACGTTCAGTTGCTCGACCTTGGCCGCAACGATGCTGGACGCGTAGCGCAGGTCGGCAGCGTCAAGCTCACCGAAAACATGATGATCGAACGCTATTCGCATGTCATGCACATCGTATCCAACGTTGAAGGTAAGCTACAGCCCGGGCTCAGTGCGCTCGACGTGCTGAAGGCCACCTTCCCGGCCGGCACCGTGTCGGGTGCCCCCAAGGTGCGGGCCATGGAGATCATCGACGAACTCGAACCGATCAAGCGCGGCATCTACGCCGGCGCCGTCGGCTATCTGGGTTTCCACGGCGACATGGATCTGGCCATTGCCATCCGCACCGCAGTCGTCAAGGATGGCACACTCTACGTCCAGGCTGGCGCCGGCATCGTCGCCGACTCCGACCCGGCGTCCGAATGGCTGGAAACCGAAAACAAGGCGCGTGCCGTGTTGCGTGCTGCGGAACTGGCTGAGTGTGGTCTAGATACGCAGATTTAAGCGCTTTCAACGCAGAGATCGCGGAGACGCTGAGGACGCAGAGATGGAAATCAACACGCTATCGGGCGAGGTGATCGGTGCTGCGATCGAAGTGCATCGTGTGTTGGGCCCCGGGCTTCTGGAATCAGCTTACGAGTTGGCACTAGAGCGGGAATTGGTTTTGCGGGACCTGCGGATTGAGCGGCAGAAGTCGGTTCCGCTTGAGTACAAAGGTACTGCCTTGGGTGACGGCTTTCGTATCGACCTTCTCGTTGAAGGACTATTGATTGTCGAGATTAAGGCAGTGGAAAGCATTCTGCCGATACACGAGGCGCAACTCCTGACCTATCTGAGGCTGTCTGACACACGCCTTGGCTTGCTGATAAATTTCAATGAAAAAGCACAATCAAGGAGGGTGTAAAGCGCGTAGTGAACCGCCTGTAAAAAAGTTTTTCTCTGCGTTCTCTGCGCCTCTGCGTTCTCTGCGTTGAAAGAGGTATAAACCATGCTGCTGATGATCGATAACTACGACTCTTTCACCTACAACATCGTCCAGTACTTCGGCGAGTTGGGGCAGGAGGTCAAGGTGTTTCGCAACGACGCCATTTCGCTGGCCGAGATTGCGCACCTATCCCCTGACTATCTGGTGGTCTCGCCCGGCCCTTGTGCGCCCGCGCAAGCCGGCATCTCGCTGGCGGCGATTCGCGAGTTTGCCGGAAAAATTCCCCTGCTTGGCGTTTGCCTTGGTCACCAGGCCGTCGGCGAGGCCTTCGGCGGGCGCATCGTGCATGCCAAGCGACTGATGCACGGCAAGGTCTCACCGGTTCATCACACCAATGTCGGACTCTTTCTCGGCCTGCCCAATCCGATCACCTGTACCCGTTACCATTCGCTTGCTATCGACCGCGAATCGCTGCCCGACTGCCTGGAGATCACGGCGTGGACCGACGACGGCGAGATCATGGGCGTGCGCCACAAAACACTGGCCGTCGAAGGGGTGCAGTTTCACCCAGAATCGATTCTCACCGAGCGCGGGCACGACATGTTGAAGAACTTTCTTGAGGAGTACGCCAAATGAAGCCACAGGATGCGTTGACGCGGGTCATCGAACACCGCGAAATTTTCCACGACGAAATGACCTCGCTGATGCGCCAGATCATGGGCGGTGAAGTTTCGCCGGTGATGATCGCCGCCATTCTCACTGGTCTGCGTGTCAAGAAAGAAACGGTCGGCGAGATTGCCGCCGCGGCGCAGGTCATGCGCGAGCTGTCGACGCATATCGAGGTTGCCGACAACGGACACTTCGTCGACATCGTCGGCACTGGCGGTGATGGTGCGCATACCTTCAATATTTCGACGTCATCAATGTTCGTCGCCGCCGCCGCTGGCGCCAAGGTGGCCAAGCACGGCGGACGCAGTGTCTCGTCGAGTTCCGGCAGTGCCGACGTGCTCGAAGCCCTGGGCGCCAACATCCAGTTGAGCCCGGCGCAAGTAGGAGAGTGCCTGGCGGCGACTGGTATCGGCTTCATGTTCGCCCCCAATCATCACCTGGCGATGAAAAATGTCGCCCCGATCCGGCGTGAAATGGGCGTTCGCACCATCTTCAACATCCTCGGCCCGCTAACCAACCCGGCCGGCGCGCCCAATACCCTGCTCGGCGTTTTTCACCCCGACCTGGTCGGCATTCTGGTCCGCGTCATGGAGCGCCTTGGCGCTAAGCACGTGCTGGTCGTCTACGGCAAGGACGGCATGGACGAAATTTCGCTCGGTGCGGCAACCCTGGTCGGCGAACTGAAGAATGGCAGGATTAGCGAATATGAGATCCACCCGGAAGATTTCGGCCTGCAGATGTCGTCCAATCGCAGCCTGCGCGTGACCAATGCGCATGAGTCGAAGGAAATGATCTACGCCGCGCTGGCCAACGTGGACGGCACGGCGCGCGAGATCGTCGTGCTCAACGCCGGCAGCGCGCTCTATGCGGCTAATGTCGTCGACTCGATCCAATCCGGCATCGCCTTGGCGCGTGAAGCGATCGCCAGTGGCGCCGCACGCGCCAAGCTTGACGAATTTGTCCGTTTCACCCAGGGTTTTTCGGCATAATCAGGGAAGACAAGCTAGAAACCCGCCAAGAAAGGAGGAGCATCGCATGGCCCTGCCGAAAATCGAAAGCAGCTTTGACGCCGCCGCCTATCTGGTTTGGGAAAACGCGCAGCCGGGGCGCAACGAATACATCGCCGGCGAAGTATTCGCCATGGTCGGCGTACGCCAGTCACATAACGTGGCAACCGGGAATCTTTATAACGTGCTGCGCCGCGAACTTAAAGGCAGCCCCTGTCGGGTATTCATCGAGTCGGTAAAAACCCGGATCGAGGCCGCGAACTGTTTTTTCTATCCCGACGTCGTCGTTACTTGCGATGCGCGTGACCGGCTGACCCCGGAGTATCTGAGCCATCCACTGCTGGTCGTCGAGGTGCTGTCAGAGTCCACAGTAGCCTTTGATCGTGGCGCCAAGTTTGCCGCGTATCGCAAGCTAGATAGTCTGCGCGATTACGTATTGATCGATGTTTCGGCGCAACGTATCGAGGTTTTCCGGCGCAACGCTGAAAACCACTGGGTACTTTACGACTACGGCCTCGGCGATCGTGTCGAATTCGCGTCGCTGTCTCTTAGCCTTGATCCTGCAGAACTGCTGGACGATACCCTGGAAATGCCACCAGAGCCGACCTCGCCGCAGGCCAACGCCGCGTGTGATGAGCCATGAGCGATATTCTCAATAAAATTCTCGCCGTCAAGCGCGAGGAAGTTGCCGCCGCGCAGGCACTCAAGCCGCTCGCGGTCGTTCGTTCCGAAGCGCTGGCGCAGCAGGCGTCGCGTGATTTCGTCGGCGCCATACGCCGCCAAGTGCTAGCCGGACAGTCGGCAGTGATCGCCGAGATCAAAAGGGCCAGTCCGTCCAAGGGCGTCCTGCGCGCCGACTTCAAGCCGGCCGAGATTGCCGCAGATTACGCTGCGCATGGTGCTGCCTGCCTGTCGGTGCTTACCGATCGCCAATTTTTCCAAGGTGCGCCCGAGTATCTGCAGGCGGCGCGTGCCGCCTGCACGCTGCCGGTACTGCGCAAGGATTTTCTGATCGACCCCTATCAGCTCTACGAAGCACGCGCCATGGGCGCCGACGCCATTCTGCTTATCGCCGCCGCACTCGATCTGCCGGCCTTGCGTGAATTCGAGGCGATCGCCATGAGCCTGGGGCTGGGCGTTCTCGTCGAAGTGCATAACGGCGCTGAACTCGATCTCGCCCTGCAACTACAGACACCGCTGATCGGAATCAATAACCGCAATTTGCGCACCTTTGAAGTTAGTCTGCAAACTACGCTTGACCTGTTGCCGCATATTCCGGCCGGGCGCATCGTCGTCACCGAAAGCGGCATCCTGGCGGCGCATGACGTTGAGCTGATGCGCAAAAACCAGGTGCACGCCTTTCTCGTCGGCGAAGCCTTCATGCGTGCGCCCAGCCCTGGCCAGGCACTGGCGATGCTGTTTGCCTGAGAAGAACGCGTGCGACTTAGCGATCCTGAAATTAGCGCATTGAAATTGGCGCTTGCTGGCGTCTCCTATCGCCGTGCATTTCTCTTTGGCTCGCGGACCAACGACGCTGCAAGGGGCGGCGACATTGATCTTCTGCTGTACAGCGAAGCGCCCCCGTTTGAGACAGCTCACCGGGTGGCCAGTCGCTTTGCCCGCGAGTTTGACGCGAAGCTTGATGTGTTGGTGGTCGATCCGGATCATCCAACGACCGAGCAATCTGCTTTTATTTCAACGCTGACGCTGGAACCGCTCGATGTCCTCCGCTGATTACGACGCTCTCGTCGCTGCCATTGCCCAACGCTATGCAAACTCTGCCGGCATGGTTGAGGCTTCGCTGCGTCGCTATCAGCCTTTTGATTTGCTGCGCAGCTACACCGCCGAAGAACTCGAACCCTACGATGCCCTCTGCGATCGCTACCTTCGCGCCGTCGAAATGGCCATTCGTTATTTTCGGACAGTAGAGCGTGCGCGCCTTGCCCTGAACAGCGAAAGCTACCGTGATCTTCTGGGCAATGCCACCAAGTGGCGTCTTGTTGCTGACGTCGACCTGTGGTTCCGCATGCGCGATCTGCGCAACAGGATCGCCCATGATTATTTACCTGAGCACCTGCTACGTATCTACGAGGCGATCAGTAGCGAGTTTGGCCCCGAGTTACTCCGCCTGCGTGATCTGGTGACCGCCCCCGGTGTGGGAAAGTGATCGCTGGCGAATGGGTTTTCATCGCTAATTGAGAATCGTTCTGTTGCATTTACACAACAAAACGGTTAAACAGGCGCCCCAATCGCCGCGCCAAGGTTGCCCCGGGCCATACCCTTTGCCATTATTCGCACAGCTTCTCATTCATGAGAGGTCCAGTTTGGTGGAGCCCACATAAAATCTGCCAACCTTAAACCTAGAGGAGATTCACAATGCAAAAGAAAATTATCGCGCTGGCAGTTGCCGGCCTGGTTTCGGGTGCTGCCTTCGCACAGTCGAACGTAACTGTTTACGGTATTGCTGATGCCGCAGTCACCAACTGGTCGGGTGCTAATCAACGCGCCACGGCTATCGAAAATGGTGGCAACACTGGTCTGTATACGTCGCGCCTTGGTTTCAAGGGTGAAGAGGATCTGGGTAACGGCCTCAAGGCGATCTTCCAGATTGAATCAGGTGTCAATGTTGATGGCACAACAACTGCGCAAAACACGGTCTGGGGCAGTGCACGCCAAGCCAATGTTGGCTTGACGAGTGCCAAGTTCGGTACGGTCAAAATCGGTCAGCAATCAACGCTGGCTGATGCCTGGCACGGCATCAACACTGAAACCATGGGCAATCTGAGCCCCAACGATCTGCTTGGCAAGTCGACTGGCACTTTCTCCAACACCAAAATCCAGGCCGTATCCTATCAGTCGCCGAATTTAAGCGGCTTTACGCTTGGCGCCGCATGGATTCCGGTGAACGTAAGCGCGACCGGCGTGGGTGTTGACGATACGACTTTAGTGACAACCACTCGTAACGACATCTATCAACTTGGCGTGAATTACGCGAATGGCCCGTTTGGCGCCAATGCCACCTGGGCAGTTCGTGACCAGAAATTTACGGGCAGTGAGAATTCCAAGGATTTGACCGTTGGCGTTTCGTATGACTTCAAGGTCGTTAAGGTGATGGGCGGCTATTACCTGTCGCAAAATGTCGGCACGGCGCTTACAAGCACCTTGAGAAATCAGGATAACGCTCTGTGGACGCTTGGCGTGCAGGTTCCGGTCGGATCTGCTGGCAAGGTTGCTGTTCAGTACGCGAGGAAGGACGATGATGCAGCCGACATGAACGCCAATGCATGGCTGCTTGGTTACACCCATATGCTCTCCAAGCGCACCTCGCTTTACGCTGCCTATGCTCGCGTGAATAACGACACCAATTCGGAGATTCAGCCGGTTGGCGGCGCTGTGTTTACCAGCATTACTGGTAAAAACTTCAACGGCGTGATCTTGGGTGCAAGCCACTCGTTCTAATTTGACTTTAGTCAGATTAGAAATTGAAACGGGCGCTTCGGCGCCCGTTTTTTTGTGGGTGCTTTGACATATTTCTGATGCCCGGTAGCGCGGTGTACATCACCACTGGGGCGCTGCCTCAGGCCCCGCACTCGCGTTCTGGCCGGGGCGGTTTCAGCATCTCATTGCCCAGGTTGTTATAGGCTGGGGCAAAGCCTGGCAAGGCATCTAGGCAAGAACGATAGCTCGATAGTGCGGCATCCAGATCGCCGCGTTCGCGCTGTAGGTTTCCGAGACAAAAATAAACGTCAGGAGAATAAGGGGTTACCCGCAAGGCCTCGCGGAAACTGCGCACCGCCTCGTCGTGGCGAGCCCTGCGGAAACCTCAAGGTCCCGGCGGACTCAAGACGCTTGCAGTCCATGAGCAAGCTGCCAAGGTTAAGATTGGCCCGGAGCGTGTCCGGTCTGATTGCCAGGGCGCGACGATAACTCGTCTCAGCCTCCTCAAGGCGGCCTCTGTGCTACTGGGCCGTCCCCAGGTTGACATGGGCTTCAACGTCATTTGGCGACAGCAAAGTTGCCTTTTGCAAGGCCGCAAGACCCTCCTTGCCCTGCATTTGCAGTGTCGCGCCGAGCAGGCTCCAAAGAAAACTGGACTGCGGATGCTCTCGCGTCAATCGGTTCAGCTCGTTTTCCAGTGGCGCAAAGTGCACGGCGTTGAAGAAAGACAGCAGTCGTGCCGTATCGATGGCGGCGTGAAGATTTCCCGTCGGTGACGCATGCGCTTCACCGCCCTGGCAGCACGCCTTATATTTCTTTCCGCTGCCACAGGGCAGGGATCGTTTCTACCTGGCTTCATCCTGGCGTTTGCGACAGTTTGCGCGAAATACGCATTTTAAGCGTTCTGGCTGCCAAAGTTTGTTAGTTTTTACAACGCCGCTGGGCGTGGCCCCCTGGCACCCCCACGGCAAGCGCGATGCCGCGAAGTGACGAATTCCGTCAGGTAGTGACAATTAGCGTCCACTTTTATTTAGTCGCGCGAGCAGCGCTCACTGTTTTCAAGGAATTTTATCCTGGCACGGAACTTGAGTGGGTAATCGTGCCATCCTGCATCATGCCGGTGATCGGTAACCTCAAGGGAGCATTTACATGCGCAACGCCATCGACAAGAACGACCGTCCAGACCGTCTTCGCAACCTGACCCTATCGCCGCTGATGTCGGCTCTGTTGCGGACCTTTGGTCCCGCGCAGTGGCAGGCGCGAGCGGCCAAGACGGCAGCTCGACCGACGCCGCGCGCCGCGCAAACGCCGGCGATCCGCTTCGAAGCGCTGGAACCGCGCGTCTTACTGTCCGGCGACCCGGCGGTTGCGGTCATGGGCTCGATTGATGTACCGGGCGAAGTTGATCAATACGGCTTCACCTTGCCACAAAACACGCGCGTTGTTTTTGACAGCCTGACCAACACCAGCAGCATCAACTGGACCCTGCAAGGGCCGCAGGGGGCCGTCGTTAGCAATCGACCCTTGTCGCAAACCGATGCCTCGGGTGCGCTGGGCAACCCGCTGCTTGATTTAGCAGCTGGCGACTACACGCTGACCCTCGATGCGAACGCAGATGTCACGGGGGCCTACAGTCTGCGTCTGATCGACGTCCAGAAGAGCGACGAACTCACCCCGGGGACGGTGCTTAACAGCCAGTTGACCCCGGCCAATGAAACCGATGTCTATCGGTTTAGCGCCAGCGCCGGTGAGCGCGTCAATTTCCAACTGAACAGTGACGGCGGCCAAGCCTACTACCGGCTGTACGACCCGTTCGGCAAAGCGGTGTTCGGCCCGTCGCAGGCGTACGGAGCGAACGATGTCCGGACGCTGGAGCTTGCGGGAAGCTATACCCTGCTGGTTGAAGGGAGTGCAGGCTCGATCGGCGTCATGAATTACAGCGTTAACGTGCAGCCCATCACCAACCATTCTGACGACCTGAGCCTGGGAACCCTGGTCAGTGGCAGCCTGGACCAACCGACGCAAGTGAACAGCTACCACTTTAGCCTGGGCGAATCGAAACTGCTCTACTTTGACGCGCTGACCAACCGCAATGATCTGACCTGGACCTTAAGCGGACCGCGCGGCGTGGTTGTCAGCGGCCGCCCGTTTGACCGCTCGGATTCGTACGACTTTGGCGTTGGCGCGCCGATCGCCAACCTGGTTGCCGGCGACTACACCCTGACGGTAGCAGGTACCGGCAACGCGCAGGGGGACTACCGTTTCCGTCTTTCTGACCTCACCCAAGCCACGGCCATCGAGCCGGGCACAGAAGTCAGTGGTGAGCTTGCTTCGGGCAATGCGACGGCGCTCTACAAATTCACGGCGAGCGCGCTGGATCGCTACTATTTTGACGCGCTGGACCTGTCCGGCGGCGAGGTCTATTGGCGCCTGCTCGACCCGTACGGGCAGATTGTGTGCGACCGCACCGCCCTGGACACCGACCTGGGGCTGACCACCCTGGCCTACACTGGCGTCTACACCCTGCTGATCGAAGGGCGTATCAACTCGACCGTGGCGGCGAGCTACCGCTTTAAGGCGCAACGGGTCATCGACGACAGTGCGCCCCTGGTCTGGGGCCAGACGGTAGCCGGTCGCATCGACCAGGCCGGGCAACGTGACCGCTACACCGTCACGCTGGACGCGGCCAAGCGGGTGTACCTTGACACCTTCGCGTCCGACGCCGAACTCACCTTGTCGCTGACCGGCCCTCAGGGCGAGGTGCTCAGAACGGGCGCCACGCGCACGTCTACGGCACCGACATTGCGCACCATCGGCCCTGACGGTATGGACTTGGTCTACAGCGGCGACCAGGACGACAATCCTTTTGAACTGTCGTTGCCGTTTGCCATCCAGTTCTTGGGCCAGAGTTACTCATCGGTTTTTGTCGGACCGAACGGCTATATCACCTTTGGTTCGGGAGCTTCGACGTATAGCGGGTTGGGGCCGCAGAACCCGGCGCTGCCCGGCATCCACATTTGTCCAAGCGATCTGCGGCTAAGCACGCTGTACACGCTCGCCAGCGCCGACACCTACAAGATTCGCGTGGAAGGGTTCAACTACGGCAGTTCGTTTGACGCAACGCCCCTCGTTTACGAAATCACCTTTCACAAAAACAGCGACGCAGCCGAACTGGATTTGATCAGCGTGTCCTCGCCCAGCGCCGGGGGGATTACCGATGGCTTCAGCGCGAGCTATTTATCGCCGTTGACGCCGGCTTCAGGGACCTCGTTTGCCCTCAGCGGTCAAAACATTGTTTCGATCCCCTATCCCGGTACGAGCGCTACCGGCGTCCCGAAATACCTTGATTTGGTGGCCGGGTCGTACACCCTGACCGTCGCTGGCGCGGGCGACACAGTGGCCAACTATAGCCTCCGCCTGTTTGACCTTGGCGCAGCCCTGGCGCTGACGCCGGGGACGGCCGTCTCCGGCGAGCTGAGCGCGGCGAACGATAGCGTGATGTACAAATTTACGGTAACGGCGGGCGATGGTTACGCATTCAATGAGAAAGCCATCTCGGGAGGCAGCGCGTCGTGGACCGTGATCAATCCGTTTGGCTCGGTATTTAGCTGGGGGGATTTTACGAGCCTTGGCAGTTTTGGCTTAAGTTATAACGGTGTCTACACCCTGCTGCTCAAAGGCGATGCTGGCGCATCGACGCCCATCGATTACACCTTCAATCTCGAACGCACCTGGAATGGCACGGGCGTCGTCGAGCCGTGGGCCGGCACGCCGCTGACCCTTGGCGAGACAGTCAGCGGCATGGTGACCACCGCCGATGAGCCGCAAACTTACGTCCTGAATCTGGATGCCGCGACGCGGGTGTATTTTGATGCGCTAAGCGCCGTTGGCGGCATGCGCTGGACGCTTTACGGCCCGAACGGCACCTTGGTCGACAAACGGGCTTTCGAGAGCTCCGATGGCGTTGGCTTGGGCCTTGGCGCACCGGTCTACGACCTGGTCGCCGGGTCCTATCGCCTGACCATTGACGACGGCGCGGGGACCGGCGCCTACAGCTTCCGCGTACTGGACACTGCGCTGGCGCCGGTGCTACCGCTTAACACGGCAGTTAGCAACACGCTCAGTCCGGGCAACGAGACCGATCTGTACCAATTTGCCGCCATCGCTGGCGAGCGCTACTACTTCGATTACCAAAGCCTGAGCGTACCGGGCAGTGGCGTCTGCTGGCGTCTGCTGGACCCGTATGGGCACGTGGCGATCGATAAAACAACATTCAATGCCGATGCAGGCCCCTTCACCCTCGACTATGACGGCACTTACACCCTGCTGATCGAAGGGCACTCGACCCTCTCCGGCGACGCCAACTACCAATTCAAGCTGCAGAAGGTGACGGACGGGCAGGCGGTCCTGCCGCTGGACGCCCTGGTCAGCGGCAGCATTACCCAGGTCGGCCAGCGCAACCGTTACACCTTCACGCTGGACGCGGCGAAGCAAGTCTATTTTGATGCGCTGACCAACACCAGCAGCCTCACCTGGACGCTGACGGGGCCGCGCGGCGCGGTGGTGAGCAACCGGGCGTTCAATCAGAGCGACGCCATGAACTTTACCGGCACACCACTGCTCGACCTAATGGCCGGCGCCTACACCCTGATCATCGACGGCACGGCCGACGCCTTGGGCAGCTACGATTTCCGCCTGCGGGATTTAAGCGCAGCGACGCCGCTACCGCTCGGCACGACGGTAGCGAGCACCCTTACCCCGGGTAATGAAACCGACCTTTACCAATTCACGGCCAGCGCTGGCGAGCGCTACTACTTCGATTACCTGAGCGCCACCGGCAGCCCCGCCTGGCGCCTGCTCGACCCCTGGGGGGGGCAAGTCTTCGGCCCGAGTTTAATGAGCTCGGGCGACCGCGGCGTGCTGACGCTGGCGCTGACCGGAACCTACACCCTGCTCATCGAGGGATCCGTTTCAGGCTCCACGGTACGCAACTACAGCTTCGCCGTTCAGAAGGTGACGGACGACAGCGCGGTCTTGCCGCTGGGTGCCCTGGTCAACGGCGTTATTGCCTACGCCGGCCAGCGCGATTTCTATACCTTCACGCTGGACGCGGCGAAGCGCGTCTATTTTGACGCGCTGACCAACATCGGCGCCCTGACCTGGACGCTCAGTGGGCCCAGTGGCAGGGTCGTTGCGGCGCGCAGCTTCACGGCATCGGATGGCTACGCCTTTGGTCCGGGCTCGCCGCTGCTCGACCTGGCGGCGGGCGACTACACGCTGATGATCGAAGGCATGAACGACACGGCGACGGGGGCAAGCTATGGTTTCCGTCTGCTCGATGCCAGCCAGGCGACGGTGATCGTCCCGGGCGTGGTGGTCAGCCCGGGATCCGCACCGGCCAATCGCACCGACCTCTACCAGTTTACGGCCAACGCTGGCGATCGCTACTTCTTCGACCGACAGACCGCGAGCGGCGTTAGCATCTACTATCGCCTGATTAACGCTGCGGGCCGCGTCGTGATCGACCGCACTTTTTTCGGCGATCAAGGCCCGTTCACCCTCGAACAGAGCGGCACCTACACGCTGCTCATCGAGGGCGATATCTCGATGACGGGCAACGGCAGCTACAGTTTCAACCTGCAGAAGGTCAGCGATGACACCCCGAGCCTCGCGCTAAACACCCTGACCACGGGCGCCATCGACCACGTCGGGCAGCGCGACCTTTACAGTTTCACGCTGGATACGGCCAAGCCAGTTTATTTTGATGCGCAGACCAATAACAGCAACCTCACCTGGACCTTAAGCGGACCGCGCGGCGAACTCGTCAGTAACCGCTCGTTCACCGCGAGCGACGCCGGCGGCTTTGGCATTTCGCCACTGCTTGACCTCGCGGCCGGCACCTACACGCTGATCATCGACGGCGCGGGCGACACCGCCGTCCCCTATACCTTCCGCCTGCTCGATTTAAGCGCAGCGACGCCTCTTAACTCGGGCACGCCGGTCAATGATGAGCTCAACCCCGGCAAGGAAACCGACCCTTACCAGTTTACGGCCACCGCCGGCGATCGCTACTACGTCCAGTACTTAGGCTCTACCGGCAGCGTGTACTGGCGCCTGCTCGATCCCTGGGGGGCGCAGGTGGCCGGCCCGACGTCAATGAGTTCGGGCGATATCGGCCTGCTGACCCTCGCCCTATCCGGGACCTACACCCTGCTCATCGAGGGCAGTGTCGCCAACACGGGCGCCGCCACCTACAACTTCAACGTACTGAAGGTCACGGACAAGACGATTGCCGTAACCGAGCCGCTCGGCACCCCGGTCAACGGCAGCATTGACTACGCCGGGCAGCGCGCCAGCTACACGTTTACGTTAAATGATGCGAAACAGGTCTATTTTGACTCACTGACCAACGCCACCAACCTCTCCTGGACGCTCAGCGGGCCGCACGGCGCGGTCGTGACCCGGGGCTTTACCGCGAGCGACGGCTCGGGCCTGTCCACCTCGCCGCTGCTCGACCTGGCTGCTGGCGTCTACACCCTGACCGTCGCCGGCAATGCCGCCACGGTCGGCGCCTACAGTTTCCGCCTGCTCGATTTTAGCGCAGCGACGCTCCTTGACCCGGGCACGCCGGTTAGCGATGTGCTCAACCCAGGCAAGGAAACCGACCTTTACAAGTTTGTCGTCACCAGCGCCAATTCGCAGTACTACTTCGACTTCCTGAGCGCCAGCACCAGCGATGTCTACTGGCGTCTGCTCGATCCCTGGGGTGGGCAGGTCTTCGGCCCGACCTCAATGCTTAGCAGTGCTGACATGGGTTTACGCACCTTCGCCTTGCCCGGAACCTACACCCTGCTCATCGAGGGCAAAATCTCGAACACCAGCATCGCCACCTACAGCTTCAACGTACAGCAGGTGACGGATGACAACATCGCCTTGCCGACGCCGCTCGACATCCCCGTCAACGGCACGATTGGCCATGCCGGGCAGCGCGATTTCTACACCTTCACGCTGGACACGGCGAAGTCCGTCTATTTTGACGCGCTGACCGATGACCCTTTCTTTGCCTGGACGCTCGCCGGACCGCGCGGCAAGGTCGTGGACGCGCGGACGTTCACTGCGTCCGACTTTGATGACTTCGGCCGCTCGCCGCTGCTCGACCTGGTCGCCGGCACCTACACCTTGATGATTGACCTCCGTGACCTCGGCAATAACAACCCCGTCGGCAACTACAGTTTCTGCCTGCGGGATTTTGCTGCGGCGACGACGCTCACCCCGGGTGCGACGGTGAGCAGTACGCTCAACCCGGGCAACGAAACCGACCTGTACAAGTTTGCGGTCACCGCTGGTCAGCAGTACGCCTTCGACTTCATTAGCAGCAGCGGAAATCCTCACTGGCGCTTGCTCGACCCCTGGGGCGGGACGGTGTTCGGCCCGGTTAATATGGGCAATGGCGACATCGGCCCGCTGACCTTCGCGTATACCGGAACCTACACCGTGCTCATCGAGGGCAGTCTATCTGTGAGCGCGGCGGTAAGCTACAGCTTCAAGGTCGACCTGGTGGGCAACGTCGCGCTGCCGGGAACGCCTGCCGGCACATTGCTTAACCTCGGCGTCCAGCAAGCCGGCAGCTTGTTAAGCGTCGGTCAGAAGGATTACTACACCCTGACGCTTGCGACCGATACGCGGCTGTACTTTGACACCCTGTCCGACAGCAGCAGCAAGCGCTGGTCGCTCGCCGGGCCGCGCGGAACGGTGGTCAGCAATCGCGGCTTTAACAACTCCGACGCCTACGATTTTGGTCTTGGCGCGCCGATCTACAATCTGGTGGCCGGGACCTATCTGCTGACCGTTGACGGCACGGCGACCGGGGGCTACAACTTCCGCGTCCTGGATACCGCGCAGGCGCCGACCCTGACCCTTAACACACCGGTCATCGGCCAGCAGCTCAATCCGAGCCGCGAGACGGATCTCTACCAATTTAACGCCGTCGCTGGCGAGCGCTACTACTTCGATTACCGCAACCTGAGCGTATCGAGCTCGTTTGTCGACTGGCGCCTGCTCGACCCGAATGGGCAGGTGGTGATCGATCGCACTGCATTCGATACGGATGTGGGGCCGTTCTCCGTAGACCTTAGTGGCACCTACACCTTGCTGATCGAGGGACGTTCCAACCTGACGAGCGTTGCAAACTACCAGTTCATGCTGCAAAAGGTGATCGACGACCCCCTCGGGCTGACGCTGGACAGCACCATCAACGGCGCCATTGACCATCCTGGTCAGCGTGATTTCTACACCTTCACGCTGGAGACGGCCAAGGCGGTCTATTTTGACGCGCTGACCAACAATAGCAACCTGACCTGGACCTTAAGCGGACCGCGCGGGCTGGTCAGCAGCCGATCGTTCTCCGGGAGCGACGCCGGGAACCTGTCCAGTTCGCCGCTGCTCGACCTCACGGCCGGCGCCTACACCCTGATCATCGACGGCACGACCGACAGTGTTCCCGCCTACAGTTTCCGCCTGCGCGATTTGAGTCTGGCAACGCCCCTGACCTCCGGCGCGGTGGTCAATGCCACGCTGAACCCCGGCAACGAAACCGACCTCTACCAGTTTACCGTCAGCGCTGGCGAGCGCTACTACTTCGACTACCTCAGCGCCAGCAACACCTACTGGCGCCTGCTCGATCCCTGGGGAGTGCAGGTCTTCGGCCCGAGCGCCATGAGCTCAGACACCATCCCGTTCACGCTCGCGTTGAGCGGAACCTACACCCTGCTCATCGAGGGCGCCGTCTCAGCCAGCACCGCGAGCAGCTACAGCTTCAAGATACAGAAGATCACCGACCAAACGATCAACCTGGCGAACCCGCTGGGCGTCACGGTCGATGGCGCCATCGACCACGTCGGGCAGCGTGACCTCTACACATTTACGCTGAACGAGGCGAAGCACGTCTATATGGACAAGCTAAGCTATGGCAACTTCTTCTGGCAGTTGATCGGGCCGCGCGGCAACGTCGCGAGCGATTCGTTCACCGGGGATGACTCGGCGGGCTACGACCTCCCAGCTGGCGACTACACGCTAATCCTCAGAGGCGGCGCCGACTCTGTCGGTTCCTACAGTTTTCGTCTGCTCGATTTTAGTTCGGCGACGCCCCTGACCACCGGCACGCCGGTGAGCAGTCAGCTAAACCATGCCTATAAAACCGATCTCTACCAGTTTACCGCCACCGCCGGTGAGCAGTACTACGTCGACTACCAGGGGGGCACCCCCTATGCCTATGCCGATTGGTCCTTGATCGACCCCTGGGGTCGGCGGCTGCTCGGCCCGACCCCCATGCTCTTTGGCGACCTCGGTCTGCTGAACATCGCGGTGACCGGCACCTATACCTTGGTCATTTCAGGTACCAGCGGCGTCTCCTCGGTCGACTACAGCTTCAACGTCAACCCAGTGCCGATCAGCGCCAAGATCATCCTCACTGGGCTGGGCAGCGAACCGGGGCCCGATCTTGTCGTGCACAGCCTGACGGCAACACCGCAAGGCGGCCCGCTGCACTCGGGTGGATCCGTCGTCCTGAGCTGGGAAACCTTTAACGCCGGCGATGAACCAACCGCCGGACTCTGGCAGGACCGCATCATCGTACGCAACACCACGCTTGGTGGCGCCATCATCGGCAATTATCTCGTCAATTACACCGACATTGGCGCGCTGCCCCTGGCGCCCGGCGCCGGACGCCCCCGCACGATCACGCTGACCCTGCCGGACGGCGAGCTGAGCGTCGGCAACCTGTCCTTTGAAGTCATGGCCGACGTTGAGAATGACGTCACCGAGCACGCTGCCGGCGGTATGGGTGAGCTCAACAACAGCGCCAGCATCGTCGTTGTATCGCAACTGGCGCCGTATGCCGACCTGCAGGTGAGCAATCTCGCCATCGAACCGGCCGGCGCCTGGGTGGCGGGCCAGTCCGTCACCGTGCACTGGCGGGTTGGCAACAGCGGCAACGCGCCGGTGCAAACGCCCTGGAGTGACCACCTGCAGATCCGCAACCTGACCAGCGGCCAGAATCTGCTTAGCGCCGACCTGCGCTACGACCCCGCTGTTTCCGGCGACTTGGCGGCGGACGGCGCCTTCACCGACGACCGTAGCTACACCTTTGACTGGCCCGCAGGCGCCCTCGGCGCCGGACAGATCGAGTTTGTCGTCACCACCGACTATGCCGCAGAGATTGTCGAGAACAATGCCGGCCATACGGCGGAAGCGAACAACACGGGCAGCGTCAGCGTCGCCTCGGGTCCGGACCTGGTGGTCCGCAATCTGCACGTCGAGCAGAGCGACCTGACCGCCGGCGGGTTGGTCACGGCGCTCTGGGAGGATTGGAACGATGGTGCCGTACCGGTACCGGCCGGCTTTAACGAGCGCATTGTCGTCATCAACCGGACGACCGGCGAAACCCTGCGCAACGTGAGCCAGGCCTACGATCCGGAGCAGCCCGGCGCCGGCCTGATCGGTGCGGGCGACTTTCGCAGTCGCCGCTTTAACTTCAGCCTGCCGGAGGGGCTGCGCGGCGTCGGCGACATCGAGATCCAGGTGACCGCTGACCAGAACAGCGCCGGCGTGGGCGTACTCTTTGAAACCAACGCCACGGGCGATGCAAAGAGCAATAACCGCAGCACCATCCAAACCAGTTCCACCGCCAAACCCTATGCCGACCTGGTGGTGAGCGGCGTCACGCTGCCCACCTCTGGTTTTGCTGGCGGATCGATCCTAGTGAGCTTTACCGTCACCAACAGCGGGGAGGCCGACACGGCCAGCGCCTGGAACGATCAGATCATCTTTAGCAGTGACGCGGTGATTGGCAATAGCGACGACATCGTCCTGGATACCGTTCCCCACACCGAGCTGCTGACGGTCGGTAACGCGTACAGCACCACACGGACCGTGACCCTGCCATTCAAGCCGGAAGGCCGTTACTACCTGTGGGTCAAGACCGACAGTGCGGCCAGCGTCCTGGAACCGGACACCCGCGCCAACAACACCAGCGCTGCGGCGCCGATCGATCTGATCATCCCCTACGCCGACCTGAACCTCCTTGAGGTGCACGCCCCGCTAACAGCGCAAAGCGGGGAGAACATCCGCATCACCTGGGATGTGCAGAACAACGGCAACACCCCGACCAATCTGGCGCTGTGGAACGACCGCGTCGTGCTGTCGTCTGACGCGACCCTGGGCGGTGCGGACGACATCATCCTGGCCGGTTCAGTCACCCACGCCGGCCTGCTGGCGGTCGGGCAAAGCTACACTGGCGCGGCGACGATCACCTTGCCGATCGACCTTGCCGGCGACTACTACGTCATTGTCCAGACCAACAGCACGAGTGCGCTAGACGAAGCCGGCCATAGCGCCAATAA